>JANXTX010000340.1 GCA_025352165.1 Caulobacteraceae bacterium | reverse complement strand
CGGCCTTTGTCACAGGGCTTCGACCCGACCAGTTACCCAGCCACGCCGCCTGTCAGCTACCGGGCCAACCGACCATTGCCCGGGTGGGACTCCCGCCCACTAGGTGTTGCGCCGTTCAGGGACGCACCAGATGACGCAGATTTAAGAGGATCGGGAAATACTTTCCCGCCGCCTGTTCGGCGGTCTGACGGCTGGTCGGTTTCCGCCTCAGGCTTCCACCTTGTATTCGTTGTTTTCCTGGACGGTGACGCGCAGGTGCGACATCAGCCAGCCGGTTTCGGTGCGGACATATTCGTCCTCGTAGATGCCGATGATGCGGTGGAAGTGGGTCGTTTCGGGGTCGGCGCGGTCGGCGTACAACATCTGGAAGCGCCAGTGACCGGTCGCGCGGTCGCCGTCGAGCGTGATAATCGGGTTCATCACCATGTGGGCTGGATTGTTGACCCGGCCGCTGGAGCGGACGCCGTCGATGTAGGCCCGGATGGCCTCGTGCCCCCTGGCGTGGACGTCGATATTGGCGCCTTCCCAAAGACCGTCGGCAACGAAACAGGCGGCCACGGCGTCGCCATTGTGATCGTCATCGCAGGCCTGGCAATAGCGGGCCTTGAGCTGGCGAATGGCCTCAATGTCCTCGAGCCGCTGAAGGCGCGCTGCCAGGGTCACGGCCATCGAGTCTTTCTCGCTAATCATGTCAGAGCGTTGGATCGTCGGTGATGCGCACGACCGTTTTACCGAAGTTGCGGCCTTCCATCATGTCGATCATGGCGCGGCCGGCGTTGTCGATGCCCTCGACGATGTATTCCTTATGCCGGAAGCGGCCATCGCGGATCATGGCGCCGACCACCTGCTGGAATTCCGGATAGAGGTTGAAGAAGTCGGCCACCATCAGACCCTTCATCACCAGCCGCTTGAGCGCGATGTAGCGGATCAGGGTCGGCGCCAGGTCCGGCCCGCTCGGCAGTTCATCGTTGTTATAGTCGGAGACCAGGCCACACATGATCATGCGGCCGTAGTCCTTCATCGAATGGAGCGCGGCCCAGAATACATCGCCGCCGACGTTCTCGAAGTTGACGTCGATCTTCTCGGGACAGGCTTTGGCGACCAGGTCGGCAAAGTCAGACTGGTTGCGGTCGAGGCAGAGGTCGTAGCCCAGCGTCTCGACGGCATAGCGGCATTTTTCCGCCGAGCTGGAGACGCCGATCGTGCGGCAGCCACGTTCGCGGGCGAGCTGCCCGACCACCGCGCCGACCCCGCCGAGCGCCGCCGAGACGAACACCGTCTGCCCAGGCTCAGCCTCGGCCAGGCGCGTGAAGCCGGCGTAGGCGGTGAGGCCCGGCATGCCGAGCGCACCGAGGTGGGCGCTCAGCGGGCCGAGGGTCGGATCGACCTTGCGCAGGCTGGCGCCGGGCAGAGCGCAGAAATCCTGCCAGCCGCCAAAGCCGGCGACGAAGTCGCCCTCCTTGAGTCCGGGGAAGCGCGAGCGCTCCACCTGCAGAACCGCCTCACCGGGGATGACCCCGCCGATGGGCAGCAGCGGCGCATAACCTTTGGCGAGACGGGGATTGAGGTGGACGCGAATGTAGGGATCCACTGTCAGGTAGATCGCCCGGCACAGTACGTCACCTTCGCCGATGTCGGGGACCTCACCCTCGACGACCGCGAAGTCGTCGTCGCGCGGCATGCCGTCCGGATAGCGCTGGAGGGTCATCCGCCGGTTGACGATATTGCTCATGTTTCGGCCTTACCTGGAATAGGTTTGAAATACTTCAGCGGAGATTGGGAGGCTATTACGATGGCTTGAGACGCTGAAACGAAAACAAGTAAGGGAATTTTTACCACGAAGGACACGAAGGAAGGGAAGGAGAAAAGAAAGAAAGGGGGTTGCGCTTCGCGCGAAGCGCAAAATCTATTTTTTCCTCTTCTTCGTGTACTTCGTGTCCTTCGTGGTAAAATATTCTTTCGTCCTTTCCGTTCCACCCGGCATTTTCCCGCCCGGTGGCCGAAAAAGCGGTCAGTCGGGGAGTTTTATGGTGGCCCGGCCTTCGAGGGGGTTGTTGGTGCCTTCGCGTTCTAGCCAGACATCGCAATCGACGAAGCGTTCGCCGCCTTCCTCGCGGACGGCGGTGATTTTGCCCTTGGCGGTGATGCGGTCGCCATCGAGCACGGCCATTGGGAAGGTCATGTACAGCCGCTTGACGCAGCCGGGGCCGGCCCAGGCGTGCAGCATGTTGACCATGTAGCTGAGGCCCAGCGGCCCCTGGTTGATGGTGCGGTGGCCAAAGCCGATCTTCGCGCAGGCTTCCCGGTCCCAGTGAACCGGATTGGGATCGCGCAGGATCGCCGCCATGGTGCGCATGCGCTCCGGGCGCACGCTTTCCATCAGCCAGTCGGGGATGGCGTCGCCGACCTTTACATTCTTCAGCGGGGGGACGTCTTTCAGAGAGGGAGAGCTCATACCGACTGGCTCCGTCCATAATGCCAAGTGATCGTGGTGCGCGCGGCCAGGGTCCCGTCGGGTTCGGCGACCTCGAACTGGAACTGGATGCGATCGTGCGAGCGGCCGTGACCGGTCAACCGGCGCTCGGCGTCGACGATCTTGCCGCTGATCTTATAGGGCGTTTCCTCGATCAGGGGTTTGAACATCTCCCAATCATAGCTCTCGATGCCGATCGAGAAATCCGATTCCGCCTGCCCCAGCCCGAACATCTCGCCGATGGTGGTGCGGCTACCGAGGATCGGCATGTGGAACAGCACCACCGGGTGCACCATGCCGTCCGGCAGCAGATCCGCGCCGGTGCATTCGGTTAGCAGGAAATTCTCCCAGTGGGCGACGGTGTATGGCCCGCCGGGGAACTGATGGCCGATGATGGCCTTTATTTCCGCCTCGGGCGGAAGCGGCCTGGGTGCAACGCTCATAAAACTCCTCTTTTTCATGGAGAAGGCGACGCAATCAGCGCCGCCCTCGTCCTTCCTAAATTCCCGGCGAACCCGGCCGGCGACCCGATGGTCGCCGACCGCGCTCTCCCGTCGCCCCTAGAACTGCGCTTGTAGCTCGAGACCCCAGCTTGCGCCCGGCCCAATGGAGCCCGGCGCGAACAGCGGTGCGATGAAGGTCGGGAACTCGTGACGGTAGTTGGTCAGGTTACGCCCGAAGAAGGTGACCCTGTAGTCCTTGTAAGAGTAGCTGATGCTCGCGGCGAGATCGGTGTGGGCCGGAACAACGAACTGCGAGGCGTTATAAAGATCGCCCTGCTGCGTATCGACCCAGCTCGCGCGGACTTCCGTTGACAGAGAACCCGGGCCCACCGGGATGGTGTAAGTCGCCGATCCACCGAGCGTCCAATTCGGAGCGCCGCGCGGGGTCAGGAAGGTGGCGTCGACAACTTGCACCGGTCCTGTCTTGTTGCTCGGGTAGCCGACGAGCAACGAGGTGAATTTTGCGTGCAGATAGCCGAAAGAACCAGCCAGATTGAGATGCGGGGTGACGACCCACTTCAGTTCACCCTCGACACCTTCATACCGCAGACCACCAATGTTGGTGAACAGGGTGACCACCGTATTGGTGCTCTTGTCGAACTGGATCGATGATTCCTGCTTGTTATGGAAATCGTTGATGAATCCGGTAAGGTTGAACTGAACTTTATGGTCGAAGAACTCCCCTTTTTCGCCGATTTCATAGGATTTGGCGGTCTCGGGAGCGTACTGGTTCTGCACGAAGTCGGCCGAATTCTGGTTGACCCCGAAGAAGCCGCCGGAGTGCCAGCCTTCCGAGAACGACGCATAGAACATGATGTCCTTCGTGGCCTGATAGGCCAGCGCAGCGGTCGGCGTTACCTGGTTCCAGCTATTGCTGAGATCGGCGGACCCCGGGAAGTCGCTCTCATTGAGCCGGGACAGAGGCGCAATGTAGGACTGATAGCCGATGAAATGCTTCTTCTCGTGGGTATAGCGAACACCCGCAGTCAGCGTCAGTCCCGGATAGAATTCCCAGTCGGCATGGGCGAACCCAGCAACCGAATCAGTACCCTGAGATTCATAGAGAATATTCGAGAGTCCCGCTCCATAACCGCCTACCCCGGGCGTGCCGCCCTGCGGTCCGCCACGATCGCACTGAACACGTCCAAAGACGGCCTGCAGGCCCGCTGTCGTGCGTGGAGCCAGGCAGGCCGAAATCGGATCGGCAAACCCAGTCAGCGCGGCCCCCGGACCAAACCAGAGGTTGTCCTTGAGGTCATATCCGCTCAGGTCACTGACAAAGGTCCAGAAATCGCCCGTCGTTTCCCAACGGCGCGTGAAATAGTTGCTGAAGTAATAGGCGCCGAGAACAAGGTTCAGCTTGCCCATCTTGCCTTCCCAATTGCCTTCAGCCCGCACCTCCTCACTGAATTGGTGGTAATGCGCCTGGGTGAGGATGTTGATGAAGTTGGTGCTGGTGCCGTCGAAATCCTCGGACTCGTTTTCGCGCTGGTAACGAAGGCCGGTGACCGAAACCAGGTTGAGGTGATCGCTGACCTGGTAATTCATGTTGAGCGTATAGGCCCAGGTCTGAATGTCACCAGGCGCTGGAAAATTATCAGTGATGGTGCTCGGCGTCGCGAGGCTCGTGCGGGCCGGAACATTGGTAAGGCCAAACAGGCCGGGAAGGAAGGTGTCAAGCTCCGCACCGCCGGTGCCGTAGAGCGCGGACCCCGTGGTGCAGTTGTTTGCACTGTAGCAATAGGGTCCGGCATTGATGTCGCTGGGTCCCTGAGGGGGAGCAAGCACGCCGGCCGAGGTGTTGTAGTTGGTCAGGAAGGCGCCGCCCTGGCTGCGGTCCTCATATTTGTCGAAGGTGAAGATCGCCTTGAATTTGTCGTTCGGCGTGAACTTCAGCGAGCCACCGAAGTTCTTGTAGTCACGCTGCGGCTGGTTGATGTTCAGGAAGCTGTTGTGCAGATAGCCGTCGCGGTTGGCGGTGAACAGGTAGAGTTTCAGGGCCAACTTGTCCCTGATAAGAGGCGCATTGAAGACACCCCGGAATTCCTGGTCGTTCCAGCTACCGGTCGTGTAGGAAACCTTGGCGCCCCACTGACCGGTCGGTTCGGTGCGGATTACGTTGAGCGCGCCGCCGATGGTGTTCCGGCCGAACAGGGTGCCCTGCGGACCACGCAGCACTTCGATCCGCTGCAGGTCGAAGTTGTCGACCAGCTGGCCGACCAGGGTGCCGAGGTAGATTCCGTCGACTTCGACGCCGATCGGCGAGTCGATCGAGTTGTCGTCCAGCCGCGACGGGCTGACGCCGCGGATAGTGATGGCGGCCGCACCGCCACGCTGGGCGTACTGGTCGATGCGGACGTTCGGTGTATAGGCGACGAGGTCGCTGACGTTTCTGATATCGGCGGATTTCAACTGCCCGGTGAAGGCCGTGATCGCAACCGGCACCTTCTGCACGGATTCTTCGCGCTTACGAGCGGTAACGATAACCTCTTCGACGCGGGCCCCGGGCGCGACCTGATCGTTGCTGGCGACCTGCTGAGGTGCGGTCTGCTGCGCCGCCATGGCTCCCGTTGAGACCAGCGACAAGGGGACCGCGAGCACGGCGGGTGTGAATACAGTCGCCAGGAGCTGGCGCAGGCGTTGGTTTTTGGTCATGGCGTCCTCCCGAGTTTTTCATGGGCGCCGTTTTCGGCGCGCACGCTTATTGTTGGTGAAGCTTTCTCGTTTAGGCGCGTGTGTCAAACCCTAAAATGGCCGTCACAGGCTAAAAACCGGCACATATGTTGGTTTTTCGCAGGAGGGCGGCATTGGGGCAACAAAAAGGGCCCGGCGCGTCGCGCCGGGCCCAATGTCGAATGCCGTATAACGGGCTGGACTAGAACTTCGCCGACAGTTCGAGACCCCAGCTCGCGCCCGGCCCCCAGGTGCTGGAGGCAAAAAGGGTCGCGATGTACGAGGGCGATTCGTGAATATAGTTGGTCAGGTTGCGACCGAAGAACGTGACCTTGTAGTCCTTGTAGGCATAGCTGATCGAAGCCGACAGGTCGGTGTGGGACGGAACGAAGCTGTAGGACTCATTGTAGAGGCCGCCGTATTCGCTATCGACCCAGGTCACCTTGCCTTCCAGCTCAAGATCTCCAGGACCGGCCGGCACGGTGTAGGTTGCCTCGCCACCCAGCGTCCATTGCGGCGCGTTGCGCGGGACCAACTTATCTTTCGCGTTGGGATCAAGCTGGGGCACGTTATTGTTCACCGCATTGGGATAGAGAATATTCAATTCGGTGTATTTCGCGTGCAGATAGCCCGCCGAGCCCGACAGGTGCAATTGTGGCGTCACGATCCACTGCAATTCAGCTTCGACACCTTCATAACGAACGCCGCCGACATTGGTGAACACAGTCACGACGGTGTTCGTGGACTGGTCGAGCTGGACCGCTGATTCCTGCTTATTGTGGAAATCGTTCAGGAAACCGGTCACGTTGAACTGAACCTTGTGGTCAAAGAACTGGGTCTTCGTGCCGAGTTCGTAGGACTGCGAGGTTTCCGGATCGTAGCTTTTGTTGAAATCGGAGATGTTCTGGTTGACCCCGAAGAAGCCGCCGGAGTGCCAGCCTTCCGAGAACGAGCCGTAGAACAACACGTCGGGGGTCGCCTGATAGGACAACGCGACCGTCGGTGTGACCTGGCTCCAGCTCTTGGAAAGCGTCCCGGTCGAAGCCGGGAAAGCAAAGACATCCGCGCGAGCAAGCGGCGCCAGATACGACTGGTAACCCACGAAATTTTTCTTTTCGTACGTCCAACGGACACCGGCCGTCAGTGTCAGGTGCGGGTAGAATTCCCATTCGCCGTGCGCGAACAGAGCCACGGAGTCGGTGCCCTGTGTCTCATAGAGCTTCTGGACGGTGCCCTGGCCGTAGGGGCCGGATGCACCGGGGTCGCACGCCACCTGACCAAAAATGCCCTGCAGCGCCGCGGTCGTGCGCGGAGCCAAACAGGCGGATACTGGATCAGCGTATCCGGTCGCCTGCGCCAACGCGGGGCTCGCCCAGGTGTCGTTGGCCAGATTGATGCCGCTGAGCGACTCAATGAAGTTCCAGAAGTCACCACCCGTCGTCCAGCCGCGGCGGAAGTAGTTGTTGTAATAGAAAGCGCCGGTGACCAGGTTGACCTTGCCAACCTTGGTGTCCCAGTTGCCTTCCAGGCGCAACTCTTCACTGAACTGATGGTAATGAGCATCGGTCGCAATCGTGATCAGGTTTGTGCTCGACCCGTCGAAATCGAACGCGGTTTGCTCATGCTGATTGCGATAGCCGGTGATCGAAACCAGTCGCAGGTTGTCGTTGATCTTCTCCGACATGTTCAGGGTGACGGCATAGGTATCGACATGACCCGGATTGGGCAGATTGTCCGTCGTGGTGCTCGGCCGCGCCGTCGAAGTACGGCAGGGAACGTTGGTCAAGCCGACAACCCCCGGCAGGAAGCAGTCGAGGAAGCCACCATGCGCATTGATGTCGTTTATGTTGGTCGGGATTGGCAGCACGCCCGGCGCGAAATTGTAGTTGCCGAGATAGGCGCCGCCCTGGCTGCGGTCGTCGAATCGCTCACCGGTCATCACGGCCTTGAAGCTATCGTTCGGGGTGAACTTCAGCACGAGGCCGTAGTTCTTATAGTTCTTCTGCGGCTCGTTGATGTTGAGGAAGGTGTTGTGAACGTAGCCGTCACGGTTTTCGGAGATGAAGAACGCCTTGGCCGCCAACACGTCCTTGATAATCGGTGCATTCAGGACGCCGCGGAACTCCTGATCATTCCAGCTGCCGGTTGTGTATGACACCTTTGCGCCCCACTCGCCGGTCGGCTCGGTGCGCAGGATGTTCAGCGCGCCGCCAACGGTGTTGCGGCCGAACAAGGTTCCCTGCGGCCCGCGCAGCACTTCGATGCGCGAGAGGTCGAAGTTCTCGACCAGCTGGCCGGGAAGCGATCCGAGATAGACACCGTCGATGAATACGCCGATCGGCGCCTCGAGCGAGTTGTCGTCATTACGCACGGCGCTGACGCCGCGGATGGTCAGGTTGACCGCGTTCGCCCGTTGCGGGAAGGAGTCGATGCGCACGTTCGGCGTGAACGCCTGCAAGTCGGCAAGGTTACGCACGTCGGCGGTCTTGAGCTGGCCAGTGATCGCGGTGATCGAGATCGGCACCTTCTGCACCGACTCTTCGCGCTTCCGCGCGGTGACGATGACTTCCTCGACCCGGGAACCCGGTGCGTAGGTTTCGTTGCTGGCTACCTGTTGATTCGCGGGCGCGGTTGCCGTGGCTTGCTGCGCGGAGGCTACGCCCACGCTGAGCAGCATGGCCGGCACGGCCAGAGCCATCGGCTTGAATACGCTGCCCAAAAGCAGCTTCATGGTGGTTTGGTGGGTCATTCGGTCGCCTCCCTCGAAATGCAGTCGGGCCGCGATCGTTTCGGCGCGCACGCTTAATTGGCGCCCCGTTTCATGTTTCAAGCTTACGTTGTCAAACGAGAAATCGTCACCGGACAGAAAAAACCGTCAGGTGTGTCCAAATCAATCCAGTGCGACTTTATGGCTGCGGACCCGACCTGTTCGGCCGACGAGAATCAGGTTCCGGTAAAACCAGGGCTGGACCCGCGCGGCAACAGAACCTCCAGCGGGTCGCGCAGGTCATCGACGTAGCCCAGTGCATAGGCGCCACGGCGATAGCCAATCAGCTTCAGGAGATCGATCGGCAAGGTGCGGGCGATGTCATGCGGCACGCTGAGGTACTGGTTCTCTTCCTGGCGGAGCCACGAGACGCCATAGGTTATGTTGAGGCCGACGCGGGTCGCGTCGGAACGGTTTTCCCCGCCGCCGTGATAGACCGAACCCGTATAGAACAGCACCGAGCCCTTGCTCATTTCGGCCGGGATCGTGTCGCCGACCTGGAATTTCAGCTTGTCGTCAAACAGGTGGCTGCCGGGAATCAGCCGCGTGGCGCCGTTGCGTTCGGTGAAATCAGTCATCGCCCAGATGGTGTTGCACTGTACCTCATAGCCCTTGGGAAACGGGAAGGAGTCGAAGGCCCATTGATCGCGGTGTATCAACTGCGCCGGTTCGCCGGGGCCGATCGCAATCGCCTGGGTCAGGTGAAGCTGGTAGCTGGTGGCGTGCTTCAGATGCCCGGCGGCGGTTCCCAGCACCAGAGGGTGAGTGACGAACGCGCGGCAGAGCGGTGAGCGGGCGACAAGGCCGCCGGTACGACGGGTCCGATAGCCCGAGAAGGTATCCGGCCCAGGCGGTGTCGCCTCCATCCAGGGACGAAGTTCCTCCGCGGCGGCGTCCATTTCGTCGGGCGTGACCAGAGACTCGACGATCACCGCGCCGTCCTTGGCAAGCGCGGCAGCGATATCGGAGGGTATGGCCAAAGCGGACAGGCGCTGAAGTTGCATGACGTTGCCACCGGTTTCTCCTCACCATGTGAACGCCGCGGTTGGGGGGCTGTCAACGATGGCGGCCAAGAGTGACGCGCCCCTCCGACCGCCAGCTTCCGGGGCACAGGCGCAAGATTTGGCAGCCCAAGGCGTTGTTTTCTCGTAACGCGGGCGAGACGCCCATAGGCGCTAAGTTAAGAGGATTGGGAAGATTTCGGCTTGTAGCTTTCGCTTTCGGGGTGGCTCGCAGAGCGCCCTTGGCAGGCCATGATGACGGATGTGTTTGAGCTGTCGCTGTAGATCGCCCA
>JANXTX010000140.1 GCA_025352165.1 Caulobacteraceae bacterium | reverse complement strand
CGCTCAAGCTCCGCCCGATCCCCTTCGCTCCACGATATCCCGCGCGCCCGCCTTCCCATACCATCCTCCCAAAGGATACCATGGCGAAAGCGTCAACCGATTTGGTTATTTTATCGTTGATTAAACGGAACAGACACTAGGATTCGGCCAAATTGGTTCCACTTTTGGGTTGGCGGCGCATGGCGAGGGTTGGGTGGCTGGCGCGGACCATGAAGGCCGCGCTGTACTTGTGGTTCAGGCTCAACGGCTGGACGGTGGAGGGCACGGCGCCCTTAAACCGGAAGTTTGTCATCATCGCCGCGCCACACACCAGCAACTGGGATTTCGTGTATTTTCTCGGCAGCGCCCGCGCGCTCAACCTCAATCTCAGCTTCATGGGCAAGGCCTCGCTGTTCCGCGGCATGTTCGCACAGACCATGCGCGAACTTGGCGGCATCTCCGTCGATCGGTCGAAATCAAATAACGCCGTGGCGGCGATGGCCGCCGAGTTCAAAGAGCGCGACGAGTTCATGCTGACCATCGCACCCGAAGGCACGCGTGGTCGCGCCAGTGAATGGAAGACCGGTTTCTACCAGATCGCCATGGCCGCCGGCGTGCCGATGGTCTGTGGGATGATGGACTACAAGCGAAAGGTCGTGGGTCTTGGTGAGGCCATCATGCCGACCGGAGACTATGCGGCGGACATGGTCCGCATCGCGGAATGCTACCGATCGTGCAGCCCAAAGTTTCCTCAGCGGGCCACGTCCCTCTGATTTCCCCGAGGAAGCAGGCGCTCAAAAACCGTGGAAGGTCGCGAACGACTCCAGGGGTTCGCGTTCGGAGACCAGCGTGTTCACCGGATCGTCTTCGTCCGCCCAGCCCAGCGAAAGGCCGCAAACGATGTACCGATCGTCCGGAACCTGGAGAACGCGGCGGGTGACGCTCCAGTAGTTGTTCCAGGCGCCCTGCGCGCAGGTGTCGAGGCCGCGGGCCTTGGCCGCCAGCATGATCGCGAAGACAAACATGCCGGTGTCGAGATAGCTCATGGCGTCGAGATCCTTGTCGATGGTCAGGATCAGGCCAACCGGTGCACCGAAGAACTGAAAATTGCGCCCCCACTGGCGCCAGTTCGCTTCCTGGTCGCCCTTGGGAATGCCAAGCAGCGTGTACATCTCCTTGCCCAGCTTGCGCATGCGCGAGGTGTAGGGCTCCTTGCGCTTGGCGGTGCGGCCGAACTCCGCCTCGACATCGTGCGGGTCGGTCTCGCGGTGAGCCAGGACCTCGCGCTCGAGTTCGGCGCGCGCCTCGCCGGCGACAACGTGCAACTTCCACGGCTGGATGTTGGTGCCCGACGGCGCGCGGGCGGCGACCCGCAGGATTTCCTCGACAAGCTCGCGCGGCACCGGATCGGGCCTGAACGCTCGAATGGAACGGCGTCGCTCCAGGACCTCGTCGACGCTCAAAGTCATCAGCCGGCGCCCTGGCCGAACCGCTGGGCGCCCGCGATCGGCAAGAGCCATTCAGCGGCGTGGTCGGCATAGACCTCGATGGACGGCGCGAGGCCGCTGATGTCGTCGAGCGTGCCTGCCTTGACCAAGACGACATCGGGCATCACCGCGATCCGCGAGAGGATCGGCGATCCGCACTGACCGCAGAAGTGGCGATGGACCGCCTGGCCGCTGTCACCGGTATCCTCGAACACCTTGGTTTCCCCGGTCTGTTCGTAGAGCGCAGCCGGGACCGCCATGTTGGTCGAGAACATGCCGCCGCTCTGCCGCTGGCAGTGGGTGCAGTGGCAGACCACGGTCATCATCGGCTCTCCACGGATTTCGTAGCGCACCGCGCCGCACAGGCAGCCGCCTTTTCGATCGCTCATGTCAGGTCTCCGGGCCGGCACTCTCGCGGGCCGCTGGTTTGATTGGAATCAGCGTCATGCCGCGAGCGACTGGCGCTCTTGTTTTGCCGAGCGAAAACGCAGGACGCCGTCGTCGACCGGACCGGTGCGGAACATCATCAGGTCCTTGAAATAGTTCTGGTGCGCGCGCCACGGCGAAGCCGGGCCAAGTTTGGGGAACTTGTCCATCGCCCGTTGGATATAGCCCGAGCTGAAATCGAACCACGGCGCGGGGGCCATGTCGGGATCATCGTTCACCGGCCGGCACTCGACGAAACCGCCGCGGTCCATGTGGTTGAGAATCCGGCAAACGTGTTCGGCGATCAGATCGGCCTTCAGGGTCCAGGAGGCGTTGATGTAGCCGAACACCGAGGCGACGTTCGGCACCCCGCTGAACATCATGCCCTTGTAGTTAAACGTCTTGCCGAAATCGACCGGCTCGCCGTCGACGTAGAAACTCGCCCCGCTGAGCACCTGCATCTCCAGGCCGGTGGCCGCGACGATGATATCCGCCGGCAGCACGCGCCCGGATTTCAGCGCGATGCCTTCGGGCGTGAAGCCCTCGATATGGTCGGTGACGACATCCACCATGCCCTGCTTGATCGCCTCGAAAAGGTCCTTGTCGGGGATCGCGCACAGCCGCTGGGTCCAGGGATTGTAGGACGGCGTGAAGTGGGTATCGACATCGAAATCCGGACCGAGCTCGGCCTTTGCCGCGTCGATGATGTGCTTCTTCACAGCCTCCGGCTTCTTGCGTGAGGTATCATAGAGATACATCCCGCCCAGAACATTCCGCCAGCGGATCAGGTTGTAGGCCAGCTTCGCCGGCAGCCATTTGCGCAGGGTATCAGCGAAGGCGTCGACGCTCGGCTGCGAGGCGATATAGGTCGGCGAGCGCTGCAACATGGTGACGTGCGCCGCCTTCTCCGCCATCGACGGGACCACGGTGACGGCGGTGGCGCCGCTGCCGATCACGACGACGCGCTTGCCGGCATAGTCGAGGTTTTCGGGCCAAGACTGCGGCTCGATGATCGGGCCCATGAAGGTCTCCTCGTCGGGGAAATGCGGCCGGTAGCCCCTGGCGTAGTCATAGTAGCCGCTGCACATGAACAGGAAGCCGCAGCTGACCTGCTCGCGGGCGCCATCCTCGCCGCGCACCACATCGACCGTCCACCGCGCGGCGGACGAATCCCAGGCCGCGCCGACGATCTTGCGGCGATAGCGGATGTGACGGTCGATGCCGTATTCGCTGGCGGTCTCCTTCACATAGTCGCGTATCGACGCGCCATCGGCGATCGACTTGGCGCCACGCCATGGCTTGAAGCCGTAGCCGAGGGTGAACATGTCGGAATCCGAACGCACGCCCGGATAGCGGAACAGGTCCCAGGTGCCGCCGATCGCCTCGCGCGCCTCGAAGATGGCGTAGCTCAGCTTCGGACAGAGCTTCTGCAGATGATAGCCCGCGCCAATTCCGGAAATGCCGGCGCCGACCACAAGCACGTCGAAATGTTCCATGGCCTGTTCTACATCCGACCCGTGACCGGCAGCAACGCGCCGGTGATCGCGGAGGCCTGGTCGGAGGCCAGGAACAGGATCGCGGCCGCCGCCTCCGCCGGGCTCACCCAGGCGGTCCAGTCGGCCTTGGGCATGTCGGCGCGGTTTGCCGGCGTGTCGAGAATGCTGGGCAGGATGGCGTTGACGCGGACCTTGCCCTTCATTTCCTCGGCCAGGCTTTCGGTCAGCCGGTGAACCCCGGCCTTGGCGGCGGCATAGGCGCCCATGCCGGCGGCGGCCTTGTTCGCGGCATTGGCCCCGACGTTGACGATCGCGCCGGCGCCCGAAGCGATCAGGTGCGGCAGCGCCGCCTTGCAGGTCGCCGCGGCGGTCAGCACGTTCATTGCGTATAGCTCGTTCCAGCTCGCGAACGGTCCATCGGCGAGAGTCTGCCAGCGAAATCCACCGGCGACATTGACCAGCGCATCCAGCCGGCCGAACCGGTCGACCACCGCCGTCATGGCGCCCGCCGCCGCGTCGGGATCGGCAAGGTCGACACCGCCCAGCCGCAGCACGCCGTCATCGATCCCGCCCGGCGCCCCGGCGACATCGATCGCAGCGACACTCGCGCCGGCGGCGCGCGCGGCCGCGACCACCGCTCGCCCAAGCACTCCGAAGCCGCCGGTGACGGCGATGACCTTACCCTGCATTCAATGACCTCCGGCTTTGACCCAGGTGAGTAACCCGAGGCGACGGGGCTGACCAGCCTGCCGCTACGCGCAGTGCCGGCGGGCCTGGTGCAGAGGGCGGCTTGTTGGCGGCATGGAGGCAGCCCGCTGGCAGTAAATGGCAGGTTTCTGGCAGGTTTCCGGCCTGCTTTGGCTAGCGATTGGCTGCCTTCCGGCGACTTTTGGCATCATCGCGAGTAATAATAGTTACATTATTTCAACTAGATAAAACTCCTGACGCGTGTTGGATGGCATTTTGAGTCTTCTCTCCCGCCCCGCCGCAATGGAAAACCAGGAGATGGAGAACGTCATATTGCGTGTATTTTCAATTTGTCAATATTTGCGGGCAGATTGAGGAGGAAATCTAAGGACCCGTGAGCCAGTCGCCATGCCCGACCGCATGGGTAGCCGCGAAAGCCCCCCCAGCCACAACCGGCACGCGGACCTCCGGCATGACAGAGTTGGGTGGAGAACCGCCACTGCTTCTGCTAGGGTCGCGAGATGTGGAAAAGCGTTCGCATGAAGGTCTCGGCAGCAGTGGCTACGAGCTCCGCTCTAGCTTTCGCTCCATTAATTGTGGCGGGAACGTCAGGGCTTTGGTGGATTCGCCTGATGATACCGGTTTCTCTACCCCTCATCTTGGTCGCGTGTGTCACTTCTTTCTTTTTTGCTGAATCGATTGTCCGCCATTGTGCCGTATGGTCGATCTGCGCGGTTTTCTTAGCGGTCGGGCTGAGCGTACTGGGCCTTTATGTCGTAACCCGCTCCTGGGCCGGGTTGGTGTCGGCCGTTATTGCTTTGCCAGCGGCAATGATCTTTTACCTAATTGCCCGGATTTGGCTCAGGTCGAAACTTATCGACATCTGACAGTGGCTGCCGTGGGTCGCAAACTGCCGATGGGTTTCTGTCCTAAACTCGCCGATCGTCCCTATTTGACCCTCGGCCCAGGATGCGTACTATCCGAGGGTCAGCTATGAGTTAGATGCAGATCAAGGGCGCTAGAATAGCACTTCGTGATTCAAGAGGCGTCCTGGATCCAGCGCGTCCCGGATTCGCCGCATGGCCGTCATCTCGCCGGCGCTCTTGTGCTCGGGCAGGAAGCCGCGCTTGAGCTGGCCGATGCCGTGTTCCGCAGTGATTGCCCCGTCGAATTCCCGCAACGCGCGGAACACCAGGCTCTCGACCCGATGCTCCTGCGCCACCGTATCGCGGCCCACGTGCGCGCCGATATGGATGTTGTTGTCGCCGAGATGGCCGAAGGTCACCGTCCGCACCATAGGGTAGGCCTCGTTCAGCAGGTCCTTGGCGCGGGCCACAAACGCCTCGACCTTGCGGACATCGACGCTGATGTCAAAAGACACGAACGGGCTCATTTCGCGCACGATCACCTCGGCGGCCTCGCGCACCCGCCAGAGCTCCGCGATCTGCTTCTTCGAGGCAGCCGTCACCCCCTCCATGATCAGGCCGACATCGTAAGCCTCGCTCAGGAACTCATCGAAGACCTGCTGATCGAGCCGCTCGTTGTAGCCCATCGCCTCGATCAGGACATAGGCGGCCCGGCCCGGCTCGACTGGGCGCCGGCCGGTCCCGCTTTCGGCGACGAGTTCGTAGTAGTCCGGCCACATCACCTCGAACGCAGACAGCGTCGAGAGCCGCCGGGCCCTACCGAGCAACGCCAGCAATCCATCCTGACTCGCGACGGAAACGAACGCCACGGCCTGGCTGGCCGGCGCCGGAACCAAGCGCACCACGGCGCGGGTGACGATCCCCAGCGTGCCTTCCGAGCCGACGAACAGGTGCTTGAGATCATAGCCGGTATTGTTCTTGACCAGCCTGTTCATCGCGCAAACCACGGTTCCGTCGGGCAGGACCGCTTCGAGCCCGAGCAGGTTCTGCCGGGTCATTCCCCATCGCAGCACCCGGTTTCCGCCAGCGTTGGTGGCGATCGTGCCGCCGATCGTCGCCGAGCCCTTCGATCCCAGGTCGACCGGATAGAACAGGCCCTGCTCGGCCACGTGGCTCTGCAACGCCTCAATCGTCACCCCCGCCTCGACGACGGCGAGTTGGCTCACCCCGCAGACCTCCTCGATCCGGCTCATCCGTTCGAGCGAGACGACCACTTCCTCGGGCCCCGCATAGGCGCCGCCGGCCACTCCGGTCCGCCCGCCGTGGGTGACGATCCGCTGACTCTGCGTGGCGCACAGGGTGACGACCGCCGCCACCTCGCCCGTATCGGCAGGCCGCACGATCACCGGCCCCAGCGGCGGCACGGCCCGGAACGGATCGCAGGAGCGGGCGCGGACATCCTCGCCGGTCAGGATCCCCCGATCGCCGACGATGGCGCGCAGGCGCGGGATCAGCGCCTCATCCATCCCGGCGCGTCTGGATCAATTCGATGGCGTAGCCGTCCGGGTCCTTCACGAACGCCAGCGCCGGACCACCGGCGATCAGGATCTTCGGCTCGACGCTGATCGTCGCGCCCGCGGCCCGCAGGCGCTCGCACTCGGCCGATACGTCCGGAACGCCGATCGCGACATGGCCATAGCCCGTGCCGTGGCTATAGCCCTCGGTATTGGCCGGATGGTCCCAGTTGTAGGTCAGCTCGATGGCGCCGGAGTCGAAATCATCGGCGAAGCTCACGAACACGATCGAGAAACGCGCCGCGGCGATATCGACGCGGCTGAGCTGCTTCATGCCCAGCAATCCGCAATAGAAAGCCAGCGACCGGTCGAGATCGGCCACCCGTATCATGGAATGCAGGATGCGCGGCGACCGCGCCTTGTCGCCCCAGACCCATAGGTCCATGTCGCCGTCGCTCATGGGTCTTCCCACTCTTCCACGGCCGCCACCCTAGCAGCCGCCCGTCCAGCTCCATTGCCCACCCCCGAACTCGCCATTGCCCACAGTTGCATCGGGCTTCGCGAGGGCTGGCCTGCCCCGGCCCTGGTCTTACGGTGGGGGCCAGTTGCTGAATGCGAGGTGTGGCGGGCCCCATGGACTTCACGATCGATCCTGATGACGAAACCTTTCGGCGTGAGGTCCGGGCCTTTATCGCCGCGTCCCTGCCGCCCGACATCGCCCGTCGAGGCCGGCACGACTATCACAGCGCCCGCGAAGACGTCCGTCGCTGGATGCGGATTCTCAACGAGAAGGGCTGGAGCGCGCCGCACTGGCCGCGTGAGTTCGGTGGATCCGATTGGAGCCCGCTGCGCCGCTATATCTTTCAGGACGAACTGCGACGCGCCCGCGCGCCGGTGCTCGATCGCTGCGCCCTCGATCTGCTCGGCCCTGTGATATGCACATTCGGCTCCCCCGAACAGCAGGCGCGCTTCCTTCCGCCGATCCTCAACGGCGACGAGTGGTGGTGCCAGGGCTTTTCTGAGCCCGGCTCGGGTTCGGACCTCGCCTCGCTGCGCACTCGCGCCGATCTCGACGGCGACACCTATGTTGTCAACGGCCAGAAGATCTGGACCACAGAGGCCCACTACGCCGACTGGATATTCGCGCTCGTGCGCACCGACCAGCACGTCAAACCGCAGGCCGGCATCTCGTTCCTGCTGATCGACATGCGCGCGCCGGGCGTGGTGCGCCGGCCGATCTGGACGATCGACGAGGGTCTGACCCTCAACGAGATATTCTTTGACAATGTCCCGGTCCCGGCAGCGAACCTGGTCGGCCAGGCCGGGCAAGGCTGGAGCTACGCCAAGTTTCTTCTCGGCCACGAGCGGACCACCTCCGCCGTTGTCTCCCACACCAAGCGCGACATCGAGCAGGTTCGCCATCTGGCGGCGACAATACGGACGACCGAGGGCCACCTCATCGGCGATGAACTGTTCGCCACAAAGCTGGCCCGGCTGGAGGCTGAAACGATTGCCCTGGAATGGTCGGTCCTTCGCGTGCTGCATGCCGATGACGGCGACGTCAAGGCCGATCAGGTGGCCTCGCTGCTTAAGCTGCGCGGCTCCGAATTGAGCGAACGCGCCGCGTTGCTCGCCGCCGAAGCGCTCGGAGACCATGGCCTTGCGGCCATGCCCGACCCGGAGGGCGAACATAGGTTGCGACATGACGGCCTCGCGCCCCCGCTCGAAGACGACGAGGCGATCGGCGTCACAGCCAAGACGATGTTCCGGCGCGCGACGACCATCTACGGCGGCACCAGCGAGATCCAGCGCAGCATCATTGCCAAATCCGTCCTGGGCTTGTGAGGCGCGTTGATGGATTTCAACCTGACGTCCGAACAGCAGGCCCTGGCCGACAGCGTCAGACGGTTCTGCCATAAGGACTACGATTTCCAGGCGCGCCGCGCGGTCGTCGAGACTCCCGAAGGCTTAAGCCGCGAGACCTGGGCCCGCTTCGCCAGCCTCGGCTGGATCGGCGCGAGTCTCCCTGAGGCGCTCGGCGGAATTGGTGGCAGCGCGATCGAAAACGCCGTGATCATGGAGGAATTTGGGCGGGCCCTGGTCGTTGAACCGTTCCTTTCGGCGGCGGTGCTGGCCCTGCAGACCCTCGCGGCCCTGCCTCGCAGCGATCGGCGCGACGAGTTGATGCGCCAGGGCATTTCGGGAGAGTCGCTGATCGCTCTCGCCCATGGCGAACTCGCGGCGCGCGGCGCCATCGACCGGATCACGACGCGCGCGGAACGCACCGGCGATGGATGGCGCCTGAGCGGTCACAAATCGCTCGTATTGGGCGCCCCCACCGCCGACCACCTGCTGGTCTCAGCCATAGGCGACGAAGGCGTCGGCCTCTTCCTGGCGTCCCCCCGCGCCGCTGGGCTGCGCCTCCAGCCCTACCGCATGCTCGATGATGTCCGGGTCGCGGATATCTGGCTCGACGATACGCCGGCCGAAGCGATGGCCGCGCCGCCGGGCGCGGCGAAGATCGCCATCGAAGCGGGGACCGACCACGCGCTGACCGCCGTATGCGCCGAAGCGGTCGGGGCCATGGACGCCGCCATCGCCCTGACCCGCGACTATATCAGCAGCCGCAAGCAGTTTGGCGTGACCCTCAGCAGCTTTCAGGTCCTTCAGCATCGCATGGCCGACATGCTGGTCGAGATGGAACTATCCCGATCGATCCTCTACCAGGGGCTGGCGGCCGTCACCGGCCCACCGACCGGACGGCCCCGCGCCATCGGGGCAATGAAGGCCGTCGTCAGCTCAGCCGCGCTGTTCGTGGGCCGCAACGCGGTTCAGCTTCACGGCGGCATCGGCATGACCGACGAATACGCCATTGGCCATTACTACCGCCGCCTGTTCGTGATCGCGGGCCAGTTCGGCGCCGAGTCGCTGCATCTGCGGCGGATGGCGGCTGGCGGAGGTGGCTTCTGGCGGGAGTGTGAAGAGTAGCGGCCGAAGTCGGGCGGAATCGCATTGGCCGGAACCCAAGCGACCCGGAAGGTCAGTGGTCCGCTTAGGCCGGCAGACGTTGTTAAAGCTTTCCCAGACCGACCTGTCGACCTCTACGCCCCGATGGCGACCGCCAAGGCCGCGCACTCGCGACTGGCTAGTGTCTGTTCCGTTTAATCAACGATAAAATAACCAAATCGGTTGACGCTTTCGCCATGGTATCCTTTGGGAGGATGGTATGGGAAGGCGGGCGCGCGGGATATCGTGGAGCGAAGGGGATCGGGCGGAGCTTGAGCG
>JANXTX010000136.1 GCA_025352165.1 Caulobacteraceae bacterium | reverse complement strand
CGCGCGGTGAAGGAGGCCGGCGTGGCCGCGATCCCGTTATCGGTGTTCTACGAGGCCGACCCGGTCACCCACATTATCCGCCTCTGCTTCGCCAAACGCGACGAGACCCTTGACGAGGGTGCGCGGCGGCTGGCGAAGGCGGGTCAAATGGCGCGGGCTTAACAGGTCGCTCCGCCGTCGACGACGATGGTCTGGCCGGTGGTCCAGGCGCCGGCGCGGGAAGCGAGATAGACGGCGGCGCCGGCGATATCGTCGGGCTCACCCAGGCGACGCAGCGGGGTGTCTCTGGAGGAACGCTTCTCGGCCTCGGGCGTATCCCACAGCGCGCGGGCAAAATCGGTCTTCACCAGCCCGGGCGCGATGCAGTTGACGCGGATGTTATGCGGCGAAAGCTCCTGCGCCAGGTTGCGCGCCAGCTGCATGTCGGCCGCTTTGGAGATGGCGTAGGCGCCCAGGACGCCGGTGCCGCGCAGGCCTCCGACCGAGGAAACAACGATGATCGATCCGTCGCGCCGCTCGACCATTTCCGGCGCGACCATGTGGATCAGCCAGTGGTTGGAGACGATGTTGTTGTCCAGGATCTTGTGGAAGGCATCGTCGGGCAGGCCCGACATAGGTCCATAGTAGGGATTGGACGCGGCGTTGCAGACCAGGATGTCGATCTTGCCGAACGCCTTGCGGGCTTCGTCGACCAGTCTCTGTAGGTCGTCCTTCGAGGAGATGTTGGCCGGGACAGCGATGCTCGCGCCGGGATGCTTTTCGTTGATCGCGGTAGACACCGCTTCGCAGGCGTTGGCCTTGCGCGAGGAGATCACCACCTTGGCGCCATGCTCCGCGAGGCGTTCAGCGATGGCCTTGCCTATACCCTTGGTCGAACCGGTGACGACAGCGACCTTGCCGGTCAGATCAAACAACTCCATGCGCGCGCTCCTCAATCCTGAAAATTGTTGGCGCGCACAATCGTGCGGGGGGGCGATCGGGTCAAGGCATCGGCCGGGGCGTTTCCCTTGCCATTGATCAATGTCATTGCGCGCCGAGCGGCTGGTGGCCAGAATGAACCTATGGCGTTCGGGCGCGGGTTCCTCAGTGATATTTGGTATTTTCTGGCGTCGACCACCGCGGTGAAGCCCGGGCGGCTGGCGCGGTACGAGTTGCTGGGCGAGCCAGTGGTGCTGGGCCGCACGCGGGCGGGCGAGGTTTTCGCGCTGAAGGATATCTGTCCGCATCGGGCGGCGCCACTGTCGGCCGGCCGGATGGCGCGTGAGGCGGGCGGGCGCGAGAGCATAGAATGCCCCTATCACGGCTGGCGGTTCGGGACCGACGGCGTGTGCACGGCCATCCCGTCGTTGGTCAGCGATCAGGTGCAGGATGTCTCGCGCATCGGCGTGCGGCGCTATCCGGCGGCCGAGAGCCAGGGAATGATTTTTGTCTGGGTCCCGGGCGAAAAGGGCGGTGAGCCCGATCAGCCGCCGCCAGTGTTCCCGGGGGTGGTAGGCGGCGCGCCCAAGCTGGTCGACACGATGGAATTCGACGCCCACATCGATCACGCGGTAGTCGGGCTGATGGACCCGGCGCACGGGCCCTATGTGCATCAGCAATGGTGGTGGCGATCTTCGCGGTCGCAGCATGAGAAGTCCAAACGTTTCGAGCCCCGGACGGCCGGCTTCGCCATGGTGCGCCATCAACCGTCGAGCAATTCACGCGCCTACGCTCTGCTCGGGGGCCAGCCGCTGACCGAGATCACCTTCAGGTTGCCAGGCCTGCGCTGGGAGCATGTCACGGTCGGCAAGCGGCAGGTGTTGGCGCTGACCTGCCTGACGCCCTTGACGGAGACCCGCACCAGGATCACCCAGCTGGCATGGTCGGATCATCCGATCTTCGCGCTTGCCGGGCCGCTGGTTCGGGCTGGGGCGCGGCGGTTCCTCAAGCAGGATGGAGACATGGTCAACCTGCAGAACCCAGGCCTGAAGGCGGATCCCAGCCTGCTGTGGATCGACGATGCCGACCGCCAGGCCAAGTGGTACCAGGCGTTGAAGACCGAATGGGCGGCGAGCCGGCGCGAAGGGCGCGCCTTCGTCAATCCGGTCGAGGCCGCGACCTTGAGGTGGGTCAGTTGAGGGGCGCGGCGATCCTGGCGCTGTCGGTCGCGTTGGTGCTGGGCGCGTGCGCGAAGTCCGGTTCTGGCCTGCCGAGCGATGCGCTTGACCTGCAGATCGGACGCGCGATCGGCGATCCGACAACCTGTGTGGTCATCGCCGAGCGGTCGAGCCATAAGGTGCTCTATAGCTATGGCCAGAAGTTCAACTGCCTGCGTGGCATGCCCGCCTGCGACCGGCCGGGATATATGAGCGCTCAGCAGGCCCTCTCGCTCGCCGACACCGGCGATGGCCGCGGCGCCAGCTGTCCCTCCAAACCGGATGGCTCGCGCATGGTCGGCTGGGCCGAAGGCCGGGTGAAGAGTTCCAGGCGCGACCTGATCTTCTCCGCGGTGATGGAGGGGGATCGCGCCCTGCCGGGTCAGGAAATGCTGGCGCGGCTGGGCGACGCGTTCAACGGAGCGGGATTGTAGGAGCGACGTAGTTGGCCCCGTTCACCGATGTCAGACAGCCATTTTCAGATCTTGGGTACAGATGCCCGTGTTGCAATTTCCGTACTCTCCACACACGTGGAGAGTACGAAATTTGTTCTGTCTGTTTTTGGGAGGACGATGGGCAGGATGAGCACGACGCGGAGGAGGTCCGTGGCGGCCCCAATGGTGAACTTTCGCTGGCGCAGGCTCGGTCGAATTTTACGAAAATCGGCGCTTCTGATTATCATCGACTTCCTCATGTCCGGCCGCCGAACGATGACGAGAAATAGTTGTTCTTTTCCGTTGGGCAGCTTCCTGTTTCAGCGCCTGAAATTCTGAGCGGCTTGTTCGTCGAGAAAGATCACTATGACATTGAGTCGTGTGGCTTTGAGGGAGTGCTTACCGACAGTTGGCTTTGTGCTATATTTGAATGATGTCGTATGAACGCATAGAGCGCGATCCCGCTGTCATGGTCGGGAAGCCAGTCGTCAGGGGCACCCGGGTCACGGTGGAGATGATCTTGCGGGACGTCGCTGCGGGTGTTCCGTTCACTGAAATCGCCGCTGCTTATCCACGCTTGACGATCGACGACGTCAAGGCGGCGGTGGCGTTTGCGGCTGACTACATATCACACGAGGGATTGATCGCTGCGTGACCAGCGATGCGCTTTCTGTTTGACGAATGTTGCCACCGCTTGCTGGTCGTGGCCTTGCGCGAAGCAGGTCACGACGTCAGGTACGCTGCCGAGACAGATGCTCGCGCGACCGACCTTATAATTTCGATCCTCGCGGCTGAAGAGAACAGGATTGTCGTAACGGCCGACTATGATTTTGGTGAGTTGGCGATCCGTCGACAACAGGCGCTGCCGGGCGTCATCCTGTTGGCGCCGAGTCAAACCCCGATCGCCGATCGCGCCGCGCGACTGCTGGACGTCATATCGAAGGCCCAGACGGGCCTTCTGGGTGCGCTGACCATTATTGAGGACGGACGGGTGCGACAGAGACCTATTGAGTGAGGGGGGTGGGCTCTCAATGAACCATCAATCGCCATGAAGCTTCATCGACGGGGCTTCATCTGCAAGTTCAACGACCCGCCGACCGGAATAGCATCCCAACGCTCGATCAGGTCAGTGATCTCCTGACGTACGAGGTGGATCTGGTCCGCTGTGATAATCGCTGCGGAGTGTCTGCGTTCGGCGCATGAAAGATCGTAAAGCGACAGAACTTCTTCGTTCGACGCGCCTCCTGACCACAGTTCGGCCTGGATGACCTCCACAAGGCGCTCGACGGATTCGGCCACGGGCTGGGCGCCCATCCGGGCCGTAGCGGATTCGCCAGCAGCCACGCGGCCGAGGAAGCCTTGATGCTCGAGCACTGTCTCGACAGCATAGTGCACCATGTCGTACGGGATGATCCGCTGTTTCGGGCAACGAACGCGCTCGACCCAGCCGTCTTTATGTCGGATCTCCAGGTCATCGAACTTTCCCGCTCGTTTGGTGAAGATGAGTTCCATGACGGCGCCTTGATTCCCGCGATCCTATCGGCAGCTTCGGCCGCTAGAGCAAACCTCGCAAAAATGGAATCATTCATGCGAGGATAATTTGCTCTAGAATCAGATATTTAGAGCGTCACTCGTGTGAAAATCAGTTCCCACTTTTCGCGTGACGCTCTAGCGAGGGGGCCGGGCCATCACCGCGCCGATGATGACGCTGGCCAGCATGGTGTTGTTCACTCCGCTGGTATAGCGGCGGGACGGGCGGTTGCGCGCATCGGCCTCTCGGTTCGCTCGGTGATCTGGCGGTAGATTTCCCGATAGCGGGGGTGTTCGGTGCCCATCAGCCGGTCCCACCAGGTGAAATAGAGGCCGTAGTTGTAGTTGTAGCCGCCGCAGTGATGCAGGTCGTGGTGGGAGGTCGTGGTGAACATGCCCCAGAACGGGTGATCGGCCATGCCGCGCGGGTGCAGCTCGGTTCCCGCGTGGCCCATGACATTGCGGATGATCATGATGCCCAGGAAGATGAACATCGCCAGTTCCGGTGTCGGCACGAGGCAGATCCACAGCGAAACGAACCCGGCCTGCACGGCCGCCTCGCGCCAGTCGAAGGCGTAGGCGGTGAACGGCGTCGGAGTCACCGAACGATGGTGGGTGCGATGCCAGCGCTTGAACAGGCGGGGATCGTGCATCGCCCGGTGTGTCCAATAGAAATACGTATCGTGGGCGATCAGCAGGGCGACGACGAACAGGGAGATGACCAAGATCGGCGCGCGGCCGGGATAGTCGGCGGCTGCAAAGCCGTTGGACTGCAGCCAGAGGGCGGGGGTCGCGACCACGGCGTAGATGCAGACGCTGCGAAACGAGGTCCACAGCTCGCGCGTATAGTCTTCGCGGTTGGGCTTACGGTTCTGGATGATGCGCGCCTTGAGCGAGGTCCGATGGACGAACCAGAGGACGGCGGCCATGACGATGGTGGCGACGACATAGCGGCCGCCGTCGAAGGCGAACACGTCGGGCAGGACGCGCCAGAAGGCGTCGCCGAGACTGAGGTTGTGGGGCATGGAATGGGCGGGGCTCCGGTTGGGGACGACCCCTACAATGCCGATGCCAGGGTGGTCTCACCGCGCGAACTCCGCTTTCGATCGGTCGTTTTTGAGAAATCGATCAGGCCTGGCCGCCGCATCGCGCGCGAAATTCGGTCGGCGTGCAGTTCTCGGCGGCGCGGAAGGCGCGATTGAACGGCGCCAGGCTGCCAAAGCCGGCATCGAGGGCGATGGTCAGGATCGGTGTCTCGCGTTGCGCCGGATCGGCGAGCGCCTCCCGCACTTCGGTCAGGCGGAAGCCATTGAGATAGGCGTTGAAATTCCGCTCGCCGAGTCCCTGGTTGATGGCGCGACGCTACCGGTATTCCGGTACGCCCAGACGGGCGGCGACCGAGGCGATGGTCAAGCCGTTCTGGCGGTAGAGCCGCTCGCGTTTCATATCGTTGTCGAGCCGGGCCAGGAGCTGGGAGTCATCCGCCTCGGCCCGAGGCCCGGCAAGGGTGGGCGTTCTGACCGGCGCCAGCAGTCCGGGATCGCGCCAGCCGGTGATGGTTACGGTCAGCGTGGCGGCAAGGGCGAACAGCCCGGCGGAATTTATCAGCCGCCATCCAAGCGGCGGCGGCCAGCCCTTCAGCGGCAGCTCGGCGAGCACGACCCATGCGATCACCAGCCCGATGGCTGTCGACAGCACCAGCCGCGTGCGTCGCCGGGTCTCCACCAGGTCATTCTGGCGCCCGCGCAAGGAAATCACGATGCCGGCGCCGACCATGCCGATAGCCGAGAGCCGCCATATGATATCGAGGAGCAGTACGTGCATCGCCGGTGATACGGCGCCGAAGTCGCTGATCAGGCCAAGCAACACGCTCGCTGCAAGAGCCATGGCGTGATGCATGCGGAGAGTGAAATCATCATCGAACCAGCTGGCGGCGAACAGCCAGAAGAGGCCGGGGCCGGAGAGTGTCGAAATGTGTACAAGCAGCCGCCACCACGTCGCATCGACGGCGGAGTCCAGGGTGGGAAGCACCAGATAGGCGAGGCCCGACAGTGACAGCAGCACACCCAGGCGTCCGGTCAGTGTCCGCCGCCCGTCGCGCACGAACAGCACGATCAGCAGCGCCAGCAGGCCCGCCGCGCTGCCGCGCAAGACGCCATCCCAAAACAGCACTCCAGGAGCACTCCATCAGCTTCTGGGCGCATGATAGACGAGCCGATGAAATATGCCCCACTCGATCAACGCAAATCACCCGCAGCCCACACAAGGTCGTCGGAGCTTGACGTCGGCGGGCGCAATCCGCAAACCGCGTAGCGCCTCGTTGATTGCCAACCTGGCCCTGGGGGTTCGACCGGCTCAATGTCCGCAGTCCTTTCGCTAGACGAGTCGCCCGCCGAGGCGGCCCCGGCAGCGGAAAAGGTGATCGAGGTCGATCACCTCCCGACCCTGCTCGGCTGGAAGCTTTGGGGAGTCGCGATTCTGCTGGCGGGCGCGAACTTTGTTTCCGTGCTCGACCTGACCATCACCAATGTGTCGGTGCCGACCATCGCCGGATCGATGGGGGCGTCCATCAGCCAGGGGACATGGGTGATCACGTCCTATGCGGTCGCCGAGGCGATCACCGTGCCCCTGACCGGTTGGCTGGCCATGCGTTTCGGCACGGCGCGGGTGTTCGGCGCCGCGCTGATGGCGTTTGCCGTGGTCTCGCTCCTGTGCTCGCTATCGCCGACCATCGAAACCCTGGTGGGTTTCAGGATCCTGCAGGGCGTCACCGGCGGGCCGCTGATGCCGTTGTCGCAGACGCTGATGTTGCGGTTGTTCCCGGAGCGCCTGCGCCCGGCCGCCATGGGGCTGTGGATGGTCACGACGCTGATCGCGCCGATCAGCGGGCCGATCATGGGCGGCGCAATCTGCGACAATTTCGGCTGGCCGGCGATCTTCCTGATCAATGTCCCGGTCGCCGGCGCCGCCGGGTTCTTTTCCTGGCGGATTCTGGTCAAGGGGCGGCTACAGATCGTCAAGGCGCCCTTCGACGGCGTCGGCCTCGGATTACTGGTCGCGTGGGTCGGACTGCTGCAGATCATGCTCGACCTCGGCAAGGATCTCGACTGGTTCGATTCGCCGCTGATCGTCTGCATGGCGCTCGGTTCGGCGATCTCGTTCGCGGCGTTCCTGATCTGGGAGCTCAACACCGACCATCCGATCGTCAATCTGCGAGTATTCCGGCATCGGGGCTTCTGGCTGTCCATGGTGCTGTTCAGTTGCGCCTTCGGAGGGTTCTTCGCCACTAATGTGCTGACCCCGCTGTGGCTGCAGACCAACCTCGGCTACACGGCCGCGCAGGCGGGACTCGCCCTCGGGGCCACAGCCATCCTGGCGTTCGTGGCCGCGCCGATCGCGGCGGTGCTGGTCTCGCGCTTGGATCCCAGGATGATTGCCTGCGCCGGCATCAGCTGGCTGACGATCACCGCGCTGATCCGCGGCACCGCCAACACCGACATGTCGTTCATGCAGATCTGGAGCGTGCTGCTGCTGGTCGGGGCCGCCATGCCGATGTTCTTCATGCCAATGACGCTCATCTCGATGGCGGCGGTCGACCCATCGGAGACGGCGGACGCAGCGGGCCTCTCGAGCTTCGTACGCACGCTTTCGGGGGCCTTCGCGACTTCGATCGTCACCACCCGTTGGGAGACCCTGGCCTCAGGTTTCCACTCCGACCTCGCCGGGCGCAACGCCAATTTCGGCGCGACCATCGATCAGCTCAACCGAAGCGGTTTCGGGCAGGGCCAGGCGCTGGCCGTGGTCAATCAGCTGGTCGACAAACAAGCGGTCATGCTGGCGACCAACCATCTGTTCTGGGAGATCGCCGTGGTGTTCTGCCTCGCCGTCGGTCTGGTCTGGTTCCTGCCGCGGCCTAACCGCGCGGTTGACCCGACGGGCGCGCATTGAGCCCGCACGCCGGCCCAGACCGATTGGCGCCCTTCGCTTGACAATATCGACAGGTCCTGATCACCCTGCCGCAAGAACGGGGACCATCAATGACCATCAAACATCTCACCGGGAGGTATCCGTCAGGCTATTCAATCTCGTCTACGTATCGGGAGGTAATAGTCGACACGACCGCGTCGGTCGGGGGCACCGGCCTTTATGCCGAATTCAACGCCACGATATATAACCACGGCACGATCAAGTCGACCGGCAGTTATTCGGCTGTAGTCGTCGGGAGCGGGGCCGTGATCAATGGGTCTGCCTCCATCACCAACGCGCTGATCAGCGGCTACAATGGCGTTGATATCAATTCGGTCACCACGGTCACCAATTTCGGCACCATCCATGGCGCCCCGAGTGGCGGCCATGTCACGGCGGGCGTCTATCTGTTCAGTGGCGGGACGGTCACCAACGGCACTGCTGCGGATACAGCGGCGCTGATCAGCGGTTATGATGGTATTTTCGTGGGCGGCGTCGTGACACTGGTGAACAATGGCGTCATCAAGGGGGTGGCGTCGGCCGCCGGCGCGGCGGGTGTCAGTCTGTCCAGCGGCACTGTGATGAACGGCTCGTCGACGAACGCAGCGGCGATGATCAGCGGATCCACGGGAATCATCACGACCGACCCCGCGACCGTGACCAATTTCGGAACCATTTTGGGCTCCAATGCTTCGGTCGAATTTTTCTCCGGCGCCGATCGGCTGATCGCCGAGGCGGGCTCGACATTCGTGGGAGCTGTCACCGGGGGTGGCGGAACCCTGGAGCTGGCCGGCGGAACTGGCACAATCACCGGACTGGGTGTGTCAACAAAGGTGTCCGGGTCTGTTTCGATGAGCGGCGTAAGCGGCTTTGCGGCCTACGTCCTGGACAAGTCTGGCACGTGGACATTGGCAGGCGCCGGTGACATTGCCGGGGGCGCAAGCCTGACCGATGCCGGTGCGGTCATCCAGACAGGGGGGTTGAAACTCGGTGACACGACGGCCAACGCCGCATCTATGACGATCGCGGCCGGCGCCACATGGACCATAGACGGCGCCGTCGGCATCGCCCGGGGTACGGCGACCACCACCAGCATCACCGTGGACGGAACCCTGATAAAGTCGATGACGACTGGAACCAGCACAATTGGCGTCGTTACTATAGACGCGGGTCTGGTGGAGGCGGCAAAGGGCAAGCTCGATTTTGTCCGCGCCCTGACCGGCTCCGGCGCGCTGAAAATCGATTCCGGCGCGGTGCTGGAAGCGGACAGCATCGTCGCCAAGACGCTAACGACCACCTTCAATGGCGGATCCGCGACACTGGCGCTGAAAACGACAAGCAAGTTCGCTTCAACCATCGCCGGCTTCGCGCCGACCGATGTCATCGATCTGATCAAGATCGCCGCGACAGGCGCCAGCATCAACAAGTCCGACCAACTGGTGATCGTCAACGGCGCGAAGACGGTCGAGACACTGCAACTGACCGGCAGCTACAGCAATGCGACATTCAGCGTTGGATCGGATGGCGCCGGGGGAACGATCATCAAGATGCTGACCGCGGCGACCGTCCCGCCGCAAGCCTTCATCGCGGCCATGGCCGGGCTGGCGCCGTCGGGCGCCGCCGCCCAGGTCACGTCGGCGGCGGACGCTCGGTCATTTCCGCCGATGGTCGCCTTGCCGAGGATTGTCGGCGGCTGAGAGATTTCGCGTCGGCCAGAGCCCAACGAACAATCAGGCGGGGGTTTCAAGTCCCGTACGGCGCGGGCGACCAGATCACCTGTTCGATGTGCGTCGCGCCGGTTGCCAGCATCACTAGCCGGTCGAAGCCGAGCGCGCAGCCGCAGGCTTCGGGCATTTCGGCGAGGGCGGCGAGCAGACCCTCGTCGATCGGGTAGGATTCGCCGTATACACGCTGCATCTCGGTCATCTCGGACTCGAATCTCCGGCGCTGTTCGACCGGGTCGGTGAGTTCACCGAAGGCGTTCGCGAGTTCGACGCCGCAGGCATACAGCTCGAAGCGCTCGGCGACACGCGAATCCTTCCTGAGCGTCCGCGCCAGCGCCGCTTCGGGGGTCGGATATTCGCAGAGGATGGTGGCGCGGCCGTGGCCCAGATTGGCTTCGACCTTTTCCACCAGCACGCGGCTGAAGATGTCCGCCCAGGTGTCGTCGTCGGCGACGCGTATGCCGGCGTCCCGGGCAGCCGATGCCAGCCGGTCGCGGTCGGTCTCACCGGCGACGCTTACGGAGGACAGCAGATCGATGCCGGCGAAACGCGCGAATGACTCTGCGACGCTCAGCCGTTCGGGCGGCGCGAACGGATCCATGTCGCGTCCACGCCATCTGAACTTACCTGCGCCGGCGCAGTCGGCCGCCAGCGCCAGCAGGGCGGCGCAATCGTCCATCAGCCGCGCATAGGGCTCGTCGGCGCGATACCATTCCAGCATGGTGAACTCCGGATGGTGCAGCGGGCCGCGTTCGCGATTGCGCCAGACTCGGCCAAGCTCGAAGATCCTCGGCTCGCCCGCCGCCAGCAGTTTCTTGCAGGCGAATTCGGGCGAGGTACGCAGGTGCACGCGGTCGCGCCGGCCATCGGTGGCGATCGCTTCAGTGGTGAAGGCGTGCAGGTGAGCCTCATTGCCGGGCGAGACCTGCAGCGTGGCGGTCTCCACCTCGACGAACCCTTCAGCCTCGAACCATGAGCGGCTGGCGCGGGTGATCAGGCCGCGGCTGATCAGAAACGCGCGCCGGTCCTGGTGGCGTTGTCGGTTCCACCACGGGGTCAGGGAAAGCTTGGTCAGGTTGGCGCCTCTGGTTTCCGCGCGAAGGGTTGCTATAGAGCGGGCACACGCAAACAATGACCGCCGGCCGCGATCAGGATCGCGACCGGGGCAAAGGACGGTTTCTTGAAAGTCATCGCGAGTTCACTCCGCAGGGGCGCTGTCGTCGATATCGCCGGCAAGCTCTATGTCATCCTCACCGCGGAAAACATCCACCCCGGCAAGGGCACGCCGGTTACCCAGATCGACATGCGCCGGATCTCCGACGGGGTGAAGGTCACCGAGCGCTATCGCACAACGGAGCAGGTCGAAAAGGCCGACGTCGACGACCGCACCTATACCTTCCTATACAACGACGGCGACGGCTATCATTTCATGAACCCGGACACCTTCGAGCAGGTCACCGCGTCGGCGGACGTCATCGGCTCGGCGGCGCCCTATCTGCAGGACGGCATGCTGGTGTCGCTCTCGACGCACAACGACATCCCGATCGCCATCGAACTGCCGCGCACCGCGACACTGGAGATCGTCGAGACTGAACCTTCGGTGAAGGGCCAGACGGCGTCGTCGTCCTACAAGCCCGCGCTGCTCGCCAACGGCGTGCGCACGACGGTGCCGCCGTATCTGGCGGTCGGCGCGAAGATCATCGTGCTGACGGAAGACGGCTCCTATCTGGAACGCGCGAAGGGGTAGTCCGAGAGGCCGGCCCGGCTTGGCCGGTGCACGGCCCGTGCCCCCTCCACCCCTTCGGGGTCCCCCTCCCCCGCTTCGCGGAGGAGGATCGCTAGCCTAATAAGTCCTCCCCCGTTTCCTTACGGGGGAGGGGGACCCCGGAGGGGTGGAGGGCGCGCGTGAGCAACGCGCCTATCTTGCCCTGCCCCGTCCTGACACCGGCCAGATGTCCACCAGGGTGTCGCCGCGGACCAGGTGGTAGTGGTCGTAGAGGTTGACCGTGGGGTCGCAGTGGGGGACCGTGAAGGTCACCACCGCACCGAGCGCCAGGCGCTCGGCGTCCGCAGGCAGCAACAGCGCGCCGTGCTCGTCGCCCATCGGGAAATAGGCGGCGTCGGCGGGGGCGCCGGCGAACACGCGCGGCCGGGCCTGCACATCGGTGGCGAAAGACTTCACGCCGCCGTCGACGGTGACCAGTCTCTGCGCGTTGGCGCTGACGACGCGGGTGTCGACGAACAGCGAGGGCGCAAAGGTCGGCGCGCCGGCGACCGTCTCGCAGGCCAGATAGTCCTCGTCCATGAAGATGTAGCTGCCGACCTGAAGCTCGGTCAGCAGGCCGAGTTCGGCATCGAGGGCGAAGGTGCCGGTGCCGCCGCCGGTGACGATGGGCGGCGCGAAGCCCGCGCCCCTCAGCGCCTCGATCGCCGCTGTCAGCGTCTTGTTGCGTTCGCCCAGGGCTTCCCGACGGCCCTGCGCGGTGGGCACGTGCTGCTCGGCGCCGCAATAGAACTGCACGCCCGCGAAGCGCAGGCGGGGTGAGGCGGCGATGATCCTGGCGATCTCCACCGCGGCCTCTGGCGAGGCGACGCCGGTGCGGTGAATGCCCGGATCGACATCGATGAACACACCCAGCGGCGTGGAAAACGCCGCGGCCGCCAGCGCTGTCGTGTTCGCGGGATGGTCGACAGCCACGGTCACGTCGGGCGCGATGGCGTGCAACCGGACCAGCCGCTCGATCGCCGGCGCGCTGACCACCGGCGAGGTAATGTGGATCGAGGCGATGCCGCCCGCCGCCAGCGCTTCGGCCTCGCCGAGCTTGGCCACGCACACGCCGATGGCGCCAGCGGCGATCTGGCGTTTGGCGATATCGGCGGATTTGTGGGTCTTGGCGTGGGGGCGCAGCGCCAGGCCATGACTTGCGGCGAATGAGGCCATGGCGGCGATATTGGCGTCGAGCGCGTCGAGATCGACGACCAGGGCCGGCGAATTGAGGTCAGCGCGGCCGCCCTGCCGGCCGATCAAATGGGCGTGCAGGGCGCGGTCGTCGGTCGGCAGGCTCATGCGGCGATCCTCGATCTGGGGAAAATGTTGAACAGTTCGCTCATGTGCTGATTGGCGAACTTGGCTCCCGGGTCGATGGCCGCGCGCACGCGCTCGAAATCCGCGGCGCGGGGATAAAGCTCGTAGACGTCCTGTGCGCTCAGCGTGTGCCGCTTTGCCCAGTGCGGACGCCCGCCGGCGGCGCGGAAGATCGGCTCGATGGCCGCGAATGGCGTCTTCCAGTCCATCGGTCCGTACTGGTGCATCGACACGGACGCGCAGGGGCCGCGATTGAACGGGCTCAGCCAGATGTCGTCGCCCGCGGTGATGCGGAACTCGAACGGAAAGGTCACCGGCAGCCCGCGCCGCCGGATGTGGTCGATCGCCGCTTTCAGCGTGTCCAGGCCGACGGCGCGGGGCACCTCGTATTCCATCTCCTCGAACGGGATGGTCCGGTCGGAAGGATACACCTGCCAGGCGGGGCCGATGCTTTCAGAGACCGCGCCGCCGATCCGCGCCATCAGGCGTTGCAGCAGTGGAATGGCGAACGGCAGGTTGCGGCTGAACTCGCAGGCAAAACGGAACGCGCGCTCGTCGATATCGGTGATCACGGTGGTGTCGCCGTCCGGCGCGGGCGCCGTGTCGAGGATCTTGACCATGGCCAGGTCGGAATAGGGGAACTGGAAGAACTCGACATGCCGGTTGGCGGCCGCCCACTCGTCCAGCCGTTCGCGGACCTCGCCGATCGGCGCGCCGAACAGCCGCTGCCTGAGATGAAAGGCGGGGACGACGCTGATCCGTATGCGTGTCATTACCCCCAACAGTCCCAATGAGACTCGCGCCGCCTGGAACAGGTCCGGCTCCCTGGTGGCGTCACATTCAACGACCTCGCCATCGGCGGTGACGATGCGAAAGCCGAGCGCGAAGGTCGACAGGCTGCCCAGCGTTTCGCCGGTGCCGTGAGTGCCGGTCGCGATCGCCCCGGCCAGCGACTGCGGATTGACGTCGCCCTGGTTGGCCAGCGACAGGCCCAGCATCCACAGCCGCTCGGTAAGTTTGGCCAGGCTCATGCCCGCCGGCGCCCATACCGAGTTGCGATCCCTGGCGACCTCGATCTCACCTTCGAGCGCCGAGAGATCCAACAGCAGCCCGTCCGTCTCGCACAGCGGCATGAACGAGTGCCCGGCCCCGAACACGCGCACCTTGCGCGCATTGCGCACCAGCTGTCTCAGTTTCGGCTCTGTCTGTGGGCGAGCGATCATGTCGGGGCGCGCCACGACGCTCTGCGACCAGTTACGCCACTCAGCCATCGTCGGCTCCGGTTATAATGATAGCGAAGGCTATCTTATGATGGTCCGCCGCGTCAATCCACCGCGGGGGCGGTGAGGAAGGGAAGTGCACCACTAAGACACGAAGGACACGAAGTCCCTATGACGGCGAAGCCGTCGACCTCACGTAGAGCGTGATTTTCGCCTTCGGCAAGGTCAAACCACCGTCGCCTTCGTGTCCTTCGTGTCTTAGTGGTGCGCTTTCATCTTCCGGCCCCTACCGCGTTCGCACTCCCTGATCCGCGCATCATGGCTTGCCGGATTTGCATCGTCCGGCCTACGGTCCGCCGCAACAAACGCAAATTTTTGGGAGACGCAGATGAAGGCCTGGCGCGCGGAGAGTTTCGGTGAGGCGGTCGACGTGCTGCACAAGGTGGACGCGCCGATCCCCGAGCCGACCGGCTCGCAGATCCTGATCAAGGTGTCGGCGACCGGCGTCGGCCTGCCGGACGTGCTGATGCTGCGCGGGATCTATCCGGCGGTCGCAGCGCCGCCGGTGACGCCGGGCCAGGAAGTCGTCGGCACGATCGCCGCGGTCGGCCCCGACGCCACGGCGAAGGTCGGTGAGCGGGTCATGGCCTCCACCCACTTCGCGCAGGGGCACGGCGGTTTCGCGGAATACACCCTCTCCTCGTCATCCTCCGCCCTGCCGGTGCCGAAGAACTTCAGCGACGAGGAAGGCGCGGGGTTCTGGGTCGCCTATCACACCGGCTATGTCGGCCTGATCCAGCGCGGCGAGATCAAGGCCGGCGAGACGCTGCTGGTGCTGGGCGGCGCGGGTTCATCCGGCTCGGCGGCGATCGTGTTGGGCAAGGCGATGGGCGCGACTGTGATCGCCACCGCCAGCAACGCCGAAAAGGCGGCGTTCTGCGCCAGCCTCGGCGCCGATCATGTGATCAACTATCACGACACGCCGATCCACAAGGCGGTGCGCGAGATCACCGGCGGGGCCGGCGCCAACATCGTCTATGACCCGGTGGGCGGCAGCGCCTATGACTCGGCGACCAAGTGCATCGCCCAGCACGGCCGCATCATCATGATCGGATACGGCAGCGGAACCTGGCCGAAGATCGACCCGCTGCACGCGGTGCTGAAATCCTATTCCCTGGTCGGCGCCTTCGCCGGCGCCCGCACCGCGGCGGAAACCCACGCCCAACACAGCCACCTGGTCGAACTGGCCGAAGCCGGCAAGATCAGTGTGCCGATCGACAAGATTTTCGACTTCGATCATGTGCCGCAGGCGATAGATCGGTTGGCCAAGGGGGAGATGCTGGGCAAGGTCGTGGTGAAGGTTTAGGGGGCCTGCGCGCGGCACGGGCCCCCTCCACCCCTTCGGGGTCCCCCTCCCCCGCTTCGCGGAGGAGGATTGCTTATCTCAGCCGACCGCGCGCAGGGAGTGCAGGCAGCGCTGCCACAGCGGCAAGCGCGTCATCTGGCGTCGCACTGAG
>JANXTX010000135.1 GCA_025352165.1 Caulobacteraceae bacterium | reverse complement strand
GCCCATAGGCGCTAAAATAAGCCTGACATGTTCTGATATCGTCGTCGTCGAGGCGGCTCGTGGAGATGTCGTCGTAGCCTGGTCCTGGCTTTCTGGAGCCGCCTGATGCTTGGCTGGGGAATGATGGCCTGAAGGAAAGTGGCGGCGAGTTGTTGTAGAAGTCGCCAGGCGCCGGGCCGCGTCAGGCGGCGATCGGCCAGTGTGGAGAGTCCTCGAACTGATCCACGATCGGTTCGAGCAGAAGAATGATCAGGAGGTGGGTCAGGATGTAGGGTTTGGCGGATCGCGGGTCGCCGCCGGGCGGACCTCTGAGGCCGATCACGCTCTTTAGGCGCTTGAAGGCCAGTTCGATGCGCCATCGCAGCCGATAGAGCGCGAGAATATCGGCGGTGGAAAAGTCCTCGACGGCGAGCGAAGTGACCAGGATTACCCAGCTGGCGGCGATGAGCGTTCCCTCGGAGACCTGATAGCCTTCCCGCTGGGCCTGCCGACGCGCCTTGCGACGCGCCGCCTCGGCGGCTTGCTCGGACTTCTTGATGGCGACCAGACGAAGCGCCAGCGGCGGTCCCTGCGTGCGGCCTATCCAGATCGGCTGATCGATCAGTCCGCTCGCCGCAGCTTGGCGGAATACGGCGAGAAGATCGACTGGCGCCTCCTCGTGGTCGAGCCAGCGGGCGTTTTTCCATCCCGCGCGCACAAGAAGGTCGCCCCCTTCGTCCAGGACGCCCGCCATCCGATCGGGCTGAAGATAGGCGCGATCGGCGATCCGGATCTCTCCCTTGACTACCGGTATCCGATCCACCCGCTCGCCACCCTTCTCGTCGGTCAACTCGAAGTGGCCAAAACGCTCGGCGGGAAGGTCAAAGGCGCTGTGGATGCGCCAGAGCTCATTTCGTTTGTGGGCCGACGCACCCTTCTTGGGAACCGCCGTTCCATCGATCAGCCGGATCAGCCGACCCCGGGCAGCCCTGGGCGCGGTGGATGTCAGAGCCTGGCCAACCAAGCTGGCCAACCAATCCCCACACCGTTGCAGCCGATAAAGCAAAGCCACGTTGGAGATGTCGGCCAGCCCGACCGATGACGCCCAAGCCGCGGTCGAGCGCAAGCCGCGGTCGCCAAGGCAGTAGGCCAGAACAAGCCTCAACAGATCAACCGCGTTGGCGATCACCCGCGCGCGAACGAGCGCCTTCGTCTCGCGCGCGCCAACTTCCAGCCGTTCGGCCCCGCCAAGCCGATCTACGATCCCGTCCCAATCTTCGTTCGAAAGCGCCGCGTGAGTCATCGAAGTCTGGAATCACAAGCGATTCCAGCGCGCAAGCCCTTATTTTAGCGCCTATGGGCTTTCGCCGGGGAGAGCGGAAGGGGGCAATGGCAATGGCAATAATCCACCCAACTCTGCCCTTCGGAGAGTCCGCTTGTTGGCCGGATGGTGTTCGAGCACAATCGGGTCACCGCGACTTGTGATGTCCGGTGTTCAAATTCTGTCGGCGACAAATGACATTTCCTGATCAGGTTTTCGTGATCCTGCAAAATCTGCGGGAGGTCCAGTTCAGGACAGACTGGCAGCAAGGCGGCAACGCCGAATCGCAATGATCAATCACGCGTGAGTTCTTATCCTCTTAGGGCATCGAGGAACCCCAATTCGCGCCTGATCAACTGGAGTGCCTCGGATACCGCGCCTTCGGGCAGGTGCGGCCTCAAGGTCCTGGCGTGTGGGGTCGGGCATCTTTCTCAGGCGCTCCATGGTTTTACCAAACCATACCGCTACGTCGGCGGCTCGTCGTCGGGCAAGATATGGGTCAGCTGTTCCTAGCGACCGTTGGAATTCTTGACCTAGCTTCCCGGCGAGATCGGCAGGAAGTCTGAACCGAACGGAATAGATAGCCCCTCTGCGTTTTACATAGTCTGGCCGGGGGCCAGCTATGGGAGCCTCTGTGGGACATGAATGTGGGACATTAGATCACCCACGCTGATTCCGCCCCAACGCCGATATTGAATTGTTTGGGAAATTAGCTGGAATGGCGCACCCGACAGGAGCCAAACCGGCGTCCGTATGTGTGCGGTGGCATCCAAACTTGCATCGAATCTTAGAGGGAATTGCCTGGCCTGATCCGCCGCCGTCCGATATCATCCACCCCAATCCATGTCTTGCGTTGGGGTGAATATTAGGGTGGCCGACAAAATCGCATCGTTGGGGCAGCACCAAAGGCGCGGCCTTAACAAGCTGAGCTCTCGAAAAGCCGCGTCTATCTCGGCGCCAGGCCGGCATAGTGATGGCGGGGGCCTTTACCTCGTGGTTGACAAGAGCGGAGCGCGGCGGTGGGTCTTCATGTTCCGGTGGCGTCGCCTCGGCGAGGCGGGAACCGGCAAGCTGCGTGAGATGGGCTTAGGATCCGGCGCCGCCGTAAGCCTCGCTCGGGCTAGGGAAAAGGCGGCTGAGGCGCGTGCGCTCGTCGCCGATCGGATTGATCCCATTGCGGCCAAACACGCGAACGCTGCGGTTCCCACCTTCGGAGCGATGGCGGATGAAGTCACAAGGACCCGTACTGAAGGCCTGCGAAGCGACAAATCAAGGGCAAGGTGGAAGCGGGCGCTCGAAACATATGCCGCGCCAATCCGAGGTCTTGGCGTTGATGTCGTCGGGACCGAGGATGTGTTGAAGGTGCTCAAGCCGATTTGGTCGACCAAGCCGGAGAGCGCTCAAGTCGCGCGGGGTTACATCGAGGCGGTACTGGATGCGGCGCGGGCCAAAGGCTTCCGGCAGGGCGACAACCCGGCGCGGTGGCGCGGCCATCTTGATCACCTATTGCCTAAACCACAAAAACTAACACGGGGGCATCATACCGCCATGACCTACGCGGATTTGTCGGCGTTTGTTGCGGTGCTGCGAGCGCGCGGCGGCTCGGCGGCTCTGTCGCTGGAGTTTCTGATTCTGACCGCGGCGCGGACAGGTGAAGTGAGGGGGGCGACATGGGCTGAAATCGACTTGGGGGCCGCGCTATGGACGATCCCGGGCGCCAGGATGAAGGCTGGCGTCGAACACCGCGTTCCTCTTTCTGGTCGTGCTGTTGAGATCCTGACCGAGATGGCAACCGTGAAGACCGGCCGCCACGTTTTCGCCGGCCAAAAGAAGGCCGCGACCGACGACAACGAACCTCTGTCGAGCATGGCGCTCGCGATGCTTCTGCGCCGCATGAAGGTGGACGTCACCACACATGGGTTCCGATCGACGTTTCGAGACTGGGCGGGCGAGGTATCGCCGTTCTCCCGCGAACTCGCCGAGGCGGCCCTGGCGCACGCGGTGGGGGATGCAACTGAGCGAGCTTACAGGCGTGGGGATGCGCTCGAGAAGCGGCGGAAACTGATGGAGGCGTGGGGGGCGTTCGTCGCCGATGGCGACCAGGCGGGCAACCTCCAGCCGATACGGAAGGTGGGGGCGGCATAGTTGGTGGGGCCCGCGTTGAAGCTCTGTTTTGATCACAGGTGGCAGCTGATGGAACCTTGGGCCGAATACTGCAATCGGCCGGCTCCTGCGGCCCGCGATGAAGTCGCCCGATCAAAGGGAAGGACGAAGCTGGTACTCTCAGCGCTGAAGCCCTTGGCGCCGGCATCGTTCCGTACCACCCCGACCTTTTTCAGTTTGTTCGCGCAGAGCGAGGCGGCGGCGTGATCGATCCGCGGGTACCTAAGTCACTTGATCTCCACGGGCTGGAAGGGAGCGCACTTGACGTGTTCCAGGCCCACCATCTGCTGACATTCGGGACAGTATATCACAAGCATGACTACTATTCGGAAGCGAAAGAATTGGTTGAGAAGGAGTTAGAGTTAACCTGGGCTCCCATATTTGGTAATTGCTCACCCTCCTTTTCGGGGCTGACCGGGCGCTGAATTTTTCCGGTTGCGGCGCGTGTCTGGATGTGAGTCAAGGTATGGATGACACCGCCGCCTGATTTGGTCGACAAGAGCCTGCCCCCAGCGAAGGCGGG
>JANXTX010000114.1 GCA_025352165.1 Caulobacteraceae bacterium | reverse complement strand
GCCTAGCATTACAGTTGCAGCCGCAGTCGGGTTTGGACGTGCGCGCGTCGAGCGGTGGCTTGATGGGCTCTTCGCCATAGAGACCAGGCGATGACCTCGGCGGGCTCGATCTTCTGCTGAGCCAGTCGATTGGCGATGCGGCGGATTTCCTGGGTCGACCAGCGGATCAGGTCAGTTGAAGCCGTCGCTCGATCCAGGCTTGCGTTTTTGGGGGCGTCGGGAGGTTGGCGTGGTGGCGGATGGCGGCGGTCATGGCGAAGGCCAGCATGACCAGGGTGACATGGCGATGCCAGCCGTGCCAGGAGCGGGTCTCGTTGTGGTCGAGGCCGAGCTCGTTCTTGGCGGTCTCGAAGCTGTCCTCGATGGCCCAGCGGTGGCCTTCGACCTTGACCAGGGTGTCGATACCCGTGCCGGCCGGGGCCCAGGTGGTGAAGAAGGCCAGGTCGCCATCGGCGATATTGCGGCGGATCAGCAGGCCTCGGGTCCACAGACCCGATCGGGTCTCGTCGTATTCGTCGGCGTCCATATCGGCGAGTTCACAATAGGCCCAGTCATGCAGCCTCGGGCCCTTGGTTCCTTCGCCAGCCGACAGCCGCTTCCAGGCTGAAGCCTCGAGCCCCTTGGCGATATCGTCGGCCGCGCCAGCGACCGACGGCTTGTCCCCCCAGGACCCAAAGTGATGGTTGCTGGCCACGCCCAGGACGTAGCCCTTGCCGGCGCGCCGAAGGTCCATCTCGATGTCGCCAACCCCATAGACGCTGTCGGCCGCCACCCAGGAGAAGGGGACGTCGGCGGCGATCGCCCGCTCGATCATCTGGCGCGCCAGGGCCGGCTTGGTGGCGAAGACCGTGCCCGGCGGCACATGCGCCGTCGTCATCCGGGGCGGATTGTCCGTCCAGGCCTTGGGCAGATAGAGCCTGCGATCGATGAAGGCGTGGCCGTGGCGCGACGCATAGGTCGCAAACACCCCAATCTGGCAGTTGGTGATCTTGCCGGCCGAGCCGGTGTACTGACGCCCGACACCGCACGAGGCCTTGCCCTGCTTGAGGAAGCCGGTCTCGTCGATCACCAGCACCGCATCAGGGTCGGCCAGGGTTTCCACCACATAGTTCCGCACAATGGCGACCAGCGCCTCGGCGTCCCAGTGACTACGGCCCAGAACCGCCTGCTGGCGCCAAGGCCCAGGATCACCCGCCGCTTCGGCCCGCATCCAGCCCGTCTTGCGACGCTCGTCACTCAGCAATCCATCCAGAAACTGGCTCGCCGACGACGCCACCCGAACGTCACCGAACAGCGGCCGCATCCGCGCCTTCACATCCCGCAGTGAAGACGCCCAAATCTCCAGCGTTGTCTCGATCGATGCGCCCGACATCCCATGACCTCCGAATCATGGTCACCCATCGATTCAGACGTCGAGCGTCAGCGCAACTGTAATGCTAGTCATCAGATGCGACCACCCAGTGAATGTGCTTCACCAGATAGCGGAGCCCCGCATAGGTCGGCGCGCTGGGCGCAAACTCAAACTCTCCCCGCTTCGGCAATATCCGGCACGAATAATTGTCCAGAAACGCGGTATTGGGGCCGGACCCGTTGCTCAGTGAACGGCAACTCAGCACGCGCCCCAGGCGGTCTATGCCCAGCAGAACCGTGCTCAGGCTTTTCAAATTATATCGTAGCGCCAGTTCGGGATAGTCGGAGGAAGTCATGTGGGCTGCGAACGACCCGTCGGCCTCATGCAGATGCTGGTCGGCGGGGATATCGTCGGACGGATAGACGATATCGGTATTTGCGTATCCGGGACACTCTTCAACAGTCAGTTGCAGTCCCGACGCGCCTCCCCGGAAGATGAAAGCCACGTCGACAAAGCCACGCTGGAAAGGCGCGATATCCGGGGAGAGACGAAAGCGAGCGGAGCGCAACAGTTGCGCGCATCCGGTGTTCGCGGCCTGCGGGAGCAGAGATTGACCGACATCGCAGGATACCGGCTTGCCGGAAGCATCGAACCAAAGCCTGACCGTGGCAGATAGTTTTTCGCCCTCCGCCGGAGGCTCAACGGCAAAAGCCTGACGGTCCGGCGTGAAGGCGAGCCGCCCCTCACCGAAAAGGTCGGCATTCTCCGGCGTTATCGTGATCGGCGCCGGGCTGGCCGGAGAAAAGGCCGGATAGCCGTGCTCCTCCGCGGCCTGCGCCGGCCAGGACGAAAACAATGATGAAAAGAATAACCCAGCGATCAGGCCCGCGGCCGCCGATACTTTCAAACCACTCCTCCTTGATTTCCCCTGGCGGCCAAGCCGACCACGCATAGCCCCGACAGGATTTCGGCGGCGAATTTCTCCCGGACCAGCGCCGCGGTAGCCTATCGGATATCTGACCGCTTCGTCGACTGGACATCCGTCATGATTCCAGGCCTTTCGCCTGGTAACGCAAACGGGTGATGTGGCCACTGCCCGTGCGTGGTTAAACAATGGCAAACACTGCGCGTCGTTGACTCACGGTCGGCAATGGCGGCCAATACCTCCGGCAAGGAGGCATTCAGATGAGCGACATGCAGGTCAGGATAGCCGATCTGGAAGCACGGGTGATCGCGCTCCAGACGCTGGTGGGAGACCTACTCAGGATCATTCATGCAATCGCGCCACAAGAGTTGGACAGACGCCTGGAGGCGGCGCGAAAGCGACGAGATGCCGTGAAGGACATCGCGCCAAGCGAGGATGCGGGGCGCGAGGCTCTTCATCTCGAGGTGGCGATGCTGGAGGCGGCGCTGCGGGTTCGCCACGACTAAGGCGATCCAACGCACAAACTCAAACGCAAGCTTCAGGCAGTCGGCCTGGTTTGTCGAGAATGACGTCGGCGAGTTAGGTCCAGACGAAGGCCTGGGGCTATCACGGACACAAGGAACCTGAACTACAACCTGCGAGGAATGCGGGCCGGCATGCGGCTGAATTCGCGCACCAGACAGGATTTCGCGCGGACGGGCTCGCCGGCGAGCTCAATGACCGGGAACCGCGCCAGGATTTCTTCCCACACGATCCGAATTTGCATTTCGGCCAGGCGATTGCCGACGCACCGGTGGATGCCGAAGCCGAACGAGAGGTGCTGGCGCGGCCGTTCGCGATCGATGATGAACAGTTCGGGACGATCGATCGCCGTCTCGTCGCGGTTGCCCGAGACGTACCACATCACGACCTTGTCACCCTTGCGGATGGTCTTCCCCTGGAATTCGACATCGCTGAGGACCGTGCGTCGCATGTGGGCCACGGGCGTCTGCCAGCGAATGATCTCGGGGACCATGCTGGCCACGAGGGCCGGCCGTGCGCGAAGCTTCTCATATTCCTCGGGGTGACGATTGAGCGCGAGCAGTCCGCCGGAGATCGAGTTTCGCGTGGTGTCGTTGCCGCCGACCATCAGCAGGATCATGTTTCCGAGGAATTCCTCCTGCGGCATGTCACGCGTCGCCTCGCCATGAGCCAGCATCGATATCAGGTCGCCCGCCGGCGCGGCATTGGCCCGCTCATCCCAAAGTCGACGGAAGTAGGCCCCACACTCGCGCATCTCCTGGCGGGCCGCCTCGTTGTGCAAGCCCGACAGGGCGACGTTCGACCAGCGGGTGAGCTTGCGACGCTCCTCGAAGGGAAAGTCGAACAGGGTCGCCAGCATCTGGGTTGTCAGCTCGATCGACACGCGGTCGACCCAGTCGAAAGTCTCGCCGATCGGCAGTTCGTCGAGAATGCGGCCGGCGCGGCTCCTGATCAGCGGCTCCAGCGACGCCAGGCTGGCTGGCGCGACGATCGGGCTGATCACCTTGCGCTGCGCGTCGTGCCTGGGCGGGTCCATGGCGATGAACATCGGCAGCGGGAACGAAGCGTTGACGTCACCGATGCTGGTGCCGCTGGCCGACGAGAATACCGACGCGTTCGAGTCGACCTGCAGGATGTCGTGGTAACGGGTGATCGACCAATAGGGACCGAACCGGCTGTGGGCGGTATAATGCACCGGGTCCTCGTGCCTCAGCCGCTCGAAGAACGGCCAGATCGTGTCGTCGCGAAAGCGTTCGGCAAGGCTGACGTCGATCTCATCAATGGGCGTCGACCAGGCTTCGGCGCGCGCCGCCCCCAGCAGGCTGGAGTCACCTTCCGCCATGAGTTGCGCTCCCCTGAATAACGGTGGAATAACGGTGAATAACGGTGACATGATATCAATTGTAGAAATACACCCCCCGCCGGAGCGGAGTCTCATGCGTGAGCGGCCTCGGGTGGATCGTCAATAGAATTCACTGTCACCGGAACCCCGGGATCCTTTGACGAGAACCAATCCTTTGACGTGCGTCAAGGTGGTGGACGACCATCCCAGCCGTAGGCGACCTCGGCCAGGGTTCCGTGCTCGCCGGCTTCCGTCCGCTGTCGGATCCGTTTGGCGCCGAGTTGCTCGTATAGCGATCGGGCCGGAAAGTTGTCCCGCGGCACCCACAGCGTGAAGCCCGTCAGCCCGCGTTCGGCCAGGTCATGCATCATGGCCGTCATCAGCCGCGTTCCGACACCGCGCCGCTGAGCGATCTTGAGGACATAGACTGACGCGATCTCGCCGACATAGCCCGCGGCCGCGAACGCGGCATCGCGCTGCTCGCCGCACGAACCGAAGGCGACCAGTTGGCCGGCGGCCTCCGCGACATAGGTTGTCGCCAGATAGCCGGCCGCCCCGGACAGAATGCGTCGCCATGCCTCCGCTCGCGCGTCGGCGGTCAGCGCGTCGAGCATCTGTTCCGACATCAGTCCGATGTAAGTCTCGCGCCAGGTCGCCTCATGAACCATCGCCAGCGCCTCGGCGTCGGCGAGCGTCGCGCGCCTGATCGCATAGTCCTCGTGGCCCACGACAGCCCCTCTTTGTCCATCCTCACCTACAGAACAAACTAACAGGTTGTCACGCCGGTGAAATCCCCCGGGCGCCTTGCTCACGAATAACACTGAGGTTGTATCGATTGCGCAAATGCCCCAGCCGTTGCGGCCGTAGGGCCTCAAGTATAACGGTGACATGGTATCAATTGCACAAATACCCCAGTCGCTGCGACGGCGGTGTCTCATGCGTGCGCGGCGTCGAGTGAATCGTAAATAAAATGCACTGTGACCGCATTGAGGCCTACCCGCGGCCAGGGCGCGCCCTGCCTGGCGGTCACCGAATTCCGCTGCCCACAGGCCGCTCGTTGGCCTAAGATTGATCGCCCTTACTGAATTGTCAGGCTGTACCCAAAAAAGGCTGTACAGCCATCCGCGCCGCCATTTGGATTGGGGGCCGTGACAGTAAAAGTCTTCTTGTCGCTTGTTCCAGTGAGCGGCCACACATGGTCCCAGCAACGGGGAATACGGTGATAGTTCACCGTGCCCGTGAGCGTCCCGGTGGTCGGCCCCTTCCTGACCACCCATGTATAGCCAAATGAATCCGTCCATCGTCCGGCCGGGTGACACTTGAGTTTGGCGGTTCCGGTCCAGCTGCCGGACCCGGATCCGGTGTCGGCGCGCCAGGTCCCGGTCGCCGTGCAGCTGGCCGAGGGCGAATTCGTCAACGGCGGCGGGTTGAATGTGTCGGCGTTGCGAGATGGCGGATAGGATTCCGCACACGCCACGGTCGCCATGCAGCCCGAGGCGATGGCGATAGCGAACGCCGGAACGGAGCGACTGACGGTGCGGCTATGAATATTCCACACGGTTGAGTGTCCCTCTTGCGAATCGGTTGGCGAAACAAGGGCTTGCGCGGCCACCCGGGCAAACATTCCACGACCGCGTCGTGGCGGGGTACAGAGCCCGAACTCTACATCATGGCGCGGATTTATTCCAGCACTCGGGACAATGGTAGCGCAGGGCCGCCAGCGAAGGTGGTTGAACAATTGATGGCGTATATGCTATCAATTTTAAGTGCCGACCGTAGTGATCGATACCAATGTTCTGGTAGCCGCCTTGCTTTGGAGCGGGGGCGCGGCGCGCGGTGTCCTGCGGGCCTGTTTGACGGGTCAGTATCAACCGGTGCTAGGACCGGCCCTGCTGGCGGAATACGAGGACGTTCTCGGCCGCGGCGAACTGTTTGCCGGCGGTGTTCTCCCAGAGGCGGAACGTGGTGAGGTGTTCGACGGCTTCCTCAATCGATGCAAATGGGTGGAGGTGTATTTTGGGTGGCGTCCGAACCTGCCCGATGAAGCCGACAATCACTTGGTCGAACTGGGGGTCGCGGCCCGCGCCGAGGCCATCGTCACTCGAAATCTCCGCGATCTGACGCGCGGCGAGCTGAAGTTTCCGGCTCTCGAAATTCTCACGCCTGAACAATGCCTGGAGCGTTTTCCATGTCGACCCTAACCATCCGCCTTCCCAACGACAAGCACGAGCGGCTCAAGGCCCTGGCAAAATCCAACGCGATCAGCATCAACAAGCTGATCGATGAACTGGCGACCGTTGCGCTGGCCAATTTCGACGCCCGGGTGCGCTTCGAGACCCGGGCGGCGCGCGGAGATCCGCAACGGGCGCTGGCCTTGCTGGATAAAATCGACGCGAGCGAGTAGCGGCGCGCGGCTGGAGCGTTCGGGAAACCGGCGGCGCGTGGGGGCGGTTCGTCTGGGAAATGCCTAATGACCTGGCGCCCGAACACGATAAGCCGGTCCCAAATCGACGGCCGGAATAAAGGTGACAGGAAACCAACCGCAGCAACGACCCCAGCCATCCCGCCGCGACTTCAGGCCCCGGGTGCGATTGAGGTTTTGGAGCGGGCAATGAGATTCGAACTCACGACCCCAACCTTGGCAAGGTTGTGCTCTACCAC
>JANXTX010000091.1 GCA_025352165.1 Caulobacteraceae bacterium | reverse complement strand
CGTCCTAAGGCACATGGCGCTCAACATTCTCAACGCCAACAAATCCAAAATCTCAGCCCGACGGAAAATCAAACGCGCTGGGTGGAACAACAATTTTCTCGCCAACCTCATCGCTCAGTTTTGATATGCGATTGCCCTGGGACCCAAGCTGCATCGAGCGCGCAGTCAGCCCCGGTTAACAACCGTCATTGCCGGGCTCTGGTCCCGGCCATGACGGGAGCTAGGGGGGTGACTCCCCTGGACGTCCCTTGAACCCCCGCGCCAGCAGATATAGCTCGGAACTCTGCAGGCGGCTGGCCTTGGGTTTGACGTGGCGGACTTCGGCGAAGTGGCGCTTGAGGTCGGTGAGCAGAGCCCCGGTCTCGCCGCCCTGGAAGGCCTTGGAGATGAACACGCCGCCGGGCTTGAGCACCGTGGTGGCGAACTCGGCGGCGGCCTCGATCAGGCTGACGATGCGCAGGTGATCGGTCTGCCGGTGGCCGGTGGTGTTGGGGGCCATGTCGGAGAGGATGATATCGGGGGGACCGCCGAGCAGTTCCATCAGGCGCGCTCCGCTGTCGTCGGCGGTGAAGTCCGCCTCGATGATATCGGCGCCGACCAGCGGCTCGACCGGCAACAGGTCGATGCCCGCCACCGACGCGGCCCCGCGCTCCACGGCAATCTGCAGCCATCCACCTGGCGCGCAGCCCAGATCGATGACCCGGACTCCTTTGCGGAACACGTGGTAGCGGTCGTCGATCTCAGCCAGCTTGAAGGCGGCGCGGGAGCGATACCCCCTTGCCTTGGCCTCGACCACGAACGGATCGTTGATCTGCCGCTCGAGCCAGGCCTGCGAGGACGGCGTGCGTTCCTTCGCGGTCTTCAGGCGCTTGGGACCTGTCCGGCCCGCGTCGGTCCCGCCACTGGGCGGCCTCACCATGCGTTTGCGGGGAGGTTCGGTCATCGCTGACGATTTCTGCGGGCGCGACCGCGGCGCTGGTTGGACATCAGTGACAGTAGCAGACCCTCGCGCAAACCGCGATCCGCGACCCGCACACGCTCGCAGGGCCAAAGCTCCTGCACCGCCGCCAGGATCGCGGCGCCGGCCATCACCAGATCTGCCCGGTCAGGACCGATGCACGGTTCTGCGGCGCGTTCCTCAACCTTCAGCGCGCCCAGCCGGGCGGTGACCGCGTTACAATCATCGCGGGTCATCCACAGCCCGTCGACCCGCGCGCGGTCATAGCGCGGCAGCCCCAGATGCAGGCCGGCCAGACTGGTGATGGCGCCGGAGGTGCCGACGATGTGGGCGTCCCCCGCCAGAAATGTATCGCGAAAGCGGTCCGCGTGGGTGAAACGGGCGAGCTCGAATTTCATCGCCTCGACCATCCGCCGAAACCAGGTCTCGCCGCCCTCCGTCTCCGGAAATAATTCGGCCAGGGTCACCACCCCGATCGGCACCGACAGCCAGGCCTTGATCGGTAATCGCCAGTGCGCCATCCGCCGTGGCGAGACGTCGAGCCCGGGAGCGGTCAGGTCGAGCCAGGACAGCTCGGTCGAGCCACCGCCGACATCCAGCACCAGCGCCGCCTTCGCCGTCTGATCGAGCAGGTTCAGGCAGCCGGCCACGGCAAGCTGCGCTTCTTCGCGCGGGCTGATGATGGTCAGGCGGATACCGGTCTCGCGCTCGACCTTTTCAATGAAGCCGGGACCGTTCTCCGCCGCGCGGCAGGCCTGCGTCGCCACGGCGCGGACACGCGCCACGCCACGGCGCTCGATCTTCGTTGCGCATACGGCGAGGGCCGACAGCGCGCGCTCCATGGCCGAATCAGCGAGCCGACCGGTGTGGGCCAGTCCCTCGCCCAGCCGGACGATCCGCGAATAGGCGTCGACGATGCGGAATCCGCGAGGGCTCGGCGTCGCTATCAGCAGCCGACAGTTGTTGGTGCCCAGATCGAGCGCCGCATAAGCGGTCGGCTCGTCCGGGGCGCGCCCCCGACCGCGCGCGCGACCGACGGGCGCGCTGAGCGCCTCGTCCATAACCTTTTCAACCTTCACAGGACGGGACTGCCCACGATTTGGCGCCCACGCCCGATTTGACGGCAAGACTAGCAAGGATGTTCCGCTTTCGGAAGGCTTGGTCGCGGAGGGGGGCCTTGATACCGGGCCGCAACGCTATACCTTCAGCATCCACGATCTGGACCGGACTCACGCGTTACAGCCATGAACCCAAGGACAGCCAAATTCGCCATCGGCCAGGTGGTCAAGCACCGGGTGTTCCCCTTCCGGGGCGTGATCTTCGACGTCGACCCGCAATTCGCCAACAGCGAGGAGTGGTGGGAGTCGATCCCGGCCGAAGTGCGCCCGAGCAAGGACCAGCCCTTCTATCACCTGCTGGCCGAGAATGCGCAGTCGAGCTACGTGGCCTACGTCTCCGAACAGAACCTGCTGCCTGACGAGAGCGGCGAGCCGGTGGCCCACCCGCAGACCGAACTGATCTTCGAAGAGTTCGAGCAAGGCCGCTACCAGCTGAAACCCCGCATCACCCACTGAGCTGACGCGAACCAACCCGTCAAACCAGCCGGCATCTTTGCTCGGCTCACAACGTCGGACCCCGGAAAGGATACCGACGGACCGGACGATCCGACCTGGAAAGCGACGAATTTCGGCAATTCGCTTCTTCACTCCGACCAATTAAGGCATTTTCGAACAGAAATGCTCTCGACCTTGGCTTAGTCTGCCCAGATGACTGAAACCATTTCCCCGCCCCCGGGTTCGCGACCCGACTGGACGATCGACCAGGACTGGGCGCGATATAGTGACGCGGAACACCGGACCTGGACCAGGCTCTACGAGCGCCAGAGCGCGCTGTTGCCCGGCAGGGCCTGCGACGCGTTTTTGCGTGGCCTCGACGCACTCGATCTACATCAGGGCGGCATCCCGCAATTCGCACGGCTAAACGAACAACTTGGAAAACTGACCGGCTGGAGCGTCGTCGCCGTTCCTGGCCTGGTCCCGGACGAGGTATTCTTCGACCACCTCGCGCACCGCCGGTTCCCCGCCGGCCGGTTCATCCGTGATCCGCACCAGCTGGACTATCTCGAGGAGCCGGACATCTTCCACGACGTCTTCGGGCACGTGCCGATGCTAACCGATCCGGTGTTCGCCAACTACATGCAGGCTTACGGTGAAGGCGGCCTGCGGGCGCTGGGCCTCGACCAGTTGCATAACCTTGCCCGACTTTATTGGTACACGGTCGAGTTCGGGCTGCTGGCCACCCCGGCGGGGCCGAGACTCTATGGCGCGGGAATCGTCTCATCGAGCGCCGAGACCGTATTCGCGCTGGAAGATCCTTCGCCCAATCGCCTGGGCTTCGATCTGCTGCGGATCATGCGAACCCCCTACCGGATCGATGATTTCCAGCAGACCTATTTCGTGGTGTCCTCGCTGGACGACTTGCTTGAGGCGACGCTTCGCGATTTCGCGGCCATCTATCAATGCCTGCGCGGCTCGTCCGACATCGCCATCGAAAGCGTACTTGGTAGCGACAGGGTATTCACCTCGGGCACACAGGCCTACGCACGGTCTCGCGTGGCTCAGTAGTCTGTTCGCCAACGGATCGACAGCTGGGAGTCACCTTGTGTCGCGGCGCGGGAGACAACCGAAAGGTGTTTGCGGACCTGCCACTCAACCTGCACGCCATAGCCTTCCTGCCCGCCGATCACCTCCAGATAGACGTTGTTGGTCAGATACTTGCCTCCGGCAAAAGTCGTCCCTGTCAGGGCGGAAGCCGGCACCACGCGGCCGTTGACCACCGTCGGCAGGGTCGGTGTCGATGTACCGATGGCGAGGCGATCGAGGTGGGCAAAGTTGCGCAGGCCGCCAATCACGTCGAACCCGCCGCCAGCCGCCAGCCCTGAGACGGCGGAGGCCAATTGCGCGGCTTCCAGCGGTGACAACTGTGACGCCGAGGCCCCGAACAGCACTTGCGATAGGACCTCGTCCTGCGGCAGGACCGGCGTCGAGGTCAAGGTAATCGTCGGCTTGGCGGCCGTGCCCTGGATGCGGATCACCGCGGTCAGAGACGGACTCTCGCGGGTCGCGGTCAGATCGAGGCGGATGGTTTCCGGCGTGGCGCCGAGATGAACCACCCCGCTATCGCTGATCATGAACCGCTGACCGGCGAAGTTGTAGTCGCCACGGACAACGTGCGCGGCGCCGGTCAGCTGCGGCGCGGCAGTGGTGCCGCCGACCTGGGCGTCGAGGGATAACTCAAGATTGAGGCCCCTGCCCTTCACCAATATTCCGCCGGACGAGTGAAGGCGCATGTCGAGCGCCACCGGCGCGGCGCCTCTGGGCGCCGGCGCAAACCGCTCGGCAACATCCACCGGCCGGTGAATCTCCACGACCTCCATGGGCACGACGCCGGTCGCCACTGGTGAGTTCGGGCTGACCTGCGCCTGATCGATGGTCAGGTCGCCGGACAGCTTTACGTGACCGTCAGCGGCGCGATTGACGCTGACCAGGCCCGACGCAGCCGCCTCGGCAAAGTCATTGTCGATCAGTCGAAAGCGCTTCAGCTCTAGGCGCAGGCTGGACACGCCATCGCGCAACAGGCTGATCTGGCCGCCGCCCGACATCTGTCCACGGCCGGCGTCACTGGCGGAGAACTGGCTGAAATCAATGGCGTTATTGGCCATCGTCGCGCGCAGGGTGATCGCGTTCAGTTTTAGTCCAGTGCCGGAATCACGGAAGCTGCCGTTGTCCAGGGCCGCTGTACCGACCATGCGCGGATCGGCCAGGGTGCCGGCGAGGGTTCCCGAGGCGACGACATGGCCGCCCAGCGAACGGTCGCCGCCCATCAGCAGGTCCCAGATCGGCTTGAGCTCGCCATCGATGGCAAAACGTCCACTCATCGGCCGCTTGGTGTTCACGGCGATCCGCAACGGCGCGGCGGAAGCCTCCACCGGCAGAGTCAGCTCGCTGCTCGCCTTCAGGCCCTGGCTGTTGCCGAGTGTGGCGTCGACCACAACGGCGCCACCGGCCAGTCGCGCCTTGATCTCTCCATCGACGGGAGGCGAGCCTTTCAGATCACGTCCGCCGGCGCCGGCCAGCCTGGCGTCCAGCAGGCCGCTCAGCGTGTCCCCATGTCCGTTCAAGGCCAGGTTGGCATTAAATCGGCCGACGTAATCCTGGCTCAGCAGGCTCAGGCTGATGTCCGAAACCGTCGCCTTTGCATCCAGGGCGCCGCCGCCGGTCGTCAAGATGACATCCGCCCTGCCTGTCCCGACGCTCAATTGGAGATGCGCCTGGGTGTGCTCCGGTCCCAAAGCGACCTGCGCCGGCGCCAGGGTATGGAAGTCGACCTGACCAACCCGGCCGCCACCGGCAAAGGTCACCGCATGTTCGGCGCCCGCACCGCTGTAGACGCCGTTTCCGGCGATCCGCCACCGGCCCTGGGTCGCCGCGCCGTTCGCGGTGAGGTCGTAGGGAAGATGGTTCATTGGTCCCCTGGCGGTTATCTTCAGGACCTTGAGCGCCTCACCGCCCTGGACCAGGACGGCGTCGGTTGCCTGCAGGGCGATGTCTGCCTGGGGTTCTCCGGCGCCGGCTACGATCTTCACCCTAGCGTTCGCCGAGCCTTCCGAAAGCAGCACACCCGGGCCAACAGCCACCGTCAGGTCGGCGCTGGACGGCTGCCCCGCGCGCAGCGAAGCGGCTCCCAAAGCATTGATCCCACCACCGTTCAGCTCAAGCGACGATAGATCGATGCCGGCGGCGATGAGACGAAAAGCCGCCGAACCCTTGGCCGCGCCGTACTGGCTGGTCGCGGCCACGGAGATATGGCCGCCGACACCGTCGCCCGTGTCGGCAAAATCCAGCAGTAGATGGGCGTTGCTGAGTGGCAGTACGGGTAGGTCCACGGTGGCGATTTCGGCCGCCAGATCAGCCCTGGGCTGGGTGAGCGTTCCAGCGAGGCTACCGGTGCCCTTGATGGCGCCACCGACCGTCAGCGGACCGATCTGGGCCGGACCATTGACCGCCCAGCCGAGCGCAAGCTTCAATCCACCGTCATTGCCGATGATCCCGGCGGCGTTGGCGGATCCCGCCGCGCCGTCGAGCGTCGCCTTAGTCACCTCGACCCCGGCGGCGTCAACGCGACCACCCGCCCGCAGCCGTGGGCCGGCTCCCAGAAGCCGATCAACCTCCGTGCCGATGCCGGTCGAGAACCGCGCGCCCTGGGCGTCGATATTGAACGCCCACGGTTCCCCGCCGTGACTCTGGCTGGCGGACCAGTCCGCCTTGACCTGACCGCCGGCGCCGGCCCTGGCGGCCGCCAGATTGGTAAACGTGGCCTCGCCCTTGAATGACAGGCCGCCCAGCAGGCCCCTGTCACCGGTGGCCGTGACGTTGAGACCCGCGCCGGCCACGTTCAGTTGACGAACCAGCAACCTGCCATCGCCAAAAATGGTGAGCTTGGCGATTGCTACCGGCCGAGCGCCGAGCAATGCCGCAATCAGGCCCTGGCCGGCCCCGCCCTCACCCGCCGCCGTGGTCTCCACTGAATACTCTCCATCCCGCGTCTCGACGCGAAGCGGACCGGAAATGCGGGTCAGACTGAAGCGGGGATCGGAAGGGTGCTCGACGCCACCGGTCCCCACGAACAGCCAGCGCCTGCCTGCCCCGGTCAGCGTTCCCGATAGGCTGGCCGCGCCCATTTTCGGATAGCTGACAATCAGAGAAGGGTCGGCGACCGTGACTTTTATCGTCAGGCCCTTTGTCCCGAGGACCCTGCGGGCAGGATTACCCTCTCCGCTGGCGTCGAGCATGACGTTGTCACTGCGCATCGCCAATGAGAGTGCATAGAGCCCGCTCGCCCCCCGTCGGGCGTCGATGCGGAAATCAGCCGACGGTCCGGCCGCCTTGGCGAAGCGTTCCAGCAACGCCGACGACGCGAGCAAAATCCGTCCGGAGGCCGACCCTCCGGCGGGATTCCAGACCCCGCTGGCCTGCAGCGGCGTCAGCGATCCACTGCGGGAAACCACCGAGAATTGACCGTTATGGGCGTCGCCGGATGCCCTGGCGGTCAGTGAAAACGTTTGATCCGTCGCAAACCCGGCCGCTCCCGCCATCGCGCCGCCGCGCGCCTCGAGCGCATCCGCCACGATCCGAAACGCGCCCTTACTGCCAATGGCGAAATCCGCATCGAGGAAGTCACCCAGATGCAAGGCGCTGGCGGCGCGGACGCGCCCTTTAGCCACACCATTGCGCTCCAATGTCAGGTTGGCGCCAATGTCGTAGACACCCCGCACCTGGGCGAAGGCCGGCAACATTTCCAGCCTCAAGGCCACGGCATCCAGATCGAGCGCGACCGGTTGCGGAGATGGTTCAGACGGCGGTCCCAGGGTCGGCCGGTGCAACAGACTGACGACGCTCGCGGACGCCGCTCGGATGTGCAGACGCCTTTCGAGCAAGGCGAGGATATCCCACCTCAGTTTTAGATCACGCGCATCGAGCCAGACACCGTCCTTGTCGGAGATCGTCAGGCGTTCAACGGAAAAGTTCCGCCAGATATCGCCATGAAGCCCGACGAGATTGAGCCTGCCAAGCTGGCCGACGCTCTGCCCGCTGACCGCGTTCGCGATCAGTCGGCGGCCTGTCGCGGTGAGCGGACCAAAGCGCGCCAATGCGACCAGGCTGACTACGAGCGCCAGCAGCACCAACCCGATGCCCCACCGACCAAATAAAATCGGCCGCCTTCGCTTTGTAGCGGCCGCTTCAGGCGTCTTGGGGTCCGTTTGATCCGACATCAGAAGCTTTGGCCGATGCTGATGTAGACCTGCACCCGGCTATCACCCTGGCGCGGGTTGATCGGCGTGCCGATATCCAGCCGCAGCGGCCCAAAGCCCAGGTCATAGCGCACGCCCAGTCCCGCGCCGACGCTGACATCGTGAAAAGTCGGTGTTGAGCTGGACCCGACGGTCCCCGCGTCGACGAACGCGACAATTCCCCACTGCCGGCTCAGGCGGTGACGCACCTCCAGCGACGTCTCCACCAGCGAAAGCCCCCCCTCCGGCGTGCTGTCCAGCAGCCGAGGCCCGACCTCCTGATAACCGTAGCCACGCACCGACCCGCCTCCACCGGCGAAAAAGCGCCGGTCCGCCGGCACATTCGGTATCGATCCGCCGAGGATCGAGCCGAGCTTCAGTCGGGACGCGATCACCGTGTCGCCACTACGGTCCAGGGGCAGATAGTCACTGACCTGGGCCTGGGTCTTCAGATAGACGAGCTGCCGGTCACCAGTGATGAAGGTCGGCTCCGCGCGCGCCGTCAGTCGCCAGCCGCGCGTCGGATCGAGAGGATCGTTGGAGCGATCCAGGGCGAAGGCCCCCAACAGGGTGGCGATGTACAGCTTGAGATCCACGCCAACCGGCAGGCCCTGATCGTTGATGTCGGTCTTGTCGCGAATGGCGGTAAAATCCAATGCGCTGCCGACCGTGATGAAAGTGGTCTTGGTATAGTGCCGCTCGACGTCGACGCGCACGCCGGCGCCGGCGTCATTATAGGCCGGCGTAATATCGGCGAGGAAGCCGCCGCCAACCTTCAGAATCTGGTCCGCCCGGCGCCAATCCGGCTGGTCCAGTTCCAGATCCAGATTCTGCTGAATGTCGTACAGTCTGGCTGTGAGGGTCAGCGTGTCGGCGGCGCCCAACACATTGTAGTGGATCCACTTGCCGTCGACGCCGGAACCCTGGGTCGTCGAATAGCTGGCGCCCAGCTCCAGCGCCCGGGCCTTGCGATCGGCGAGGCTGACAATAACCGGACGCACGCCCGCCTCGGCCTGGTCTTTAGGCGCCAGCGCTACCGTCACCGAATCATACACGCCGGTGTCCAGCAGCCGCCGCTCCAGCTTGCCGACGCTGTCCGGGTCGTAGACGGAGCCGATTTTCCACGGGGCGAGACCGCCAACCCAGGCAGCCTTTGTTCGCCCCTTGCTGACCACCTTGACGCGACCAATTAACACAAGGTCCCCGGCCGCGATCCTGTAATGCGGCCGGACGGAGTTGTCGGCGTGATCGACAATCACTTCGCGCGGCATCGCCTCGGCGTCGGCGTAGCCCTTGTCGTGCAGCAGAGCGACCAGACGGCCTTCCGCGGCTAACACGTCAGCGGCGCTCCCGGGCGCGCCCGCCGGCAGTTTCAGCGATTCGTTTGCGGCTTTCGCGACATTTGCCGCGGGCGGAGAGCCCATCCATTCCAGGGCAGCGTCCCGTTCCTTGAAGCGCGCGCCGGCGGTCACCCGGACAAGCGCGGTCGGCGGTTCGCTATCGGAAACGTCAGGTTCGACCTGGGCATCGTAATAGCCCTCGGAGCGCAACAGCGCCAAGGCATCGACCGCCGCCTCGCGCGCCCGCCGCCTGGCATCGATCCGGCTGTCTGGACGGGTCTTTGCCTCGCCCACCGCCGCCTCGATCTGCTGACGCAGCGAGTGATCTAGTTCGCCGACGACCTGGGCCTTTGGCTGCGCAGCCGTTGCCTGCCCGGCGCTCATCGCGACCAGCATGCTCAAAACGGCGATGGCGGCGAAGCCGGTGCGCAAACCGCGATCCTTTCCCAGTCGCCCCAGTTGAGTGTTTAGTCGGCGACGAAGGCTAAGTCACGGCGGAGACTTCATCGGTTCGTTTCGACGCATACGCGATACAAGCGGGCGCGGTTGTTGCTATCCTGCGGCGACGCGGCAACGCCGGACGCAAGGCACTATCATGACGTATCGAATTCACGGAACTCCGGGGTCTCCCTTCGTTCGCAAGGTTCGCGCCGCTTTCGGCGAGAAGGGCGTCGCTAACGATCTGAACCCTGTGGATATTTTCAATCCTCCGGCAGGCTTCGAACAAATCAGCCCGCTGCGGCGCATCCCGGTGCTCGAGTTCGTCGACGACAGCGGGCGCGGCCCATTGGCGGATTCTTCCGCCATCGTGATCTACCTGGAGGCCGCCTATCCAACGCCTCGCCTGTTTCCCGGGAATGCCTATGACCGCGGCCGCGCCGTCTGGATCGAGGAATACGCCGACACCGTGCTGGCCTATCAGCTGGGAATGGGCGTCATGCGACCGCTGTTGGCCGCCAGCAATGGTGTGACCCCCGACGCGGCCAAGCTCGCGGAAGCCCTGGAAAAAAGGCTGCCGCCGCTGTTCGGCTACCTGAACAACGCACTAGGCGATTCGAAATGGTTCGCCGGCAACGACTACTCGATCGCCGATCTCGCAGTAGCCGCGCAACTAAGCGGCCTGGTTCTTGTCGACCGCCTCGATGTCCTCGATCCGTATCCGAACCTGGCGCGCCTGTTGACCCAGACCCGCGAACGGCCCGCGTTCGAGGCGGTGATAACCGAGGCAATGAAGCCTGCGTGAGATTTGTAGGCGGGGAAGTGAAGTCCGCCTGCGCCTTCGCCTTCGGCGCGAAGGCTGGTAGGCCGGGTGGGACTCGAACCCACGACCACTCGATTAAAAGTCGAGGGCTCTACCACTGAGCTACCGGCCCGAAGCGGCGCGGACCATAGTGGAAGCCGCCGTCCGGCCGCAAGTCGGGCGTTGGCGTGAACGTGGCGTGAAACGCATTATCGCGCTAAATGACTGTACCATGCGAGGATATGTCATCCTGAGCGCCGTGCTGGCGTCAATCATTGTTGCGTCTGGTCAGGATGGCCATGCGCAAGCAGCCGCGTCGCAGCCTGGCGCCCCGCCGCCGCCCCCGCAATTGCTGAGCCCCGATAAGGAAGGGAGCGCCAATGTCCAGAACGCCGCCGAGGCGCCGCTGCACGATCTCAATCTGGTGCGGCAGAAGATACCGCCCGTACTGCTGGCGGCGCTCGCTGACCCATATGCCCGCCCGAAGCCATTCAACTGCCGCACGATAGTGGCCGACGTCGAGGGCCTGAGGGAAGCGCTCGGCGGCGACTTCGACGAGCCCGACAATCCGCAGCGGCCCAGCCTGACGACCCAACGGGGTGTGGTTCTCAGGATCGCCCACGGCGCCGCGGAAATGCTGCTGCCGTTTGCCGGATTCGTCAGCACTCTCTCCGGCGCGGGCAGGCACGATCAGCTGGTTTCCGAGGTAATCATCGCGGGCAGCGTACGGCGCGCCTATCTGAAGGGGCTTGGCGAGGCGTACCGCTGTCCGTTCCCCGCCTATCCGAATCACCAGTTCGTCCAACCCCAGACCCAGACAGCGCCGGAACACCGCGCGCCCGTATATCCGATCCATTAGCGGCGAGGCGCGCAGGTCATGAACATGAGCTCCCAGAGCGCACTGGTGCTGTTTTCGGGCGGCCAGGATTCGACCGTCTGCCTCGCCTGGGCCCTTTCGCGTTACGCAAGAGTTGAGACCGTTGGCTTTAACTACGGGCAGCGGCACTCGGTCGAGCTGACCGCCCGGGCGGTCGTGCGTCACGCCATCATCCGCGCCTTTCCCGCATGGGCCGGGCAGATCGGCCCCGACTCGCTGATCGATATCCGCGGGTTCGGGGCAATCGGCGAGACAGCCATGACCACTGACCGGACGATCGAGACGACGACACGGGGCCTGCCGTCGACCTTCGTGCCCGGTCGCAATCTGGTGTTCCTGACCTACGCGGCGGCGCTGGCCGATCGCCGCGGACTGGACGTGCTGGTCGGCGGCATGTGCGAGACGGATTTCTCCGGCTACCCCGATTGCCGCCGCGCCACGCTCGACGCGCTGGAGACGGCGCTCGCGCTGGGCATCGATCGCCCGTTTC
>JANXTX010000070.1 GCA_025352165.1 Caulobacteraceae bacterium | reverse complement strand
ATTGCCCGACCGCGGATCTTCGACCCCACCAAAGCAGTCCCGAAATCGCTCCATCCCGTCCCTCGCGTGCGCCTGTCTGCGCGTCGCGAAGAATCTTGTTCGTCATCCAGCACAACCCCAATTCCGTCTGCGATTCCCCTGCAGACCCCCGGCGATCGCCTTGCCCTGCACCTGTGCGATGGTTGGCTTGGGGAGGTTTCGCCAGCGCCAGCAGAAGCCGAGGTAGATTTCCTCCTCGCGAGAGAAATAGCCCTCAGGCCCCGGCAACGCGAAACCGCCGCGGCCATGGACCGGAGCGCCGTGGTCGCCGACCCGTGTCCCGAAATCGCCCAGGGCATGGCCTGAGGAAAAGTGCGGCCCGTCCGCCGCAATGATGATTACCCGCACCGTATCGTCCTGCGTCGCACGGTCCAGGGCGGCATTGATCTCGTAGAGCATCTTGATGTCCTGAGCGTTGCGCGTGTCGGCGCGAGCCAGGACGATGCGGACGACCCGTTCGGACGGCCGCTCGTAGCGAATTTCGGTGAAATGAGCGACGGGTTCCATGGCGGGGTCCTTTCAAACCTGGATTGGTTCATGCGGCGTGTGCCAGTTGACCCGACAGCCCGCCACTGTCCAATAGTGATCGTGCGAACGGACGCTCACGGAGAAGGCCGCACCCGAGCCTTGCGACTCATTCCCTTCCTGAATCAGGCGTGGAGAAACTGACTGTCCGCGATCGCGGATTTCCTGTCAGGCTCGTCGACACCGACCACCAGCAACCAGACGCAGAGCATCCCTTCTCCGACGAAGGCAGGCGCGGCCGTATAGTCCGAAAGCATCGCCGACAGGGATGGCGAGATGAAATAGCTGAAACTGTCGATGAGATCGGCGATCCCGGCGATGGCCAGCGCCAGGCCAATCAGGCGCGGCATGATTGCTGACCGCAGAATCAGCCCACCGAGCGAAGAACAATAGAGACCGAAGAAGACCATGCCGATTGTATATCCAAGTGCGTACAGCTTCAGAGCACCCATCGCCAATGCCTGCAGTTGATCTGTCCGGAACGGCGCCAGATAGGGAGCCCCACTCAGCAGAAACATCGGCGTGAGACTGAAGACAAATGTCGCCGCCAACACCGCGCAACCAATCAGGCTGAACGCCATCGCCCGCAGAGATCCCGTCCTGCCGGCGGGCCTGAAAACATCAAACAGTAAGACCGTAACCACGACATACCCCACCACACCGACCAGATCGCTGGCGAAGGCGAGACGAAACAGCATCTGCGAATGCATGAGATTGGCCGCGGTAGCGCCGGCGTCGCCCTTCTCGATCAGGATCGCATGCACGACCTGCGTGAATATCCCGCTGATAAACACCAGAAAATATAAGGCGCCCGCGATCCTGGCCTTCGTTCTTGGATTGAACGGCGAGGTCCGGTTGGTCATTATGAAGGCTCCTTCTGGATCAGGCCGCGACGCCTCGGCGTCGGCGCTGCCCCGCGGTCGGTTATTCCTGGTGATCGTGGCGGAAGTCATTGGGCGGTATCCCGGTCCGTAAGAAGTCTCAGGTCGGTAGAGGCTCTGGCCGCGGGACGTCGCTGATAGAGCGGCGCCTCGACATCCGAACGCGGACAAGCCAATAGATCACCACCGCCAGGACCGTGATGACCGGCACGAAAAGCAGCGGCGTTCCTCGCAACGTCGGCGGGAACACCTTTGGCTGTCCCAGGAAAAGCGAAAACGTGGCGATAAGCAGCGCCACGCCCATACGCCAGAGATGTCGCGTCATGCGGGCGGCCCCGAACACACCGCCTTTTCGGATTATGTTGACGTCACCGACCAGCGCCAACATCGGCAAGCCCGCCAGCACCCAATAGGCCCACGGCCCGTCGCCATCGAGTAGGCCGCCTGGACTGTTCAGAGCCTGCAGTCCAAACACAATGCCGATCAGCGCCGCGGCCAGCCCCACGAAGATGGGCGCGAATTCAAAGCCCTCGGGCCGTGCGTTCCGCCGCCTGATGGTCAGCCAGCCGGTAAGCACAAGATAGCAGACGAACAGTCCCATCACGACATTTGCCCGTTGCGGCAGGAACGGCGACACGGCGGCGCCGATCCCGGCCATGAGCAGCATTGAGGCGACAAACACTTTACCGGCAATCGCGTGCGCCCGGGAGCCCTTGCGAAAGACAAACGCGGCCGCTCCCGAGCCGATTCCGATTGCACCGCCGGCGATATGCAGGCCGAGGGCGGTCGCCGCCGCGACGCGCAACAGCGCCGGGGCCTCTGGCGGAAGATGGAGGATCATAGGGTTCCTCGATTTGGCGTGGAATGGAGCTTTTGACTGTTCGCTCAGAGCGCCTCGCGCCGACGGCGAAGCCACACCGCACCGGCCAGAAAACCGGCAGCCACCACCAGGCCCATCCACAGATCAGGCGTCGCCAGGAACCCGCCTGCGTCGATCTGTGAAAGTTGGTCGCCCATGCTCCTGTGGCCATGCTGAAACGCCCCATTGGTGAAGGCTTCCGAAAATCCACCGCCCAGACGATCGGCCAGGACTGATCCGAAGTTCCCACTGTCGAATGCGATCTTTTCGATCAGACACAACGCGAGGGGCGGCAGGACGGCCCAAAGGAAAGGGACTCGCCGGGCCCAGGCGGACACCAGAAGCAGCCAACCATAGATTGGGGCGTACCAGAGCGAGAGGACGGCCAGTCCATAGAGCAACGTGATATCCATTTGCCCGAGCGGGAGATCATTCCAGAGAGGCGCCGCGCCCCTGCCGTTGGCAAGCAGAACGACGACGTTCAGCACCAGCATGACCAGGTGCGTCGCCACTATGACGACGAAGGTCACCGCCGGAACGATCAGCGTCGGAACCGCGGCCTTGGCCAGCACCGCGGTCAGGTCCGAGACCGGAAGCGACTTCCAAAACAGGATACTACGGTCCCGGCGTTCGCCGTGCAGGGCTCCTAGGCAATAGGCGACCGCGACGATGACTCCGGTCGCCAGGATCGCGAATGCGGCGAAATGATACGGCAGCTCCAGCTTGGCGGTTCTCGAAACGGAATCGCGCAGCCGCCACTGGTCCATCCTGGTCGCGAGATCGCGGTTGGCCAGCAGAAATCCGAACAGAACGACACCGGCCGCGACAAGAGGCGCGATGTGAATGGAGCGATTTTCCCACAACTCGCGGCGGAGCGACCAATAGAAAGGCCGGGTGATCGACGAGGCCGGAGTACGGACTTCCGGCGTTTCGCCATTGGATGGCATTGTCGTGGTCATGACGCGCGTCCTTGTGCCTGGGCGCCGATCACGGCGACGAAAAGGTCGGCGATGCTGGGCGTACGCACCTCTCCAAGTGAAGTCAGGTGTTTGCGATCCAGATGATCAAACAGCATCAGGCTGCGGCCGAAGACCTGACGTTCCTGAATCGGCCTGAAGGCTCGGGCTGCTTCAAGATGTTCCGGCGCGACCAGCAGTTCGAAATACCGGTTTTCGAACTCTTCCATGCTGCAATCGAGCACGATCCGGCTGCGGTCGATGAAGGCGAGGTCGGTGAGTATGTGCTGCACTTCCTCGACTTGGTGAGTGGTGACGATAATCGTGCGCTGACCATCGAAATAGTCGTTCAGCAGGGTGTCGTAGAATTGCTTGCGGTAGAGGATGTCGAGGCCGAGCGTTGGCTCGTCGAGCACCAGCAGCCGTGCGTCGATCGCCATCACCAGCGCAAGGTGAAGTTGCGTCACCATGCCCTTGGAAAGCTCGCGGACCCTGCTCAAGCGCTTGATGTTTGTCTTCCCGAGGAATGCGTCAGCCTTGGCGCGGTTGAAACGCGGATGCACGCCGGCGACATAGTCAATGGCCTGCGACACCCGCATCCAGCGTGGCAGCACCGCGACATCGGCGATGAAGCAGACTTCGCGCATCAGTTCGTCGCGTTGCTTCCAAGGATCACGGCCGAGCACCTTGAGCTCACCCTCATACTGGGTGAGGCCGAGGATGGCGTTGAGCGCCGTACTCTTGCCGGCGCCGTTAGGGCCGATCAGGCCCAGGATCCGTCCCTCCTCGACGCACAGATCAACGCCTTCAAGTGCGACGGATTTGCCATAGCTCTTGCGCAGCCCGCGGGCTTCAATGACCGCCATCGGATCAGCCCTCCCCAACAGCGTCAGCGGACGAGCCGGTATTCGGCGCCGCGTCCAGCAGATCTTCAGGCGTCAGTCCGAGACGCTGGATCGTCGCGTGGATCGCCGGCCATTGCTCCCGCAGGAACCTCTCCCGCTCCCCCTTGAGCAAGGTTTCCCGCGCGCCCGAATTAATGAACATGCCCAGCCCTCGCCTCTTTTCGACCAGTTGCTCGTCGGCAAGCTGCTGATAGCCCTTGAGCACTGTTAGCGGATTGACCCGATACTCGGCCGCAACGTTGCGCACGGATGGCAGAGGGTCCCCCTCGCTGAGCACCCCGTCCAGTATCATCGCGACCACGCGGTCGCGCAGTTGGCGGTAGATCGGCTGACTGTCGTTCCACTCCAGATCCTTCATGTGCTCCGAACGGCCTTTGCGAGAGAGGGGGGAACGATCGCCAAGATCGCCCCGGACGCCTCCCGGGTTCATTGGGCTTTTGCAATTGCCCGATGTGATTTGCTGATCCGGTGTTGTAGTTGACCAACACACCAATGACAAGCCTTTTCTGGCCGGTTCGGGAACTGTAGAGAGACGCATAGTTTCGGAGGCTTTTGCATTGCCGCGGATTGGGGTGGATTTCGGCGGGACCAAGATCGAGGCTGCGGCCTTGAGCGAGAACGGTGAATTCCTTGCCCGCCAGCGTGTCCCCAATCCCCGAGCCAATGAAGAAGCGCTGTGGGCGGTACGCAACCTGATATTGCAGGTCGAGGAGCAGGTTGCCGGGATTGGCACGGTGGGCGTGGGTTCGCCCCGCTCGCCCTCGCCACGCAACGGTGTAATTCGCAACGCCAACTCAACCTGCGTGAATGGCCGCCCGTTTCGGGAGGATCGCCAACGCGTGCTGGACCGGCCGATACGTCTGGCAAACGATGCAAACTGCCTCGCGGTATCCGAAGCCGCGGACGGCGCGGCGGACGGCGCCCGCATCGTGTTTGGCGCTATCATCGGCGCCGGGTGCGGCGGCGGCCTCTCGAGCGTGCAGGAAATCTATGCTCGCCTGCCGCCGGTCATCGAGCGTTACGTCATCTCAGACGTTTGGGAAGCAAAGCTGGCGCCGGCAAAATGGGGAGACTCTTCGGGTGTGCGGGGGCGGCCAGACTATGGGACGCGAATGAGCAGGGCTGAACCTTGACGACTCTTTCCACTCTGCTGGGCGCCGCCGCCGGCCTCTATCCAAACCGGCCGGCGATAACGGACGGAAATGGAACGCTTTCCTGGCCCGGGTTCGCGGAGAGGGTCGAACTCGCCGCTGCCAGACTGGCCGAAACAGGTGTGGTCAACGCTGACCGTGTCGCGCTTTGGCTGCCCAACAGCGCAGATGCGCTTGCGATGGTGTTCGCCTGCGCGCGGATCGGCGCACTGGCGGTCAATATCAACACACGGTTCCGCGCCTCTGAGGTCGCCAGCCTGCTGCAACGCTCGAAAGCCCGTGTGCTGGTCACCGAATGGGACTTCGAATCGGTCGACTTCCCGGCCATATTCGCATCCATTCCAGCCGATGAACGCCCAGATCTGCGGGCGATCGTCGGCCGGCATCTTCCACCCGAGCTCGTCGAAATTGGCGGTTTGGCGACGCTACCGCTTGAGGGTGTGATGGCGGGCCCCTCCGCGGATGTTGCAACGCCGAACTCGCTGAGCGTGACCTTCACCACATCCGGGACAACCAGCGGGCCTAAACTCGTCGTCCACAACCAGGCTTCCCTGGCCGGCCATGCCGTCGACGTCGCCCGTGCTACAGGCCTTGATCAACAGGATGCCTCCCTGCTCGCGGCCGTCCCGTTCTGTGGAACATTCGGGCTGGCGGCTGCTTTGGCGGCGGTGGCGGGCGGCGCCCACATTGTCTGCATGGACCGCTTTGACGGATCGGAGGCGGTCAATCTGATCCGCCGACATACGATCACCCATGCCATCGGCGGCGATGACATGCTGGCTCGGATAATCGAGGCGTCGGCGGGCATCCCGTTCACCAGCATGCGCTGGTTCGGCTTTGCCGCGTTTTCCTCGTCGGCGCCGGCAACCGCCCTTGCCGCGGACGCCATTGGACTTGCTCCTCACGGATTGTACGGCAGTTCCGAGGTGCAGGCGCTGTTCTCGATCAGCCATGGCGCGGACCGGTTGCGATCGGGCGGCCGCCCCGTCAGCAGCGACGCGGAGGTCTCGGTCCGCGATCCTCAAACAGGCGAGCCACTGCCTGCCGGTCATTCCGGAGAACTGTGCTTCAGGGCGCCATCCCGATTTCTTAGCTACCTGAACGACGACGCGGCGACCGCGCACGCGTCGACCGGAGACGGTTTTTTCAGAAGCGGCGATCTTGGTCGGGTTGAGGGCGGCGGGTTCATATTCGAGGCGCGTCTGGGCGATACGCTCAGGCTCGGCGGCTTCATGGTAAACCCGGAGGAAATCGAAGGCTTCCTGGTTGGTTTGCCCGGGATCTCTGGCGCACAGGTTGTCGGATTCGAACAAGCCGGCGCTCTCAAGCCTGTCGCCTTTGTCACAACGGACCCTGACGAGGCGTTCGATGAAGCCCGACTTCTCAGGTGCTGCGCTGAAAGCATTGCCCGCTTCAAGGTTCCGGTCAGGATCATCGCGATCGATCAGTTTCCGGTCACCGACGGGCCAAATGGACGCAAGATTCAGCGGGTGCGGTTGCGTGAGGTGGCGGCGGCAATGCTCATGGGGTGACCGGCACATCGTCTTCATCTAGAGATCGGGTCGATAGTCGAAATTGACCCGGAGCCTGGGACGACGTGTCGAGCGAACTGGAACTGGCGGCGGGCGCATCGGCAGGCGGATTTGTCCGCACTCGACCCGGCAAACACAGCCTTCCACCAGGCTCGCCCTGTCCTAATTGCGCAACGCCGCTGCGGGGCCCCTGGTGTTACGCGTGCGGGCAATCAGGCGAGGACTATCATCGCTCGATCGTGCGGTTGGCCGGCGAAGTCGTCGAGGGACTGCTCCATATGGACGGCCGTCTTTGGCGTACGATTCCCGATCTGTTGTTTCACCCGGGCAGGCTCACCAGATCATATCTCGAGGGCCACCGCGCCCCGCAGATTCCTCCCCTGAGGCTGTTCCTGGTCGTCCTGCTGGCGATATTCCTCATCGGCGGCATAACCGGCGGAACAAAACTCGGGCGCGTCAGCTCTACAACCACCGTGACAGACGCGCATGGCAAGGTGCTCCATGTGACAGCCGTGGGGCCACAGACCCTTGATCAAATGTCACCTCAGGAACGCAACGCCCTCATCGACAAGGTGCACGTAAGCATAGCCTCGGATAAACCTGACGAAGCGGCAAGCCAGTGGCTGCGAGACCGGATCAAGAAGACCCTTGCCGACCCGGAACGATTTCAGCTGATCCTGGAGCAATGGTCAGAACGGTTCGCGATTCTGATGCTGCCTATTTCAGCCCTGACGCTGAGCCTCCTGTTTGTTTTCCAACGACGTTTCTACCTGTTCGATCACACCATCTTTTCGCTGCATTCCCTGTCGGCCATGGGACTGGTGATCATCGTTGGCATGGCGCTGAGTCTGGTCATTGGCGACTGGTCGTCCCTGGTGTTCCTGCCCGCGCCAGTTCACCTGTTCGCCCATATGCGCGGTGTGTATCGCACGGGTGTGATAGGCACATTGATCCGCATGTTTCTGCTCTTCATCGGCAGTTGCACCGCCGCCGGCCTGCTGATCGTGGGCCTTGTGGCTGTAGGGCTTAATGGCATGGGCAGTTGATCCGCCCGTCCGTCACTGCTTCTCCAGCATCTCGCCTTTCTCCGGAAACACCACCCATTCCTGCGCTGAGCAGGTCCAGTAGTGTGTCGTGGGCGCCAGGTCGGCCGTTTCGTCCAGCGTGCCGGCCTTGATGAAGATGATCCCCTGCTCGGCGGCGGTGGGCGTATCGGTGATCACCGGCGATCCGCAGCGCGGGCAGAACTTGCGGTAGACGGCGTTCCCGCTTTCGGCGTGATCGGAAAAGGTGGTCAGTTCACCGTCCACCTTCAGCCCGTCGCGAGGCAGCACGGCAATGATCGACAGGGCCGAACCCGCCTGTTTCTGGCAGTTCTTGCAACTGCATGTCGCCACCATCAGCGGCGGCCATTGCGCCTCATAACGCATCGCGCCGCACAGGCACCCGCCCTCTCTCATTTCACCCACATCCATTCGTTTCCAAGCCCAACTCAGGATTACGGTGACACTGTTGGAAATAGCATAACCTTATCGGTGATTGCGGCGGGTTTGGGTTTCGGTCCACGTTTCTCCGGCGCCAATGTGCGTTGTGTCTTTGCCTCGAGTTTCGCGATCCAGTCCGCCGCTCCGACCGGCCGTCCGGTGGAGCGCGCCAGACGGAGGGCGTCGATCGCCGGCTTTTCCTCTTCCTCGGCCAGAAACGCGGCGAAATCACCGGTGCGATCCAGGACGGGCGCCACCGTGACCACCCCATCGTCGAGCCCCGCCAGATGCGCGTGCACGCTCGACCACGGCCAGTCGGCGGCGCGCGTCGTCAAACCGGCCCGCACCGGGTTCATCGGCACATACCGCGCGGCGGCGTAAAAGTGCGCCTCGTCCATCACCACGCTGTTGAACCGGCCTTGCCACAGGTGTCCGGTCCATTTGAACCGGACATGGATGCGGGCTGTATAGCGCCTGTGCGCCTCGGCGAAGGTCTCGCGCAGAGCCGATTTGGACGCTGGGGCCAGGATGAAATGAACGTGATTGGGCATGAGGCAGTACGACCAGATCTGCGTCCGGCCTTGTTCGCCGCCGCCGCGATCAGGGCCAGGTAGGCGCGATAATCGTCATCCTCGAAAAAGACCCGTTCGCGCCGGTTGCCGCGCTGCGTCACGTGGTGCGGCAATCCGGGGACGACGAGGCGAGCCAGACGGGCCATGTCGACACGCTTCTCCGTGGTGGGTCGAGGTATCACATGAAGGCATGAATTTCAGACAGTGTCACCGTAATTCCATGCCATTCGCCGGCGCATGCGTTGAGAGCCTCGGTGGTCGCCCGGTCCGGTGTGTGGTCGACGACTTGCCAAACGGGAACGAAGGGAGCAGCGTCCGCGAGGAAAGAGCAGGGGAATGACATTGCGGTATCCAGTGATAACGATGCTGGTCGGCTTGGTCGCGGGGGGGATAGCCGACTGGCCAACTTGGGCTTGGGCTCAAGCCCGTCATCTCGTCCCGTCGCAAGTCAGTCTTTTCAATTCCGGCAAACCATTTAAAAACCCTGGCCCGATCATCTTGAATAATGGGGTCCCTTTGCAAGTTTATAGCGCGCATTCGTCAGGGGGCGTTAGGGTTGTTTTGAATGCTTCCACACCAATTCTTGAAATTCCTAATATTGGGTGTAGCGATAGTGCTGGATGCGTTCTGCAGATAAGCAGCCTCTCGTCTTTCTCGTGCCCCCCAATTACAGGTGGCGGAGACGATATTTATTTCTACACGTTAAATACTGTTGACGCCATACAGTCTGACAATATCGTGGGACCGACATCTGTTACTTATGACGCTAGTCAAACTACAATTGGCAATTCGTCACTACTTAATAGTGTCACAGTTGCCGCTGGCACGCATACTGTTTCGTTGAACTACCTTGCAAGGCCGATCCCAAACTTTTACAACAAATGTAAAATTCAAAATGTAGAAATGGATGTAACGGTATTAGGTGAGTGATTTAAAGTCAGCCGCCTTAAATAGCACCCGATCTAAATGCCTGTGAAAGTGCGTAACTGCTCACCCCGTCAGGCGGCTGCTGGTGCGAGCGGTGGGCTGATGACCTCGCTGATAGCCTGAAGGGCGGATTTTCCGCGGAGTCTGCCGGTGGCGATGACGGAGACTGCGGCGGCGTAGAGCCTGGCGCCCCA
>JANXTX010000059.1 GCA_025352165.1 Caulobacteraceae bacterium | reverse complement strand
TGTCGAGATCGCCGAGCCGCACGACGCCGCCGGTTGGCCGATTGCGCCCGGAAATGATGTTCATCAGAGTTGATTTTCCGGAACCGCTCTCGCCGACGATGCAGACTAGCTCGCCGGGGCGGATGTCAAGGCTGACGTCTTGAAGCAAAGACATCGATGCGCCCTTGTCTCTGGAGCGCACGATCTTCGAGATCGAGACGGCCGAAAGCGGCATTACCTCGCCGGGCGTCGTCACTTGGACCGAGCGTCCGTCGAAGCGCAGCGAGAATATTCCGACCGTTACGATGTCGCCGGAGTGGAGTTCCGTTGGCCTGCGGATCGCGCGGCCGTTAACGCAGGTGCCGTTAGTGCTGCCGAGATCCTCGATCGTGACCCGGTCAGCGTGGACGCGAAACTTGGCATGTCGCCTGGATACCGCCGGGTGATCGAGCACGAGCTCAGACGTGCCGCCACGCACGCCGGATTGGGATTGACGCGAGACCACTTGGTTGTCCTGGACCGCGATCCGTTCGCCACCTCTCCCTTCCGGCCGCCCGCCGCTCTCACCATGTGGGGCCGATGGCTCGTCGCGCCTGGGAGCGACCAGCCTGACCGTCTGCGCCGCGAACCGTATGGTGTCGCCTTCTTCAATTTGGTGGGGGTCGGCGAGCGGCGCGCCGTTTAGCACCGTCGGCGTGGCGGCCGAGATGGGCTCAAGCACATAACCATCTTCCGTCCTATGTATCAGCGCCTGGGTGCGCGAACAGTGGGGATCATCCCGGAAGCAGATGTCGCTGGCCTCGGATCGGCCGATCGACCATGGACCCTTACCCCTCAGAGGAAATGGGCGCTGGCCTGCGATTTCCAAAATCGCGTCGTTCGCCATGTTTGTCCCCTCTAGTCCTATGGTCGATTCACGACGATGTTGAAATTCGCCGAGCCGATGCTGAGACGATCGCCCGTGTGCAGGGGCGTCTGTTCGTAGGGCCGCAACTCTCTTCCGTTCAGGCGTGTGCCGTTGGTCGAGCCGAGATCCTCGACCATGAACTGACCCCCCGTTGCCGACAGACGAGCATGCTGTCGCGACACGGTGTCGTCTTTGACCTGAAAGTCCGAGTCCGCGGCGTCTCGTCCGATGAGAAGTCCCCGGGTCATTCCAGCCAACTCTGACTGACCAATCCGAAGGTAGTTTTCGTGGAAGTCGTTCAGTCCGGTGAGCTCCAGTTCAGCCGATCTTGATGGGATGGCTGCGGGTGACGGGGGGGCACTGGATGGCCTGTGCAAGACCGTCGCGGGCGACCCTCCGTCCGCTGCGGCAGGCCTTGATCGGACGTCAAGAAGCAGTCCGGCGAGGAATCCCAGAATTGCGCCAATCACTGTGAACGAAACGCTGTGGCAGACGCGGAGAAGGATCTCTTCATTCGAGATCGACTCCTGAATTTGCGTGCTGAAGATCGATACGAGGGCGTAGCCGAGATTGAGCTCGTGACAGGAGGTGAAGAGTTTGCACTCGAACTTCCAAGGCGGAACAAACGCCGATGCGGTCAAACCAAGGATCGCCAAGCCGATGGCGACGAACCATTTCAGCTTCCCACGCATACATCCCCCAATTCGGTCGACGCTGAACCTATCTCTCATTATTAGTACGGGAGGGCAAATTCTTACAAGCAACAGAGTTGCACGACGGAACGGCGCCAGCTCTCAATAACGCTCCCCGTGCGACCTGAGCGACGCCAAAGCCGTTCTGCATTCGCATCATTCTGTCCGTCGAGACGCCGAAGGTCTTATCGATCCGCAGCGCCATTCCTGGCGACCGGTAGAATTGCGGGGAAATGACCTTAATGCGCCTCTAACCTTGCCGCCACAAAATCCCTCGCCGTATTGAGGATCGTGCCCCCATAATTAGCGCCGCCGTTGCCGGTTGACCCATCCACGGAAGTTTCGTTGCGGCCACAGTGCGCTTTACTCTCGGAATTGGGAAGTTTGAGGCTCGCCGGCCGGACAATTAGTGCACTGTCACCGTAATCTGTCACCGTAATCCCAGTCGCTGGCCGAGGCAGCGATGGATGCCGAAGCCGAAGGCGGCGTGCGCGCGCGGCCGCGCGCGGTCGATGATGAACTGGTCGGCCTGTGGAATGGCGCTCTCGTCGCGGTTGCCAGAGACGTACCACATGGCGATCTTCTCGTCCTTTCTGATCATCTTGCCGCCGATCTCCAGGTCGGCGAGCGCCGTGCGCCGCATGTAGGCCACCGGACTCTGCCAACGGATGATCTCGGGGACCGCGCTCTCCAGAAGGGCGGGATTGGCGCGCAGCCTGGCGTATTCGCCCGGATGCTGGTCCAGGGCCAGCAGGCCGCCGGTGATCGAATGGCGGGTCGTGTCCGAGCCGGCCATAATCAGGAGACTGAGGTTGCACGCGAGGTAATTACGGAGTAATTACTTGATCATGAAAGTCGCCATCGTCGCCATCGGCAATTCCCGTGGTGTCAGGCTGCCCAAGGCCGTGCTCGACCAGCTCGGCTTCGGCGCCGAGGCTGAACTGGGCGTCGAGGATGGGCGGGTGACGCTCACGCCGCTGACGGCGCCGCGGCGCGGCTGGGCGGAGGCTTTCGCCGAGCACCCGCCTGAACCGCTCACGCCGGAAGACAGCGACTGGCTCGATGCTGAACTCCTCGGCGACGAAGAGGCGTGAAGCGGTTCGAGATCTGGCTCGTTCGGCTGGACCCGGTCCTGGGTTCGGAGATCGGCAAGACCCGCCCGGGCGTGATCGTGTCGCCGGATGAAGCCAACGATAGTCTGCGAACTGTACTGATCGCACCCTTGACCTCGGTGCGGCGGGCCTGGCCCACGCGCATTCCGCTCCTCGTCAACGGCGTGGAAGGCGACGTCGCGCTCGACCAGTTGCGCGCGGTCGACAAGCGACGGCTGACGAGGCGGCTCGGCGAGCTGCCTCCAGACCCGTGCGAGGCGATAGCCGGACGCCTGCAGGAAATGTTTCGCCTTTAGCGGGGCCGCGACCTCGCCGGGAGACCTCCATGACAGTGCGATCCTTCTCCCCTTGCGGGAGAAGGCCCGCTTCACCCCGGAATGCGAACCGGCAGTCGGCTGTAGCCCTTGACGAAATTGGAGTTGAGCCTCGTCGGCTCGCCCGTCACCTCGATCACCGGGAATCTCGCCAGCATCTCCTCCCACACCACCCGCAGCTGCATCTCGGCCAGTCGCTGGCCCAGACAGCGGTGGATGCCGAAGCCGAAGGCGGCGTGCGCGCGCGGCCGCGCGCGGTCGATGATGAACTGGTCGGCCTGGGGAATGGTGCTCTCGTCGCGGTTGCCCGAGACGTACCACATGGCGATCTTCTCGCCCTTTCTGATCGTCTTGCCGCCGATCTCCAGGTCGGCGAGCGCCGTGCGCCGCATGTAGGCCACCGGACTCTGCCAACGGATGATCTCCGGCACGGCGCTCTCCAGAAGCGCGGGATTGGCGCGCAGCCTGGCGTATTCGCCCGGGTGCTGGTCCAGGGCCAACAGGCCGCCGGTGATCGAATGGCGGGTCGTGTCCGAGCCGGCCACGATCAGCAGGATGATGTTGCTCATGTAATTCTGGGGGTTGCCGCCGCCGTCGGTCGCCGGATCGTTGGCCAGCAGCGAAATGAGGTCGCCCCGCCGATCACCGCCCCTTCGTGAGTTCCACAACGGGACGAACATCTGCAGCGTCATGAACATCTCCGTCTGCTGACGCTGGCTCTCCGCCTCCTCGGCCCGGGGCGAGAGCAGATAGTCGGAGAACCTGGGCAGCATGCGGCGGTGCTCGAACGGGAAGTCGAACAGGGTCGCCAGCATCTGGCTGGTCAGTTCGACGGCGACCCGGTCTACGAAATCGAATTCCTCGCCGATCGGCAGTTCATCGAGGATCGCGGCCGCGCGCGAGCGGATCACCGGCTCCAGTTGCGCCAACGACGCGGTGGTGAACATCGGCGCCGCGGCGCGGCGTTGCGCCTCATGGCGCGGCGGATCCATCGAGATGAAGCTGGTCCGCTCCTCCGAGCGCTGCGCCGGGTCGCCTCCCTCCGGCGGTTCGAACAGCGTGATGCCGCCGTGTTCCGACGAAGATGACAGGCGCTCCACGTCGCTCTCACAGGCCACGATGTCGTCAAAGCGGGTGATCGACCAATAGGGGCCGTATTCACTCGCCGCCGTATAGTGAACAGGGTCCTCCGCGCGCAGCCGCTCAAACCATGGCCACAGCGTGTCGGAGGTGAAGTGCTCGACAGCGTGCGGCTGGAAGTCCTCGAGCGGCGTCGCATAGGCTCTGGCCCGCGCTTCATCCGCCTTCGTCGTCGCCATTGTGCGCATCGCGTTCTCCCCTATCCAGTCATCATGCCCGAAAGTGGGGCCACGCACGACCTAAACCAACTCACTTGAATGCTGACCTTTGGACCGCCGGCTTCCTGGTCCTGTGCATCAGCTAATCTGACGTGTTGGCCAGGATCGGACCGGGGGCGTCTCGCCCCCGTCTTCATCAATGCCTCTCGGCGTCGCCAGGAAAGGCGGGGGCGAGACACCCCCGGTCCAACAGGACACATCCTGTCACTTTGGCTGAAGCGCGCTTCCATCGGCTGCCGGCCAGGAAGCCGGCGGTCCAGACGAGAGTCAACGATTGCGCGCTGACGGCCGGTGTGGCGGCGGCAAACGCCGCCTGGCCGCCCCGCCTACGCCGTTCGGCGCCGTCCGGCGCCGGCGCGGCATGTGTATCCGCTGCGTTCATGCCGCCTCCGATCTGCCTGTCGTCGATTGGAACTGGCGTCACGGTACACGCAATGCATTGCGCAATGTAACCGTAACAGGCTGTTGCCGTAGGCCGCGCGAGAAGGGCTCGTCTGCCCCTATCGGGTTACCGGCCGCGCCCCA
>JANXTX010000052.1 GCA_025352165.1 Caulobacteraceae bacterium | reverse complement strand
CCGGCGCCGCGCGGTGGGGCGGCATGGCGATGTTGGCGTCGAGGTGAAGGCCGCGCCAATAGCGCAGCACCTGGTTGGAGTGGCGGGGCGCGTCCGGCCAGACCCGAAGCGCCACCTTGTAGGTGCAGATCCACGGCAGCGGCGTGGTGAGCGCCTCGGGAATGAAGCTCTGCTCGAAGCTGCTGTTGTGGGCGACCAGCGCATCCGGCGGCTCACCGCCCCAGATGGCGAGCCGGAGCTTGTCCGGCGCGCACACGGGAGCGTCGGGGCCGATGATTTCCTCGGTGAGATGATGGACGGCCATCGTCTCCGGCGGGATGCCATTCAGCGGCCGATAGAGGCGCGCCATGGGGCGCTCGATGCGCCATGCGCCGGTATCGCCGACGACATCCGTCCGGCCGACTTCGATGATCTCGGCGGGCGGCGCTTCTCCGGTGGTTTCAATGTCGATGACACGCAGGCGCATCGTCCGAATCTCAGTCCTCTACCTCGACAGGACGATCGACCACGACGACGCCGTCGGCAATACGAATTTCGGGAACGACGGCGCGGGTGAAGGGCGCCCACCAGGTAGGCGCGCCGCCGGGCGGCTCGATCTCCAGCAGGTCGCCGGCGCCGAAATTGTGCACGGACCTGATGTGGCCGACCGGCTCGCCGGCCGGCGATACGGCCGCGAGGCCGATCAGGTCGGCGAGGTAGAACTCATCCTCATCGTCGGGCTCCGGCAGGCGGTCTCGGTCGATATAGAGGCGCAGGCCGCGCATGGCCTGGGCCTGCTCGCGGGTCTCGATTTCCTTGGCGCGGGCAACCACCGCGCCCTTGTCGACACGGCCGGTGGTCAGGGTGAGCGTCGGGGCGCCGGCGCCATTCAGCAGCGGGCTGTAGTCCAGCAGACTGGCCGGATCGTCGGTAAAAGCGGTCACGCGCACCTCTCCCCGAACGCCGAAGGCTCCGGCGACCTGGCCTACGAGAATCAGGCGGGGGGGAGCACTGCCTGAGCTATCGTGGTGCTGTTCGTTGCTCACGCGCCGCCTCCACCGCGAAGCCTGTCCTCGGGACGGCCTTCGGCTGGGACCAGGGGCGGTCCCCCTCCCCCGCTGCGCGGGGGAGGATCAAGCGGCAAGGACATCACGCCTCTTCGGCGGGGGCCTCGGCGGCGGGAGCTTCCTCGGCGGGGGCGTCTTCGGCAGGGGCCTCGACGGCGGATTCTTCGGCGACGGGTTCTTCGGCGGGGGCTTCCTCGGCGACGGCTTCGACCAGAGCGGCTTCCTCGGCGACGACTTCCTCGACCACTTCCTCCTCGGGCGGCGCGTTGGCGAGAGCTTCGGCGAGGGCGGCGGCGCGCTCGGCGCGTTCGGTGACGCGTTCCTTGGCCTTGGCGTGGGGCTCGCCCTTCTTCGGGTTTGAGCCGTGTTCCCACTTGGCCAGGCCCTTGGCGGCGAGCAGGCGGCTCACGCGCTCCGTCGCCTGTGCGCCCTTGCCGAGCCACTCGGTGATGCGCTCACCCTTGAGGACGACGCGCTTTTCGTCATCCTTTTTCAGCAACGGATTGTAGGTTCCGACCTTTTCGATGAAGCGGCCGTCACGAGGTGAATGGCTGTCGGCGACGACGACGGAATAATAGGGGCGCTTTTTGGTGCCGCCGCGGGACAGACGAATCTTAAGCATGTCAGATGTTTCTTTCCAAACTAAACGTGATTGAATCTTCAGGGTTTCTTGAAGGGGTTGAAGGCGGAGGGCTGACCACCGAGACCGGGAAGCGAAGGCGGCTTGGGGCCGCCAATCTGCGAGGAGCCAAGTGGCGGCGGACCCCCCCCCAATGACTTGAGGCGATCGAGACCGCCGGCGCCGCCCATCATGGCGCCCAGACGGGCAAAACCCTTGCCGCCGCCCTTGGCCATCGACTTGAAGGCGTCCTGCATCTGGCGATGCTGTTTAAGCAGGCGGTTGATCTCGGCGACGTCGACACCGGCGCCGGCGGCGATGCGGCGCTTGCGCGAGGCCTGCAGAATATCCGGCTTCTTGCGCTCCTGCCGGGTCATCGAGCCGATGATCGCCCGCTGACGACGGAAGGTCTTGTCGGACATGCCGGACTGGGCGATCTGCTGCTTCATCTTCTGCACGCCCGGCAGCATGCCCATCAGGCCTTCCATGCCGCCCATGCGCTCCATCTGCGAGAGCTGGTCGGCCATGTCGTCGAGATCGAAGCGGCCCTTGGCGAGCTTTTCGGCCATGGTGCGGGCCTTGGCCTCGTCGAGTTCGGCGGCGGCGCGCTCGACCAGGGCGACGACGTCACCACGACCAAGTATGCGGCCGGCGACGCGATGGGCGTCGAATACGTCGAGGGCGTCGATCTTCTCGCCGGTCCCGAGGAACTTGATCGGCAGGCCAGTGACCGCGCGCATGGAGAGCGCCGCGCCGCCACGGGCGTCGCCGTCGGCGCGCGTCAACACCAGACCGGTCAGCGGCAGGCGTTCGTGGAAGGCCTTGGCGGTGCGCACGGCGTCCTGGCCGGTGAGGCTGTCGGCCACCAATAATGTTTCAGTGGGGCTGGCGATGCGGGCGATCTCGGCCGCCTCGCTCATCATCGCCTCATCGAGCGTCGTGCGGCCGGCGGTGTCGAGGATCAGCACATCGAAGCCGCCGAGCCTGGCCGCCGACATGGCGCGGCGGGCGATATCGGCCGGCGCTTGGCCGGGCAGAATCGGCAGGGTGTCGACGCCGGCTTCCCTGCCGAGGATGGCAAGCTGCTCCATGGCGGCGGGACGCCTTACGTCTAGCGAGGCCATGATCACCCGCTTGCGCTCGGTCTTGGAGAGCCGCAGCGCAATCTTCGCCGAAAGGGTGGTCTTGCCCGAGCCCTGCAGGCCGGCGATCAGGATCACGGTCGGAGGATTGAGGGCGAGGCGCAGCGGCTGAACGTCGTCACCGCCGAGCATGTCGACGAGGCCGTCGTGGACGATCTTGATGACCTGATCGGCGGGCTTGACCGAACGGATCACCACCTCGCCGAGGGCCAGCTGGCGGGCCTTGTCGATGAAATCGCGAACCACCGGCAGGGCGACGTCGGCCTCGAGCAGGGCGACGCGGACCTCGCGCATGGCGACGTCGATATCCTTCTCGGTCAGTACGCCGCGCCCGGAGAGCGCGTCGAATACGCCGGAAAGTCGTTCGCTCAGACCTTCAAACATCTACGTCCTCACCTGCGCCCGACCATCGGGTCACATACCCACAACGACCAAAGCCCCCGTGCGCGATCACGCGGACGGGGGTCCCCGCCGCCCTCGTCCCTGATCGTTCAGGGGGTCGTGGCGGTGGAGGCGCGAGACTTAAGGCTGCGCCGGAAAGCGGGGCTTATGCGCCATGTGGACCGCGCTGGTCAAGGATGGGACCGACGGCCGCAGGGCAATTGTGTGAACGATCGCCAGGTTGGGGGCCGGCGGCAACGACAAGAAAGATTTGACCACGAAGGACACGAAGGAAGAGAAGAAGCCAGGGAAGCGTAGATTTTGCGCTACGCGCGAAGCGCAATCCAACTTGCTTTCTGTTCTTCTTCTCTTCCTTCGTGTCCTTCGTGGTAAATGTTTCTTCAAACGGTTGCCAAGGCCCTCCATGGAAAGACGCCTGCTACAGATCGCCGTGCTGATCGCCGGATGCGTGCCGGTGGCCGGCGGGTTGTTCGGAGCCCTGCAGGGCGCCAGGGCGTTCGGCGCGTGGCCGGGATACGCCGCCGACAGTCATATGCGATATCTCTCCGGACTGCTGTTTGCGATCGGCCTTCTCTATTGGGGATGCGTTCCCGCGATCGAGCGGCGTGGAACGGCCATCCGAATGCTGACGGCCATCGTCGTCACGGGAGGGCTCGCGCGGCTGGCCGGCGTATTTCTGGCCGGCGACCCGGGATCGATGCGCTGGACCCTGGCGATGGAGCTGGGCGTGGCGCCGACCCTGTGCCTGTGGCAGGCGCGCGTGGCGACTGGACAGAAACAGGCGGCAATCCTAGCCTCGCGATAGGAAGACGCACGGGAGGCAACCATGCGCACGCTCATCGCCGGACTACTTGGCGGAATCGCCATGTTCATCTGGGCTTCGATCGCCCATGTCGCGACACCGCTAGCCAGCATGGGCCTGGCGACGATGCCAAACGAGGCGGCGACGATGACTGCGCTGCGCAACAACCTGGGCGACAGGCCCGGATTCTATTTCTTTCCGGCCATCCCGGGCGCGCCCGGCGACGCCAAGGCGATGAAGATCCAGGAGGACATGCTCAAGAGCCATCCATCCGGGATTCTGGCGTACAATCCGCCCGGAACGCCAGGACTGACGCCGCGCCAGCTGATCGCCGAGTTCGTATTCGAGGTCGCGGAGTCCCTGTTGGCGGCGATCCTGCTCGGCGCGGTAGCGGCGGGGTTCGTGCGACGCGTGGCCCTGGCCGCGCTGATCGGCGCGATCGCCGGCATGGCGACCAATTTCTCCTATTGGGACTGGTACGGTTTCAGCCTCGACTACACCCTGGCCAATGCCTTCACGGAGTTGATGAAGTTCATTTTCGCCGGGGTCGCGATCGCTGCCGTGCTCGGCTGGCGAGGTCGGCGAGCGGGATAGACCTTCCGGTATCGGGCGCATCGGCGTCCGCTTCACTCACCGGCTCGATCAACGGCTCTGAATCGCCCGGCCGTTCCGGTAGAGGACGATCGTTCATCCCAACGACAGGCCGTCTGTCCCAGCACCACTCCGTCGCTCCGGTCTGGTCAGCGATACAGGCTTCTCCCATGCCATCGCCCGGAGACGCCCCATCTTGCCCACGCTTCACTCGTCCTTGATCGCACTTCATGTCGGCGCCGGAGCGCTGGGACTCGCCGCCGGCCTGGTTCCGTTGACGGCCGCCAAGGGAGGGCGACGCCACCGGATGTTCGGCTGGTTGTTCGTCGTCCTGGCCGGCGGAGCCCTGGTCGCCGCGGTCGCGCTGGAGACCCTGTATGCCCAGCCCGCCTGGTTGATCCTGGCGACGTGGTCCGCCGCCTATCAGCTGTTCGGCGCGATCCGGTCGCTGAGGCTGAAGGGGCGTTCGCCGGGCCGTCTCGACGCCGTGGCGGCCGTGGCGGTGTTGGTGGGCGTCGCCGCGATCCTCCTCTGGCTGAAGCCCGCGAACGCCGGCGCGGGGCCACTCGCGCTGGCGCGGTCGGTGGCCACTTGGCTGGCCCTGGTCGCCGGCTACGACCTGACGCGGCCCCTCTACGCGAGGGTCTGGAGCACCCGGTTGCGGCCGCTGGACCATGGCCTCAAGATGACCGGCGCGTTTTTCGCCATGGCCTCGGCGGCTGGAGGCAATGTCTTGAGAGGGGAGCAACCTTGGAGCCAGATCGGCCCGCTGGTCGCGGGCTTCGTGGTCATGATCGTCGTGGCGCGGCGCTTGCTGGTTCGCCCGCCCCTAACCAGGAACGCCGCATTCGCCCCCCGCTAGGCTGGCTGTGGTCCTGGGCATTCTGGACCTATGCGTTGCTGGCGACGGTGATCGCCGCCGCGACCATAGCCCACGGGCGCCAGCCGGACTTCAGCTGGGCGCGCGCCCTGACCTGGCAGGCGGGGGTCTGGGCGAGTTGGGCGCCCGTTGGGCTGCTCTTGTGGGTCGTGTTGCTGCGCCCCTGGAGCTGGCCGCGCATCGCCGTGGCCGTCTTCGCCCTCGGCTGGGCCAGCGTCCCGGCGCACGCGGTCTGGGCGGCGTGGCTGGACCTGACCTTTTCTGGCGCGCGGGCGGGGCTGGACGTCACGGCGCTGGAGCGCGGGCCGGTCGACATGCTGGCGTTCACCGCCCTGGCCGCGGCCCTGTTCGGCCAGGTCCAGCGGCGGCGCGCCCGGATCGAGGCGCGGCGGGCGGACGACCTGTTGCGCCAGTTGACGGCGCCACCCTCGGAACCTACCGGTCCGCCGACGCTTCTGGTGGCGGTCGGGCGGCGCAAGCTGGTGGCGCCCCTGGACCAGATCGAGCGCATCGAGGCCGCGGGCAACTACGCCGAAGTGTTCTGGAATGGCCATGAGGGCCTGATTCGCGCCACCCTCGACGACCTGACCCAGGCGCTGAAGGTGGAAGGTTTCGTCCGCGCGCACCGCTCGCTGATCGTCAATCTCGGCCATGTGCGTGAAATGCGCGGCGGGGCCGACGGCCGCGCCGAACTGGTCATGACGAGTGGAACGGCCGTCGGCGTCGGCCGGCGATTTCGCGAGGATGTCATCCGGCGGCTCGGACGAACCTGACCAAAGGATCAGCCGGACATCGCATGGACGCCCGGACAGCGCATGTTAAAGAGCGGATATGGGAATAGGCGTTTTTGATTCCGGGATCGGGGGCCTGAGCGTGCATCACGCCCTGGTCCGGCGGTTGCCGTCCGCTGACTTCATCTATCTCGCCGACCAGGCCAATACCCCTTATGGCGGGCGTCCCGGCGAAGAGATCGTCGACCTGACGCGCGCGGGTTGCGAGCGGCTGTTCGACGCGGGGGCAAATCTGGTGGTGCTGGCCTGTAACACGGCGGCGGCGGTGGCTCTGCGCCGCCTGCAGCAGAACTGGCTGCCGGACTATCGGCGGGCCCTGGGACGACCGGTCAATGCGCTGGGCATCATCGTGCCGACCATCGAGGCGGCGACGGGGCTGCCGTGGGAGCATGAAGCCGAGCGGCGCGGAGACAAGATCGAGCAACTGGACATCCTGGGCATCTTCTCGACGCCGGCGACGACAGCCAGCCGGGTGTACGAAATCGAGATCGACAAGCGCAGCCAGGACGTCGCCGTGTTCTCCGAGCCCTGTCCGACGCTGGCGCGTGACATCGAAGCCGGCGCGAAGGAAGAGCAGCTGCGCGAGGCGGTCGAAAGACATGTGGACAATCTCGTCCGCCGGATCGGCCGGCCGCCGGACCGCGCCATTCTGGGCTGCACGCACTATGAGATCATCGCCGACATGTTCCGCGCCGCGCTGCCCGATGGCACGCCGCTGATCCATCAGCCGGACGCGACCGCCGGCGCAATCGAAAGCTATCTTCAGCGACACCCCGAATATGATCCCGGATCAAGCGGCGCGCGGCGGTTTCTGACCACCGGTCGACCTGGACCGCAGAATGGACTGGTCGAGCGTTTCTGGGGCTCGCGCCTGTCGTTCGATGCCATCTGAAGTCTGGGAGACCAATCATGCGCCTGACCCTGGCACTGCTCGCCGTTCTCGCCACAGCCGGAAGCGCCGGCGCGAAGGTGGTCGATAGCCAGGCCAACGGCTTCGAGGTCAGTGAGGCGGTCGAGATCGGCGCGCCGACGGGCAAGGTCTGGAATGCGCTGGGCCAGATCGGTTCCTGGTGGGACTCCGAACACACGTTCTCCGGCAACGCCAGTAACCTCTCGATCGACCTGAAGCCCGGCGGCTGTTTCTGTGAAATTCTGCCGGGCGGCGGCGTCAGCCACATGCTGGTCGTCTATGCGCGACCAGACTCTGTCGTGCGCCTGTCCGGGGCGCTGGGACCCCTGCAATCGACCGGCGCCAGCGGACATATGACCTGGACGCTGAAGGAGACCGCGGGACACACGACCAGCTTCACACTCACCTACGATGTCGGCGGTTACGCCGTCGGCGGCCTCAACAAATGGGCGGCCCCGGTCGACAAGGTGCTCGGCCAGCAGGCGACCCGCCTCAAGCGTTTCGTGGAAGCAAAATAGCCCCTCGGACCATCCTATCAAGGTACCAATTCCCATAGGGCCGGCCTATATCTCGGTGATGCTGCCGACACTTCGCCAACTGCAATATCTCAAGCTGCTCGCAGAGCACGCCTCGTTCAGCAGAGCGGCGCAGGCCGCCCATGTCACCCAGCCGACGCTTTCGGCCGGAATCCAGGAACTGGAGAAAATTCTCGGCAGCCCGCTGGTGGACCGCAATCGGTCGGGAGTCCTTCTGACAGCAGCCGGCGCCGAGGCGGTGATCCGCGCCGGGGTCATCCTGGGTCAGGCAGAGGATCTGGTGCAGGCCTGCCGGGGGGCAGGACAGCCGCTGACCGGTCGTTTCAGGCTTGGCGTGATCCCGACGATCGCGCCATTTCTGTTGCCCACCGCGCTGCCCACGTTGAGAGCCCGCTACCCGAAGCTGCGACTGTTTCTGCGCGAGGACCTGACGCACCGGCTGATCAACGACCTTAAGGCCGGAACCCTGGACGCCGCGGTGATCGCCCTGCCCTACGACATGGCGGGACTGGAGTGGGCGCACGTCGAGGACGACGAACTGATGGCGGCGATGCCGGCGAACCATTCATTGTGCGCCACTTCACGCGTGTCGCCGCGTAGCATGGAAAGCGAAGAGCTGATCCTGCTGGAGGACGGCCATTGCCTGCGCGACCATGCGCTGGCCACCTGCGGGCTTGGCGGACAGCGGTACTCTCGGGACGAGGGCTTCGCGGCGACGTCACTTGCGACGCTCGTGCAAATGGTCGGGTCGGGGCTGGGCGTGTCGTTTCTGCCGGCCATGGCCGTGGAGTCCGGCCTGACGGACACCGCGCAGGTCACAGTGCGCCCGCTCGACGCCGAGCATATGAGCCGCGAGATCGTCGTCGCCTGGCGCGCGGGTTCGACCCGGGCGGCCGAGGGAAGATTGCTGGCCGACGTCTTTGCGGCACAGTGAAGCGTGCGCAGTACGCACCCAATGGCTATAGTATCGTTTCCAATGACCCGCCCCTTTGTGAAGATGAATGGCCTCGGCAATGACTTTGTCGTGGTGGAGTCCGGTTCGCAGCCTTTCGCGCCGAGCCCGGAAGATGTGCGCGTGATCGCCGACCGCGACACTGGCATCGGCTGTGACCAGCTAATTTCCATCGAACCATCAAGCCGCGCCGAGGCGTTCGTGCGGTTCTGGAACGCGGATGGCGGCGAGGTCGGCGCCTGCGGCAATGGCACACGCTGCGCCGGCTGGCTGGTGCTGCAAGCGACCGGACGCGACAGCATTGCCCTGGAAACCGTCGGCGGATTGCTGGAAGTCAGGCGCACCGCAACTCAACAGAGGGTCACGGTCGACATGGGCCCGCCGGGACTGGGCTGGCGCGATATCCCGCTGGCCCAGCCGATGGACGCCACCGAAGTGGTCCTTGATGTGGGACAAGGCTGGCCCGCCCCCGGCTGCGTTTCCATGGGCAACCCGCACGTGGTGTTCTTTGTGCCGGATGCGGAGGCCGCGCCGGTAACGACGATAGGTCCAATGATCGAGCGTCACCCTTTGTTTCCGGAAAGGGTCAACGTGGGTTTTGCGCAGATCAAGGCGCGTGACCGGATCCGGTTGAAGGTCTGGGAACGCGGCGCGGGACTCACCCGAGCCTGTGGCACAGGCGCCTGCGCGGCTCTCGTCGCAGCCCGCCGACGGGGACTGGTCGACTCGGTCGCGACGATCGAGATGGATGGTGGTGATCTGCGGATTCGCTGGCGGCAGGACGGGCATGTACTGATGACCGGGCCCGTCACCGTCGAGTTCATCGGGCGGCTGCCCTTGGCGGAGACACCCCAATGAGCCCTCATCCAGCTATAGCGAGCGGGCGCACGGCGGTGATCACCGGCGCCGGCAGCGGCATCGGGCTGGCTGCGGCTGAACGCTTCGCCGGCCTCGGACTGAATGTGGTGCTGGCCGACCGGGATGAGGCGAAACTCGGCGCGGCGGGTGGAGTGGTCGCCGCGGCCGCGCGAGACGGCGCACAGTTCCTGAGTGTGCCGACCGACGTCGCTGATCTGACGCAGGTCGAGCGCCTGCGCGACCGCGCGCTTGAGCGATTCGGCGATGTAGCGGTGCTGATGAACAATGCCGGCGTCAGCGGCGGCGGCCACCCCTTCGAGAATCCGGACGGCTGGCGGCGCGTGCTCGGCGTCAACATGGGTGGCGTGATCAACGGCGTGCACGCCTTTACACAGGCAATGATTGATCAGAAGCGCCCGGCGCTGATTATCAATACCGGCTCAAAGCAGGGCATAACCACACCTCCGGGCGATACGGCCTACAACGTCAGCAAGGCGGCGATAAAGGTGCTGACAGAAGGTCTGCAGCACACCCTTCGCGGCACGGACGGATGTCAGGTGAGCGCGCACCTGCTGATCCCCGGCTTCACCTTCACCGGCATGACCCGTCAGGGCGGCGACAAGCCCGCCGCCGCGTGGACGGCCGCACAGGTGGTCGATTACATGCTTGAGCGGCTGGCGGCCGGCGATTTCTACATCCTCTGCCCGGACAACGACGTCAGCCGCGAGATCGACAACGCGCGGATCACCTGGGCGGCGCAGGATATCACGCGGAACCGCCCGCCCCTGTCGCGCTGGCACCCCGACTACAAGGCGGCGTTCACGAAATACATGAGCGGCGTACTGGCCAGGACCGATGGCTGACGCCACCCCAACGCCTATTGACGGCCGGCGAAGACGGCCATGGCTGGCTTTCTTGTTGAATTTCGTGTTTCCGCCCGGCGGATATTTCTACGCCGGCTTTCCAAAAATCGCTTTAATAGGTTTATCCGCTTTCTTGTCGGCGGCAACGCTTCTGTTCGCCCTTACAATCATCGATCCACCAGGCGTCTATGCCATTCCAATCTTCTGGCGTGGCGATCAACTGTCGCCTTTGCTAATAATCGTAGGCTGGTCCTTGTCGGGATCACTGGCCATACATGCCGCGATTCTTTGCCGGCGCCCGTCACGCTCTACACTTTCCGGTTTGAAGTTGTGGTTGTGTATTCTCATAGTCGCCCCATCCACCGTTGTTTTGGCAGGTCTCAATCGAGTTTTCGGCCCGATTTCGATCTATGTGGCAAGAAACGCATCGATGGCCCCAAATCTGCTCGACGGCGATATCTTCGCGGTGCTTGGCGCACGCGCGATATGCGGCCAAACACCCGTTCGCCCGGGCGATGTAGTGATCGTCAAAGATCCGAAGGTCGGCGGCTTCCCCGTTCTGAAGCGCGCAATTGCGTCCGGAGGACATGTGGTGGAGACGAAGGGTGACGCACTGATCCTGGGCGGGAAAGCAGCGCCGCACTCCTTCGTTGAAACCATCAAGGCGCCGGCGAGTGCGATATACCCGGTGAGCAATCTTGCGGTCAGCGTCGAAACGCTTCCCAACAACGTGTCCTACAAGGTCGAGAATTTCTCGCCGACGAGCCATGATCTGGATATGGCTCCGCTCCGCATCCCAAGTGAAAATTGGTTTGTCGTCGGTGACAACCGTGGCGACAGTCTCGATTCGCGTTCCTATGGGCCGATCCCAAGCAATCACATTTGCGGCGTAGCGTTCAAAATTCTCTACTCCAAGGACAAGGCGCGGATTGGCTTGAGACCTTAGGGTCGCAATAGCGCCTTTCCACTGCTAGATTTGCCAAGCGCAAACATGTTGCGTTTTGACAGACGCTCCATCGATATCTTTCAGCGGCGAAAAATTGATCTCCGGAACTAAAGAGTAATGCCAAGCGAAGCCATAAGCGCCAGCAATGCTGAGGCATCGCCCGGTTTCCTCGGGAATTCCAACGCAGATTCCCAAGCAACTGAAGTCGTCACCTTCGGCTGCCGGTTGAACGCCTACGAGTCCGGCGCGATCGCGGCGCAGGCGGCGGCCGACAAGGTCGAGGACGCGGTGGTGTTCAACACCTGCGCGGTGACCGGCGAGGCGGTGCGGCAGGCGCGGCAGGCGATCCGCAAGACGGCGCGCGAACGCCCGGGCGCGCGGCTGATCGTCACCGGTTGCGCGGCGCAGATTGATCCGGCGTCGTTCGCCGACCTGCCCGGCGTCGATCTAGTGCTCGGCAATGCGGAGAAGTCCGCGCCGGGTGCATTGCTGCGATCCGGCGTGCAGGTCGGCGACATCATGGCGAGTGGACCGGCGATGGCGCCAGCGGGCGGCCTGACCGAGCGCTCACGGGCCTATGTCGAGATCCAGAACGGCTGCGACCATCGCTGCACCTTCTGTGTGATCCCGTTCGGCCGTGGAAACTCGCGTTCGACTCCGGCGGAGATCGTCGTCGGCCGCGTGCGCACCCTGGCCGCGCAAGGCTTTCGCGAAGTGGTGCTGACCGGTGTCGACCTGACCAGCTGGGGTGCGGATCTGCCGGAGACGCCGGTGCTGGGAAACCTTGTCGCGCGGATCCTGATCGAGACGCCGGAGCTGGCGCGCCTGAGACTGTCCTCAATCGACGCCGCCGAGATCGACGAGGCGCTGATGGAGGTGCTGGCGCGCGAGCCGCGGCTGATGCCGCACCTGCACCTGTCGCTGCAATCTGGCGACGATCTGATCCTCAAGCGTATGAAGCGCCGGCACAGCCGGGCGCAGGCGCTGTCGCTTATCGATCGCGTGCGCTCGATACGCCCGGATACGGCGTTCGGTGCGGACTTCATCGCCGGCTTTCCCACCGAGACCGAGGCGGCGTTCGCCAACACCCTGGCCTTCGTGGAGGAGGCGGGTCTGGCCTATCTGCACGTATTTCCCTACAGCGCCCGCCCCGGAACGCCTGCCGCGCGGATGCCAAAAGTAGAATCGGCGGTGGTGAAGGAGCGCGCGGCGCGCCTGCGGGCGGCGGGGGCATTGGCTCTTGCGCGCCATCTCGAGGGAATTGCCGGCCGACCTGTCCGCGCCCTGGTGGAGAAGCCCGGACTGGCCCGCGCTGAGGATTTCAGCGAGATTGCTTTCGATGGCGATCCGCCGCCGGGCACGTTGATCGAAGGCGTCGTCACCGGACATGACGGGCGGCGCGCCACCCTGGGAGACTGGAGAGCAAGACCATGGCCCTGACCGGAGGTTGCCAGTGTGGCGCGGTGCGCTTTGCCGTCGACGGCGAACTCGGCCGGCCCTCGATCTGCCATTGCCGGATGTGCCAGAAGGCTTTCGGATCGTTCTACGGTCCGCTGATCTCCGCGCCCGGCCTGCGCTGGACACGCGGGGCTCCGAAGCATTTCCAGAGCTCCAACCGGGTCAGGCGAGGCTTCTGCGAGGCCTGCGGCACGCCACTGACGTTCGAGCCGGACAACGGCCCCGCCGAGGTGGCGATCGGCGCGTTCGACGATCCGACCGCCCTGCGTCCGGTCATCCAGCTGGATGTCGCCACGCGAGTGCCATGGCTGGGGGAGCTCGACAATCTGCCGACAACGACGCCCGCGGAGGCGGAGAAGTTCGCGGCCTATTACGCGTCGATCGTCTCGCACCAACATCCCGATCACGACACCTGACGACTGCCGGAAGGCTGAGGCGCAGACCGGCGAACCTACGCAGTCGCTTCGCCGTCTGAGGTTGATGTCAGGCGGCGGGGGACGATCAACAGCACGAGCGGCAACAAGAGATAGGCGACAACGCTGACAATCACCGTCATCGGAAAGCCGCCCGCGCGATCGTACACATAGGTCCCCCACAGGTCGCCGAAACGTCCGGATACATAGAAGGTGGTGTTGAGGATCAGCATCATCATCGTCCCCTCGAGACCACGCGGCGACGAGCGTACCGCGAGATCAGTGAAGGCGCCGGTGCCGATCCCGGTCATCAGGCCATAGAAGCCGGCGGCGACGATGGCGGTCGTTGGTGTCGTAGCCAGCAGCATGGCCAGGATCGCCGGAGCGCCGATGATCGTGCCAACCCATAGCAGGCGGGACAGGCGGATGCTCTGGCAAAGGCGGCCGTAGAGCAGCACCGCCAGCATCTGCGCGCCCCAGAAAACGCCGAAAAAGGTTCCAACCTCCGCATCCGAGGCGTGAAGGTGGTTCGACAGAAAGTAGATCACCGCGGTGCCGAACGCAGGCTGGAAGTTCCAGATCAGAAGCAGCAACGTGACCGGGTAGACCGGCCAGTGGCGCAACAGCCGACCGATATCGCCACGCAGGGACTGTGTCCGCACCTCGGCGTGAGCGTTGAATAGCGCCCTTGGGCCGGTCGCGGCAAGCAACGCGGTGATGCCAAGCAGGGCGATGCCCACGACAAACAACGCGCGCGCGGCATTGGCGCCGTTCATCATCTCCAGAGCCTGGCTCAGGACTCCGCCCAGCACGCTGCCGAGCATCAGCGGAACCCAGGAGGCGATCAGCATCACCGCGCTGGCCTGACCCGGCATCAGATACTTCTGACCGATGGCCGAGAAGATTCCGGTGGCGGCGCTCATCGCCACCAGCACCGTGGAAGTCGCGACCAGAAGGCCACCCATCAGCACCGCGTAGGTAGGCTGCAGCGCCGCTATCACCGCGAAAACCACGGCGGTCGCCAACCCAAACAACACCAGATGGCCTCGATCCCCGGCGCCGAACGGATTCCAGCGGTCGCGCACGAGGCCCAGTCCGAATGACAGATATAGCGGAATGCTGACCCACAGATTGAACTGCGCGGTCTCGTTGGCGCTCAGGTGGAGGCGGTTTTTCAGGAAGAACGCCACCGGGATACTGACCAGCCCCGCCCACGGAGCGGCGAGACTGAGCAGCAGCAGCAGCAGCCCCGCATGCGACAGCAGCCGAAACCTTTCCGAGCCCGGAAGCGGCGCAGCGATGAATGGCGTGTCGGTCATCGGGAGGGTGGGTCGCCTGTCGATCTATAGCATCGGCCCACGATCATCGGATCGCCGGAGCGCGGGGACGAAACCAGATACAGTGCTTGAGGGCGACGGTATACGGCCGCAAGGCCGCTGGACGGATCGACGTCGTCTTCGTTGACTCAGGCCGGGTCACCGCCTCACAAGCCGTGGATAAACAGGAACGCACCGGAGGACCAACGGAAATGAAATCCCCAATCTGCGATATGCTGGGCGTTGAATTTCCGCTGGCGGGATTCAATCACTGCCGGGATGTGATCGTCGAGATCAGCAAAGCGGGCAGCTTCGGCGTCTTCGGCGCGGCCGGCCTGACGCCGGAACAGCTTGATTTCGAACTTTCCTGGATCGACGAGCGGGTCGGCGGCAAGCCTTATGGCGTCGACATAATCGTCCCGACCAGCATGGCCGAACAGACCACCAAGCCGGACTCGATGCTACGCCTGCTGCCGGAACAGCACCGGCATTTCGCCGAGGCGGTGATGGGCAGGTTCGGCGTCGACGCGAGCGAAATCTATGAGCGTCAGGTCAGCAAGAGCGACGCTTTCCTCGACGAGACCAAGGCCAACGACATCCTGGACGTGATCTTCTCGCACCCGGTGAAGCTGGTGGCCAATGCCCTGGGCGCGCCGCCCAGGCGCATGATCGAGATGGGCAAGGAGCGCGGCGTCGCGGTGGCGGCGCTGGTCGGGGCCAAGGAACACGCAGTCAAGCAGATGGCGGCGGGAGTCGACATCCTGGTGGTGGCGGGCGGCGAGGCCGGCGGTCACTGCGGCGAGGTTTCCACCATGGTGCTGGTGCCGGAAGTGGTCGAAGCGACGCGGCCGTTCGGCGAAATTCCGATTCTGGCGGCCGGCGGCATCGTCAAGGGACGGCAACTGGCCGCCTGCATGGCGATGGGCGCACACGGCGCATGGACCGGCTCGATGTGGCTGACCACCAAGGAGGCCTTCACCTCACAGGTGATCAAGGAGAAGCTGGTCGAGGCGAGTTCTCGCGATACGGTGCGTTCGAAGGCGCGAACGGGGAAATACTCCCGCCAGCTGCGCTCACCCTGGACAGACTCCTGGGAGTCCGACGCCGCGCCGACGCCATTGCCGATGCCGCTGCAGGGACTGGTCGCCGAGCCTGCCCTGGCGCGGATCATCAAGCTGGCTGAAGGCGGTCACCCTGGTGCGCGGGAACTGGCGACATTCTTTGTCGGCCAGGGCGTCGGCCTGATGAACGATATCCAGAGCACCCGCCAGGTGGTCTACGACTTCATGGAAGACTTCCTGGCCGCGACCGAGAGGCTGGGCGGGGTGATGGCCGAATAGGCGGAGGCGGCTATTTCACCGCGACGATGTTGGCGTCGGTATTGCGCTGGATGAGCTCGATGTAGGGATCGACGCCCGCGAACTTCGGAGCGCGCGCAGTCACTAAGATGACGTTCTGGGTTCCCGAGTGGATCGGTCGCTTTTCGTAGATGATCACATCGCGGGGTCCGAAGCCCTTCTCATCCGGCTTTTCGTCGAACAGGCCGATATTGACCGTTTCGTTCATCGGCGCGGGCGTCTCCTTGCCCTGGCCATCGGCATAGGCCTTCGTGGCCGTGAGCCGAAGCGTGACATCATAGCGTCCGTCCGGCCGTTTGTGAGCCGTCGCCTTATCGGCCTTCAGATCATACAGTGTGATCTTCTCGAACAGATCCGTGATCAGGCCCTGTTTGTCGGCTGGCGCCTGCGCCCTCAGCGCGGCGACCAGATCCAGCGCCGTGGGATAGGGCGCGCCCTTGAAGGCGTATTTTGCGAGCATCGCCCGCAGCGCCTGGTTGACCGCGTCCTCGCCGATCTCGTCGGCCAGACGGTACATAACCAGCGAGCCCTTGCGGTAGTGAATGTAGCCCTGGTCCTCGACGCGTTCGAGCGGCTGTTCGGCCATGGCTTCACCGCCGCGGTTCTTCAGATAGCTGTCCAGCTCGAACTTCAGGAACTTGCGGATCTGATCAGGTCCATAGAGCTGCCGCATCACCCGCAATGCGGAATACTGGGCCAGGGTTTCAGAGAGTAGCGTCGCGCCTTGCTGGTCGGCGCCAATCAGCTGGTGGGCCCACCACTGGTGAGCGAATTCATGGGCGGCGATGTAGGTTACCAGGTCAACGCGCGTGGAGTCGCGATAGTCGGCGATGAACCCAAGCCCCTCGGACCAGGGGAAGGTCCCGGCGAACGACTGGGCGAACTGCGCATAGTCGGGGAACTCGGTAATCCGCACCTGATGGAACTGATAGGGACTGAAATTGGCCTGATAGTAGTCTAGCGATGCGCGGAGCGCTCGCAGCATCCGGTCTACGTTCATCGCGTGCTGAGGGTCGTAGTAGACTGACAGGTCTACGCCCTTATAGCGCTGCGTTCTCACAGCGTAGCGGGCTGACTGGATCGAGAAGAAGTCGAGGATCGGCGCCTCGGTGACGAAGTGAGCGGTCCGACGCCCTCCGGTCGTCACATCCGAGACTTTGTATCCCGGGGCAATCGGCACCTGATCGGCATCCGTGCTGACGGTGATGTCGGCCTGGGTCCAGCTATTGCCGCCGAACACCGAGCGGTTTCGCGAGGCTTCGTCGCCCAATGGGGCCATATGCAATTCCGCGGGCAGGCCGTACTTCCGACGCTTTGCCCGGTCGGAAAGCAGCCTGTCACGGTTCATGCCAATCGCCGGCGCGATCTCGAATGAGTTGGCGAAGGTTCCGTTGGCGACCACCTGGGTCAGGTCGCGGGTCGACCTCCGGCTGGTGCGGAAGCCGCGCTCGGTGAGCACGGTATCGAAGGACAGGCTGCGCCGCTCACCCACCAGCATCGGCGTATCGAAACTGAAGATTCGATAATTGAAGCGCTCATAGGTGCGCGTCGGACGCGCCCCCTGCACGCTCAGCGCAAGCACATGCACGGGCCGGTCGAACCGTACATGAATCTGCCGCAGAGGCGCGTTGGTGTCGTTCTCGAGAACATAGACGCCGCGCGCTTCGAGGCGTGGGCGCTTTGGTTCAACCTGGACGTTTAGATTGACCCCGACAACACTCGGTTGCGGCAGGCTCTCATAGGGCAGCAGCGTGCGTTCGTAGTCCGCCAGCCAGCGATCGCCGCTCTCCTGGGTCCGGTAGCGATTGAGCACATTGGTGTTCAGATAGATGAAGGCGCCGGCGCCGAGGATCGCAAAACAGGCCAGCGCCGCGAGCCAGCCCGCGGGCCCTTTGAGGCGTGAGGGTATGCGGGCAAGTCGGGGCAGATAGCGGGTCTCGGTCCCACGTCGCCAGAACAAAAAGGCCACCACCAGCAGCAGCAGCCCCCACGACGCCCAGTAGAAACGGAACCACCACGCGCCAATCCAGAAATCGCCCATCCGGTTCATGTCGGACAACGGAACCGGATTCACGTTCCCGTAGAGGATCAGATTGTGCTCGAACCCGAGCCCAGGGACGGCGAAACGGGCGATGATGTAGAGAACCATCAGCCCCCAGCCGGCGAACTTGTTGGGGCTCACCGCCTGCGCGAACACGGCGAGAGCTGCAAGAATGGCCAGGTCGAACGAGTCCGGCAGCAGGTACCAGAGGAAATACTTGTCGAACTCAAAATTGAAGTAACCCCTGGCCGCCTGGACGATGACCGCGGCCAGTAAGCTCGCCAGCAGCGTGGAAACCAGCACCAGGATGACGGCCGCCGTCTTGGGGACCAGAAAACTCCAGTCCGGCGCCGGTGTGGCGTCGATCATTTCATGAGCGCGGCGGTCGAGATCGCGCCAGACCAGCTCACCGGCGTAGAAGGCGGCGATGATCACCGAAAAGAAGAAGAACGATCCGTCCAGCACCGGTATCAGGACACGGGTGACCGGCCAGGTGGCGCCGCCATATCGGCCGTCGTCGGTGGTTTCCCAGAGGCCGCCACCCGCGTTTGCGAGACCCAGTCCGAGGAGGATCCAGAAAACCGGGCTTTTGAAAACCTGGCCCATGTCGAATGCCGTGCGCGCAACGAACTGCGCCCAGGCGGCGCGCCGGTTGAAGCTGGGTCGCGCGCCGGACAGCCGTGGAACATCGCTCGGCGTCGATTGCAGGGCCTCGGTCCGGACCGCCTCGGTCATGCGACCGGGCGCGCCGCGATAGCGGTAGAGGGGATAGGCTGCCGACAACGCCGCCATGCCCAGAGTCAGGCAGAAGAGGCGATCGAACAGGAAGATGCCGACCAACGGCGGCAATAGCGTATTGCGGTCGTTGGCCGTCCAGTACTGGGTGACGATGTCGAAGGTGAAAAGGCCGAACGGGTCCCAGCGCGCGACGATCGGCTCGAGGTCTGGGGTTCCGAGCACAATGGCGCCCAGCGAATAGATGACGACCACGGCGATGACGGCGACGAAGGTCCAGGCAACTGACCGGGCGACGGTGGCAACGGCAAAGAACAGCGCGGAGGTGAAGAAGATCACCGGCAGCGAGAGCGCCAGATAGGCGAATGCGAGCGCATCCAACCGGAACGGCCCCAGCTTGTCCGGGTCAGTCCAGGGCAGGAACTGGCCAACCAGCATCGCCGCCGGAACCGACAGGAACGAGACGGCGGCCGCGAGAAAGGCGCCCGAGAACCGGCCGTAGAGGTAGTCGAACTTGCCAAGCGGCGCGGTACGCAGGATCGGGCCAAAGCCCGTCTCGTCATCGCGCACCACCGATCCGGCGACGAATGCGGTAGCGGCGAACATGAAGAACAGGCTCATGATCAGGTGGGTCTGTCCGATCGCGAAGGGGCTGTTCTTGTGAACGTTCGCGGTGTCACCGATGTGAATCTGGTCGCTGGCCATCGTACCGAATACCAGCAGGAAGAAGGTCCCGGTGACGATCCAGAAGAGCGGTGAACGCAGCTGCTGGCGGAACTCGAAGGCGGCGACCGCGCCGAAGTTTCCCTGTCGGGCCACTAGGCGGCCTTCGCCGGACGCCCAAGCGTGGAGAAATAGACATCCTCCAGTCCGCCGGGGGTTGGCTCGAAACCCGGCCCCGGGTTCGAGTCAGCGAGTACATGCACGACCGTGCGGCCGGCTAACAGGCGGGACGATATGATCGTGTGAGACTCCCGCACCGCGGCCAGCTCGGCCTTCTCGACACTCTTCATCCAGATCCGGCCAGACAGTTCCGCGATCAGGGCCGTCGGGCCGCCGTCGCGCACAATGCGGCCCTCGCTGAGGATAGCCATTTTCGGGCAAAGATCGGCGACATCGGCGACGATGTGGGTGGAAAGCAGAACCACGACATTCTCGCCGATCTCGGCCAGCAGGTTCAGAAAGCGGTTGCGTTCCTCCGGGTCCAGGCCGGCTGTCGGCTCATCGACGATGATCAGCGACGGGGCGCCTATCAGGGCCTGGGCGATGCCGAATCTCTGCCGCATGCCGCCGGAAAACCCCGCCAGGGCCTTGTTCCGATGGTCCCACAGATTGACCTGACGCAAAAGCCCCTCGACCTGGTCACGACGCTCACGGCGGTTGGCGAAACCTTTCAGCACCGCCATGTGGTCGAGCATGTCCACCGCGGACACGCGTGGATAGACGCCGAAATCCTGCGGCAGATATCCCAAGGTCCGCCTCAGGGCGTCCGGATTGCGGATCACGTCGATGTCGCCGAAGCGCACGAACCCCGATGTCGGCGCCTGCAATGTGGCGACAATGCGCATCAACGTGGACTTTCCGGCCCCATTGGGACCGAGCAGTCCGTACATGCCGTTGGGAATAGTCAGGTTGACATCATCGAGCGCCCGTACTCCGCCTGGATAGACGTGACTGAGGGCTTCGATGATCAGCATGGAGTGTCGCTCCGCGATGGCGAATGATCGCCGGGTTGCTTCGAATGCACGCCTGCCCGACCGGCGGCAAGTGAAACAACGGTTAGATTTGCCAACGATACTTTCGCGCTGCTAGGCCGTAACCGCGGAACCAGGAGCGGCGATAAAGTCGAAATTCAACCAGGCCGACCATTTGGCTGTTCGCCGCAGTGAACCACTGGTTGCTATCGGCTCGCCCGCCATATCCGCCAGGACCGGGTGGCTTCGGCATTGGGCGAATTCAAGTTCGAACGGGCCTTCAAGCAGCCCGCCGGCATGGAACCGGGTGAGCTGGCATGGCGAATTGACGATCGCCTGGTAGCAGGCGAATTCGGGGTCGGCGCTGTCGCGAAACTGCTTGAGAGCGACGATCGGCAACACCGGCTCGAAGAGATGGGCACGGAGCGCCGCGTCGAGGGCCTCCTCCGAGAGGTGCTCGGCAATCGACACCAGACCGTGGGAGATTTCCCCCCACGGCGTATGCGGAACGGGCGACGGGTGCGGACCGCGCACGTCGATCAATGTCTCTTCCTTGCCCATCACATCGTGGCCGAAATCGCGATATATCATGGTGCGGCAGGTGTAGCTGGCCGGTTGGTCGGGCTGATCGCGGCTCATGCCGAGCGTGGCGCCGAATTTCGGCCATCCCCAGACCTCGCGCCCGGTGATCAATCCCAGGCTATAGTTGATGAATACATACGGCGCCCACATAACGAGTCGACCCAGGCCGCCCTCGGCCGGATGCTCCCAAAGCGGTGTCCAGATCGCGCACTCCCGACCGCTGGTCCAACCGATGTCCTCGGTAAGCGACCGGCAGCGGTCGACATCCACGAAACTCAGGATCGCGGTGGATGAAATCGCGCTGTAGCGCAGCTTGCCGGACGTCGCCGGGTTCAACAGCTTGTCTACAAGAGCCTGTATCGCCCCCCGGTCGGCGTCGAATGCAAACACATAGGCGTGTGCGCCGGTAAACTCCGCCGGGGGGGCGCTGGCCGCCGCGCCATGCCCGGTCCAGGAGATGAAGCGCGGCCGGCTCACCCGATGCCCCAGGGGCCATCCCAAGGTTTGCGCATGAGGAAATCGAAGCCCGGCACTGGCGTCTTGTCCCCACAGATCGATCGCGCCGCCGCAAGCCCGGACATGACGGCAGCCTCGACCGCCGTGGCATTCAGCCCGTGCCGTGTGCCTTCACCGGTCAGCGTGAGGTTGGCGAACCCGCTTTCCCACGGAAGCAGCCTGTGCATCGTCGTGCCCGTCGCGCTGGCGACGCAGCACTCCGTCGGGTCGATGTTCGCCCGCCAGAACTGCGCATCGAAGCGGGCCTCGCCGGTGCGGCCTTCCGGGTCGCTCAGCACGTCCCAGTCGAAAGCTCCGTCGCGAACAGCGGCCGGCCACAGCGCGGACGCGCTGGCATTCAACCAATCCCTCGCGATGCCCTTCACCTCTTCGTCAGCAAGCGTCGGAACATCACTGCGGCTTACGCTCGCCGCATAGAGTTTCGTCGGAAAGCTACCGCAGAGGTAATGCACGGACCTGGGACCATCCGGCTCCACGGATAGCACCTGCGACATGTCCGCCCAGATGTTGTAGAGTTGTGGTCCCGAGACGGTGGCGCACTTGCCTGTGCTCCAGCCGAGTTCATCCAGGGTCCGGTCACTCCAGATCTGCATCGCGATGGTCGGCGATAGCGGGATGGTCAGGAATTGCGCGAACCGCGCTTCGGCTTCTGCTAGCTCCGCGCAAATGCCTGGGTCGGTCTCGCCAGAGGCGTCGGTCAGGGGTTTATAGCCACCCAAGGCGATGGCCAGGACCACGTGGTCGAAGTCCTTGCCGAAGTGCAGAATGTCCTCGCCCGCGGGCGGGTGATTGCACCAGCGGCTCTCGAAATTTACGCCCCGGGCTCTGAGGTCGTCGCCCCCCTTCAGCTGGCCCCAATGCGGCTCCGATGGCCAGCAGGTCAGCCCGCAAGCCTCGACTGTCGGCGAGTATTCAGCACAGTCCAGGGTCTCAGCCTGCCTATGCAAGCGAACTTGCTGAATCCATTGCTTGTCCTCCGATAGATGGAGGCCAACGACCTTTTGGAAAAAACGGAACTGGACGCCATCCGCCAGTAGCGCCTGATAGATCGGGGTTATCACCGCCTCTCCGAACCCCGCCTGCGCGAGGTACATCATCGAGCCCTTATAGGTCGCCAGCATGCGGATGATCGAACCGAGCGCTGAACCGGCGGCACAATCCGGTTGGTCGATAAAGCCATCCGTGTACTGAAATGAAATATCGTAGACAACCCGGACGATACTCGATTTTTCGACGATCTCAAGGTCCGCGCCATGTCTGGTCAACCAGTCGCGAAAGTCCGTGTCGTCGATCGCTTCAAACGACCGGTTGGGCAACAGCAGATCCTTGATCGCACCTCGAAGCGCCGCGGCGAATATGTGGATTGTCTCGGCAATCAGTCGTTCGGTTGCATTCTCCGCCCGCAGGCCGCCAGCATGTCTGTGAGCGCGCTCGGCGGACGTGACCAGATTACCGATTTCATGCAGGTGATCGTGTCGTTCGCCGTCGCCATGGTGGGTCAGTGCTGTAAGCCAGTTTCCAACCGCGGCGAATGCATGCAATGGCGACAGCGCACCGGCGCCGGTGGAGTGGATAGCGGGGTGGGGATCCTCCGGGGAACGTCCCCGATTGAGCGCTGCGTTAAACAGGGGGCGATTGAAATCGTCATGCGCGACGGTCGCGGTGGAGCCGCCCGCGCTCGGGTGGACAAGAAGATTCTCCACCAGTCCGACGATGAGGGTCAGCGCCCCCCAAAGTGTCCCTACAGACCCGCCATCGCCCGGTACCCCAGCCTTGTCCGGCCAGTCGATGGACACATAGCGCCACCCTTCCTCCGTCTGCACACCGACGCCCGTGTGTCGCTGCGGCTTGAAGGCATCACGCCAGGTTCGCAAGGCCCCCGCCGACGCCGCATCCTGTCGTTCATAGACGTCCTGCAATAGCCCAAAGGCGTTTTCGTAATAGCCGAACCAGACGTGCAGGCCATGTTCGAGGTTGCGTCCATATTGGTCGCGTCCGCTTGCCGCCTTCCCACCGAGCCGCCAGCCCATCTGGTAGACAGTCACCTGGTACTGGTCGCGCAACTCCTGAGTCTTTGACAGCTCATGGGCGCAGGTGAGTCCGGCCATGCCTCCACCGAGAACCGCGATCCTCTTTTTGCTCATTTCACCCCCACGCCATCAAGCCGCACAAAGCCTAATCAAAAGCGACGTCGGTCCGCAATGGTTAGTGTCGACATCTCGCCGCCCATCGATTTCGAAACCCCGCTCAACGCATCCCCGCACAGCGCCGCCTCGTATGGCATGCCAATGGCCTCCGCTTCGGCCAGACCAATTCGCCAATGTGATCGGGCGCGGTCAAAGCGGCCCGCATGGGCTGCAAGGCGGCCGGCCACATAACGCACGTGTGGCCGGGCAATGCGCGCCTTTCCCGCAAACGCCAGCGCGCTTTTAAGCGCCAGTTCCGCCCAGTGCGTCTTGCCGAGCGCAAGGCTGCAGTCGACTAGGCGGGGCAGGCTCACATAGCTGATCCCGGTCGCGGGGGACTCCGTGCGCAGTATTTCGATGGCCTCGCTGACGCACTCCAGCGCCTTTTCATGACATCCCACCGCCAGGTGCGCCTCAGCGAGCGGACCCAGACAAACCAGGCGGTCTGCGCGGCCCAACAGGTCCGAAAGAGACGCAGTGAGCACCGCTATCGACTCCAGGGGCGCTTCTCCCGACACCAGGTCCAGCACTGCCCGACACGAGGCCGTCCAGGCGCGTACCGAAGCGGTTTCGATATCCGCGGAAGCGTCTGGAACGCGTGACAACGTCTCTCGTGTGGCTGCCCGTTCACCCTGGGCCAGTTGGGCATAGGCAAGCAGAACTGTGCATGACTGACGCCGGAACTCATCGCCGACGACCTCGAACTGTCGGGCTCCACTGGCTGCGTGATCAGCGGTTTGCCGCCAATTGCCGGCCGGAAACAGTGCGACCGTAGCCATCAGATGAGCGAGACCCAATTCATGCCCGCCACCACTCCCAGTAGCCAGAAGGACAGCTCGCTCCGCGTTAGATTTTGCCGGTCCTGCAAGGCCCGCCACCCCTAGACCAACCGCCAGCCCGCCGTAGCCAACCGTCCTTTCAAGTGACGATCCGCACCGTTCCGCGTGGTTTAACGAGGCGAGTGTGCGCTGCATAAGAGCAAGCGAATCATTGATGAAATAGGCGTGTTCAGCCAGGCGCATATAGACGTGGGCCGCCAGCCGATCCCGCTCAATCGCCTCAAGTGAAAGATACGAGCGTAACCAGCCGCCGCGCGACGCCAGCCGCGAAACAATTGCGACCACCAGACTCGCCACGACGGCCGGCGGTGACTCAGGAATGGGTAATCCCGCGAGAGATGCGCAGGCGCGAAAATGAAGTCCGGCTTCGTCGAAGCGGGCGAGGCCCTGACAAGCGTCGGCGTGGATTCGTTCAAGCTGGACAAGCTGCGCCCGCGAAAGTCGCTGGCCCGTCTCGCCAGCTATCCGCCTGACGAGGGTGACATGGTCGAGCGCGTCGGCATCTGCATGTACCTGAAGGGCGCTCCATGCGGCGTTCATTCGCCAGACGATGGCGCGCGCCATCTCCCCACCCTGCTCCCAATGCCAGGCCAATTCGGCATGCCGGGCGCCACCTTCCGCAACGTTCACTGCTTCGATACGCCGTGCGGTCGCAACATGGAGTGGAGACCGTTGGGCAAACGGTATCAGCTCGTAGAGCGTTTCCCGAAACAGAGCCTGTTCGAAAACGTACTGCCCGCCGCCCAGTGGCGCGACGAATCCTGCCGCGACGAGTTGATCCAAAGACTGGCCAATTCGCTCGGCGTCGACCTTGCCCGGGTGAATTTCGCTCAGACAATCCAGGTCAAAGGCCAAGCCGATCACGCTCGCCGCCTTGGCGGTAAGCTGATCGAGTGGATCCAGGCGGTCGATGCGCTCCGTGATCAGCCCGCGCAAGGTGTCGGGCGCGACGTCATCAATCAGCGCGCCAGGCGCAACCTCGCATCTCCGATTGGCTATGGTGACAAGGCCGCGTTCTAGTAGCGAGAGCGCAAGCTGCTGAGCGTGAAGGGGTAGACCGCCCGACCGGTCATGAATGAATGCGCCCAAACGCCGAGGCAATCGCGCAACGCCAAGCTGCGATGCGACCAGCGACTCAGTATCCTCGGGGCCCAGGCGATCGAGGTCGACCACGGTTTCAGCCGTCGCCAGAAACAATTGCACCCCATGACCGCTGCCCAGGCCGGAAGGTCGTACCCCCATGATGAGGAACACGCGGGGACACCGCTCCCCGACAACCTGCAGCAGGTCGCGGGATGCAGAGTCGGCCCACTGAAGGTCGTCGATGAGCAGCAGGCACGGGCTGACCCTGGTCGCGCGATGGAACAACCCCACTACAAGGTCCTCGAGCGCCATTCGTCGGGCGGCGCCAGACAAGCTCTCGTTCGCATGAGGACGCCCGAGCATCGGGAATATGTCGTTGAGCAGATCAACCCGCCCCGCCAATCGTTCACCGACCAACAGATTCCGCGCGCGTGCAAACGTCGTGATGAAATCCGAGCCATGCGACGTCAATCCCACCAAGCCCTGAAGGACCTGTCTGAACACGAAAAATGGCGTGTTTCGTTCGGTGCGTGCGCCTCGCGCGTGCACCTCGATGAGGCCGTAGTATTTCCGTCCTTGCGAAGCTGCGTACTGTAGCAGGCGAGTCTTGCCGACACCGGGCTCGCCACGAATCAGGACCGGATGCGCGGGACCGACCACGAGAGCGCTCAGGCCCGCATCGATCGTGCGACAGGCGGCCAGTCGGCCAATCGGCGGGCTGTCAGCAGAGGCGTCAGCGTCGGTTGTTTGGCTGTAACCCAATCCGGACAGACACCGGGCCTCCAGAGGAGTCTCACGCCCCTTGATCATAAGCGCTACTGGCTCACCGAAACTGAAGACGCCGGCGGCCGCTCGGGTCGTGGCCTCATCGCAAAGCACGGAGCCATCGCTGGCCTGCATGAGGCGGGCGCCGTAGTTCATTGCCGGACCGACCGCGATGTGTTCCCGCCGCGAGGCGCCTCCAACTTCTCCGCAAAATGCCCGGCCGGTCGCGACACCGATGTCCACGACAAGTCCCGCTGATTGCAGCGCCGATAACGCGCGGCGCGCCACATCGACTGCCCAGACCGCATCGGTCTCCGTTGCATACGGCGGAAGTCCAAAGATGATCTTGATCACCACGCCCTTGTCTTCGTCGATGACGTCCCAAACCGCGGCGCCGGCTCCCCGGGCGACCGCGTCGACGATATGAAATGCCTTGGCGATTTCCGCCGCCGACAGATCCGCGAGCCCGATGTAGACGACGCTCAGAGTGCGGAACTCGGCCAGCCAGTCACGAAGTCCAGCCTCAACGCGGGAGAGGACGGGCGGCGGCACAAAGTCCCGCAGCCCCCAGGCCCCACCGACGACCGTGTTCGACGGGTTCCGCCGTCCGCGGTCGACCTCATCTCCGCGCGACATTTCGAGCACGGCCTCCGCGACACAAACCTCACCAGGCGCACCGCGAAGTCGGCCGGGCGCCATGGCCCGCATCGGCGCGCCGGATACCAGTGCAAAGCGCCTTCCACCCGTGTCGCCCAGGACTGAAAGCGTGATCGGCCCAAAATCAACTGCAATGCGATGAGAGATTTCGCCACCGACCTTCGCGGAAACCTCCATTGCGGAAGCCAGAGCGTTGCGGGCGGGGCGGGTGACGCCCGCCCCGTCGGTCGGCCAGACCGCTATCAATGCGTCGCCGGCGATGCGGGCAATTGAACCGCCGTGTCTCTCGACGACCGAACCAATGAACGCGAATTCCTCGCTGAGAATACCGCTTAGCCGTTCCGCGCCCTGGCGGCCCAACGCGCTGTAGCGGTCGGTCAGGCCAGTCGAATCGACGACATCGACGATCAGGACTACGGCCTCAAAGGTCAGCCCGTCAGCCGGAGCGCCCGCGGCGGCCCAGCGTTCCAGAATATCTTCCGGCACATAGGCGGCGAGCCCTGAACTGCCGGCCATTAGCATGACTTAACCCCGATAACTTATCGTCACGCCTCTATTGGCATGCACCAGGAGCACTGTCTCCTGGTGAAAAAACGCACATTCATTCCGTGCGCTGGCGCACAGACGACTCATACCCTGACGAGGCACTATGCGTAACCTCCCGAAGCTGGCCCAATTGTCGCAGCGGGGCAGCAGTTTTGTCGGAGCGGCGTGGATATCGCGAGTTGCGATAGTCCTGGTTTCGCGGAGATCGCCGGTGGGGGCGAGCAACGGAACGGCGGTGTCGCCTAGAGAGGCGACGCCGCCGTTCCTGTCCTTCGCCAGAACCTAATTCGACCTCCAAAGATCGACCGTTCACCAGAGACCGCGATGGCCGCATCGCGGCGTGACGCCCCAGATTCGACGGTCCCGTCGGTCAGGTCGAAGCGTGAATGATTTCGAGGACGACGTCGCCATAGCGATCCAGCTTACCCTGGCCGACTCCGCCGATCGACGCCAACGTCTCCCGACTGGTCGGCCGCGCCCGGGCAATGTCGGCAAGCGTTTGATCATGGAAGATGACGTACGGAGGCACTCTTTGACGGGCAGCCTCCTTGCGACGCCAAACACGGAGCGACTCGAAGAGTGACTCCGCGTTGTTGTCTGGTAGTGGCGGTAGTTCCCGCCGCTTTCGGGGTCGCCCGGTCACCGTGGCCTGGCCATCGCGATGCGGCGACCGCCGCACCACGATCCGACGCTGCCCCCGGTAGACCTCACGAACCGCATCGGCCTCTCCCAGGCCGATTATCGGGCGACCGTCATTCGCGTGTTCAACCAGCAGCCCCTCGAACAGCAGTTGATCGAGCAGATCCCGCCAACCCGCGGCGTTGAATTCGCGCCCCACGCCATAAGTCGAAAGGGCAGCCTCGAAATCGCTGACGGATTTTGTCTTGCCCAGCAGATGGTCCGTCAGCCGGCCCCGACCAAAACGCCCGCCCAGGCGGTGCACCGCCGAAAGAAGTTTCTGCGCGGCAAGCGTGGCGTCAACCCCCTCTGGGGGCGACACGCAGATATCGCATTGCCCGCAGGGTGTGGCGTCGGTTTCGCCGAAATAACGACGGACACTGGCCGCGCGACAGACCGACCCATCCAGCATCGCATAGAGTTGGTGGATCTTGCGCGCCTGGACCTGTCCAATCGCATCGGGCAACTCTCGCCGGCGCAGACGTTCCAGCGCCCAGGCCATGTCCGAGGCTCCATAGAGCGTGATGCCCTCGGCCGTTTCACCGTCGCGGCCAGCCCGGCCGATTTCCTGCCAATACGCCTCGATGGCGCCGGGAGGATCGGCATGAATGACAAAGCGGACATCCGGTTTGTCGATGCCCATGCCGAACGCGATCGTGGCGACGATCACCGCTTCGTCCTCCGCGAGGAACCAGGAAAGGGCTTCGCCGCGGATCGATTTGTCCAGCCCGGCATGGTAGGGTCTCGCCGGCACGCCATCCGCCACCAGTTTCGCGGCCAGGCGCTCCGCCCCGTCTCGCGATCCACAGTAGACAATTCCTGAGCGGCCGCGTCGAGCCGCCACAAGCTGGGAAACCCGGGTGGCTGGCGAGCCATGCTTGCGTTCGGCCAGGAGCACCAGTTCAGGGCGATCGAAACTCGCCACGAACTGCGGGGCATCGGCCAGCCTGAGCGCATCGACGATATCAAGGCGGGTCCGGGCATCCGCTGTTGCGGTCAGCGCCATTCGCGGAACATCCGGGAACAGCTCGGCGAGCCTGCCTAGAGTGCGATATTCGGGCCTGAAATCGTGTCCCCACTGGCTCACGCAATGCGCCTCGTCGACAGCGATAAGCGACACTGGCACGCTCTGCAGGCGTCGCAAACTGGCCTGCTGCATGAGCCCCTCGGGCGAAAGGTAGATGAGATCAAGCTCACCCGCCGCCAGCCGCGCCCATGTCTCGTCCCTTTCGTCGGTTGAAAGGGCGGAGTCCATCCGCGCCGCCGCCACTCCCAGCTGCTTCAGCGCTTCCACCTGATCGCTCATCAGGGCGATCAGCGGGGATACCACCACGCCCACCCCCGCCCGAAGCATGGCGGGTACCTGATAGCAGACGCTCTTGCCGCCACCCGTCGGCAGCACCGCAAGCACGTTTCGGCCGGCGAGGATCTCAGTCACGACACTGGCCTGCAGTCCGCGGAAATCGGCATGGCCGAAAATCCGTCGGAGCGTGTCGCGAGCTTGTTCTATGTTGGGTGTCACGGCCGCCTTATGGCAGTCTGCGCCGATTGATTCGACCGTTAAGATTATGGGACGAGGACGGGCGTCGTTAGACGTCGTCAATCATCTCGCGCAATTGAAATCGCTCGGCTAAGAAAGCCTGGGCTGGCTCGGGCAAGGAACGACGCATGTCGCATCTTCACGGCGACGAGGCCGCCGGCCCGCCCCCTCGCGGGCGGCGGGGCTTCCTTGGCGGCCTGATCTATTGGTCATTGGTGTTGGCGGTCTGGGGCCTGATCTTCCTTGGCGCGTTTCTCGCGATGTTCGCCCGCGACCTGCCCGACACATCCAAGCTCTATGATGTGCATCGTCAACCCTCGATAACCTATCTCGATCGTTCGGGAGCCGTCGTTGCGGTTCGCGGCAGCCAGTTCGCGCCACCGGCGAACATCGACTCATTGCCAGCCTATGTGCCTGAAGCGTTCATCGCCATCGAGGATCACCAGTTTTACCACCATTTCGGGTTCAATCCGTGGGGCATGCTGACCTCGGAAATCTACAACCTGACCCACCCGGGCGGATCACTGCATGGTGGATCCACGATAACCCAGCAACTTGCCCGGAACCTTTTCCTCACTCCGGCGCAGACCTACCGCCGCAAGGCTCAGGAACTGATCCTGGCGGTCTGGCTCGAGATGCATTTCACGAAGAAGCAGATTCTCGCGCTCTATCTTAATCGCGTCAGTTTTGGTGGTGGCGCCTATGGAATCGAGGCGGCGGCGCAGCGCTATTTCGACCGGCCGGCGGCGGGGCTGACCCTTGGCGAAGCTGCGTTGCTTGCAGCCACCATGAAAGGTCCGACGCGCTACAACCCGGCCGCCAACAGCGAACGCGCGGCCCGACGAGCCACCGTGGTGCTCAATGAAATGGCCGGCCAGGGCTTCATCACAACCGCGCAACGCGACCAGGCTTTCGCCCAGCCCGTGCATGTTTCCGCCACACTGGCAAACCAGCGCGCGCAGTATTTCGTCGACTGGCTCGATGCTCAGGTGCGCGCGCAGGTAGGTGAACCCACCCAGGACCTGGTTGTCGAGACAACGCTGGACCTGCCAATCCAGGCCTCGGCGGAACAGGCGATCAGGGCCGGTGTCCAGGCGCACGCCGGACAGGGCGTTTCTCAGGGCGCCCTTGTCGCACTCGATGGTGAAGGGCGGATCAGGGCCTATGTCGGCGGCGCGAACTATGCCGAGAGTCAGTTTGACCGTGCAACCGCGGCGAGACGACAGGCAGGCTCGGCCTTCAAACCGTTCGTCTACCTGACCGCGATGGAAGCAGGCCACACGCCCACCGACCAGGTGGTGGACGAGCCGATAACCATCAACGGCTGGACCCCGCGCAACTATACGGGCCGTTATCTAGGCGCGATCACCCTGGAAACCGCCCTTGCACAGTCGATCAATACGGTCGCCGCGCGACTGGCCAACGAGGTCGGGACCGACAAGGTCGCGGAAACTGCGCACCGACTGGGAATCACCTCGACGATTCAGACCGATCCCTCGATGGCCCTCGGCGCCGTGGAAGTCAGCCCTATGGAGATGACACAGGCGTACGATACCTTCGCCAACGGTGGCATGCGCGCACACGCCTATGGGATAGAACGCATCCGCACGGCCAGCGGACAGGTTCTCTATGATCACGGCGTCGGGCTACCACCGCGCGAACCGGCAATCGGCAACCCGGCCTTGCCTTACATGGTCCAGATGATGCGACAGGTGATTGCATCCGGCACCGGCGGGCGGGCGTCCGTGCCCGGTTACGATCTCGCCGGCAAGACCGGCACCACCAGCGACTACCGCGACGCCTGGTTCATCGGCTTCACGGGCGGCTTTACAGCGGCGGTGTGGGTGGGCAAGGACAACAATACACCAATGGCGAAAGTTACCGGCGGCGGCCCTCCGGCGGAGATTTGGCACAATTTCATGACGGCAGCGCTGCCGCGCCTGGCGGCCCAGGCAATTCCGAGCGGCACGCCGCAGCCGTCAACAACACCCGACCTGATCGATGATCTGATGCAAAGCAGCAAGATTCCGCCTGGCCCGGATCCCGAAGCCCCGCCGGATCCGGCCCCGGGCGATACCTCCCGTTAGAGGCTCACCACCATGTCACCCTCGATTTCAAAGGCCAAGGCGGCGCCTTCGTTTGTGCTAAACCTCAGTTGTCCTGACCGCATGGGCGTCGTTGCGGCAGTGGCGGAGTTTCTAACCAACAACGACGCCAACATCACGGAGGCCGGCCAGTTCAATGATCCGATTGAGGATACGTTCTTCATGCGAGCCGCATTCTCCGCCGCAGGCCCGCGCTTTCCTGGCGAGGCCGAACTCAGGGAGAGATTCTCAGTAGTCGCCGGGCGTTTCGACATTCGTTGGCGGATGACGGACGCCGCGAAGAAAACCCGCGTCCTGATCGCCGTATCGCGGCTGGGTCATTGCCTGTTCGATCTGCTGCATCGCTGGCGCTCAGGCGTCCTTCCCGTTGAAATCGTCGGTGTTGTGTCGAACCACGACGACATGCGTTCCTTCGTTGAATGGAACGGATTGCCCTATTCTCACCTTCCGATCACTGCAGCCACCAAGGAGGTTCAGGAAGCACGCTTCCAGAAGATCATCGAGGACCAATCGGCCGACCTCGTTGTCCTGGCCCGTTACATGCAGGTTTTATCACCTGCCTTCTGCAATGGCATCTCCGCACGCTGTATAAACATTCATCACTCCTTTCTGCCAGGCTTCAAGGGCGCGCGGCCCTACCATCAGGCTCATGCCAGGGGCGTGAAGATCATCGGCGCAACCGCCCACTACGTGACACCAGACCTGGACGAGGGCCCTATCATCGAGCAAGCCGTCGAGCGCGTGGACCATAGTCGCTCACCACAGGCGCTGATGGAGATAAGCCGGGACATCGAATGTACGGTCCTCGCACGCGCGGTACGCTGGCACGCCGAGAACCGCATTATGATGAACGGCTTCAAAACGGTGGTCTTTGCCTAGCCGGTACTGAACCGAGCGCGCGGAGGCCGTAGATCGCCACTCGGTCGGGAGCGCCAAACTACCGACCAAATCCCTGAAGGGACGCTCCGTTGGAGCGCAACCACGCACGGCATTCGGCGACATCGTCTACCAGACGACCGACCAGCCGCCAGAATTCAGGCCCATGGTTCGCTTCGATCAGATGGGCGCACTCATGGGCGACGACATAGTCAGCCACGACGAAGGGTGCGAGCGCCAATCGCCAGGAGAGTCGGATGGCGCCGACACGCCCTGGTCGCGGCGGCGAGCATGATCCCCAACGCGTCCGGGCGTCGGCAGTGGCAACCCGGGGAGTCACGACGCCCAGCGCGGCGGAATGAACCGCGGCCTGACGGGTGAAGACCGTCAGCGCCTCACGCCTGATTGCCCGGGCTACCAGCGCCTGGTCCACGGAGCCTTCACCGCATCCCAGAATTCTCGCCGGCGATTCGTCCGACGCCGGCAACAGGCGGGGACGGCGACTGTCCGGGATCAGGCGATGCGGTTGATCGAAAATCCTGATGTCGTCATCCCGCAGCAATCTGATTGGCGGAGGCAGGTCGGCCAGTCGTTCGAGCGCCCAGTCACGACGCTCCCGCGCAAATGACCAGGCATCCGCCAGTCGGCGCGTCGAAGGCGCTATCGCAATCACTTCCCGCTTCAGGGGATCGATGCGCAAAGAGATCCGCCGGGCGCGACCGCTGACTGTCAGTCGAACGACCAGCCCATCAATCTCAAGCCGCGCGCCGTCCTCCAGCTTTACCGACGGCCTGCTCGCGAACAGCTTCATTTGGTTGGGATAGGCCGCGAATCGCTTGCGGCAAAGCCTCTTCGTTGAGCGCGATGAAGTCCCTGACCCGGGGATAAATCTCCTCCCGGAAGCGACGCCCGTTGAACACGCCATAATGTCCAACTCCAGGCTGGACGTAGAGTTCACGCCTCGCATCCTGGATGTTCGGGCAGATCAGGTGGGCGGCCTGGGTCTGGCCGACGCCGGAAATATCGTCGTTCTCACCTTCAACCGTCATCAGTCCGACATCAACGAGGGCCGACGGATCCACGCGGCGGCCGTTATGGATCAACTCGCCTTTGGGCAGAAGATAGCGCTGAAAGACTATGTCAATTGTCTGAAGGTAGAATTCTTCCGTCAGGTCCAGCACCGAAAGGTACTCGTCATAGAACTCCCGATGCTTCTCAGCTGAGTCTCCGTCGCCCCCGACAAGGTGATTGAAATAGCGCAGATGCGCCTCCTGATGGGCCTCGGCGTTCATCGACATGAAGCTGAACAGCTGAACAAATCCCGGATAAACACGCCGCCAGGTACCCACATATGGCGGAGGCACTGTGTAGATCATATTGGATGCGAACCACGCAAAAGGTCGCTCCTCGGCGAGGCGATTGGTGACCGTGGGAGACAATCTCGCGTCGATCGGCGACCCCATGAAAGTCAGGCTAGCGGGTCGAAGCGAATCTTTGTCCTCAGCCATCAGCGAGGCGATGGCAAGAACCGGCGGACCGGGCTGGCACACCGAGACAACGTGCGCCCGACGACCAATATGGTGAAGAATGTCGCCAACGACGTCCATGTAGTCGTGAAAGTCGAAACGCCCTTCGACAAGCGGAACGTCACGCGCATTCGACCAGTCGGTAACATAGACGTCGTGATCGGTGAGAAATGTCTCAACCGTGCCGCGAAGCAATGTTGCAAAATGCCCTGACAACGGGGCGACGATCAGGACCGCGGGAGACTCGCAATTCGCTGAGGCGGCTGAAAGGTCGTCGCGATTGCGCCGGAAATGCAGCAGTTTGACCCAAGGTGAGCGCCACGCGGTCTCGCGCGTTACCCGAACGGTACGGTCATTGATATCGACCGCGTCGATGTTCCACGCCGGCTTGAAATAGCGACGCGTTAGGTTCGCAGTGAGGTCGGCGGAGGCAAACAGTGTCCGGCCAAACTGAGAGGCGGCGGCCGGATTGTACGGCGAGCGCCAGAAGGCTCGCGTCAGCGTGGCTGCAATGCTGAGCGGAGCCGCCGACCGGTATGCCGTTTCATGTATGGCGTAGAGCATCAATTTCCTCGCGGTCGCGCAGCGCCGCAAAATGGACGTTGGACATGTGGAAGTCCAGCACGGGTTCCAGGATCCCTTACACCCCGGCCATCGCATTGCCGATATCGCGGGCTACATCGGCCGGTGGCTCGCCAAAGCCGATCGGCTTTGAGAAATGGCCGTCAGGGTCCATCAGATAGACGACCGACGTATGGTCTACGCTATAGGCCGCACCGTTGCCGGCCTGTCGGTAGTAGACGTGATAGGCTCGCGCAACCGCCGCGATTCCGGCGTCGGCGCCGGTGAGACCAATGATCCGTTGCGGGAAAGACGGACTCGCGAGATAGGCCTTGAGCTGACCCGGATTGTCTCGGTGCGGATCGACGGTAATGAAGACAACCTGGACAGAATCCGCGCGCGACCCAAGCTTGTCCAGGGCATTCGCCAGGTTCGCCAAGGTTGCCGGACATGCATCAGGACAGAAGGTATAGCCAAAATAGACCAGCGACCATTTGCCACGAAGCAAATTCTGGTCCGCCGGGCGGCCATCTTGGTCGACGAGATGAAATGGGCCGCCAATTGCCGCCTCCGTGGTTGGAGGCGCCGCCGGACGACAAGCCGCGAGTAGGGCAACAGCCACGATCGCGGAAATCACCGTGGCGCGACGGGCGGCAACAGGCCGCGGCCGAGAACTCAAGGAATGCTGGCGTCGCGACGACTTCCGCGCGATCCTTGGGGACATGGCGTCGACCTCTTTCCTCGAACCGTTCAACGATGAGTCGCTCGCAGCTAAGGCGAGGCGGTCAGCTACGCTTGACATCGATGACGCGCAAGACCGACGGATTTCCACTGCTCTGTTCACCAGCAGGGACCTGATAATTTCGCGATGGTCGGTTCTGGTCGCGGAGGCGTTCGGCGTCTTCGTCGTCGCCCAGTTCATGAAACTCCCGCTTCCGCTGGCGTCGTTGACCCTGGTCATCGGCCTGGGCGTGGTTATGAACATCGCGGTCGTGCTGCTGACTGGTACACGCCGACCAACCCAGTTGGAGCAGATGGGCTATCTTGCCTTCGATGCAATACAGCTGGCGATGATCCTTTCCCTCACGGGCGGTTCGCCGAACCCGTTCTGTCTCGCCTTGATCTGGCCGGCGCGGATGGCGGCAACGATGCTGCCGCTCAGGAAGGCCCTGTTCATCGCCGGCCTGGTCGTAGCACTGTGCGTGGCTATGATCTTGACACCATTCCCGGCAGCGTGGCCGCCCGGCGTCCACATCGAACTTCCAATGAGCTACCGGATAGCCTGTGGCACCGCCGACATACTTGGCGTGATTGTCGGCTTTGGCTACGGCTGGTGGGCCGCTCGTCAAGCATCACGCATGGAGCTGGCGCTGCACCTCACGGACACCTTCCTGGCGCGCCAGCAACGCCTTTCGGCACTGGGCGGGCTGGCCGCCGCCGCGGCGCATGAGCTGGGCACTCCCCTGACAACCATCGCGGTGATCGCAAAGGAAATGGCCCGCGACGCCCCGCAGGGTCCATTGCGCGAAGATGCCTGGCTACTTGTTGAACAGGCTGGACGTTGTCGTGATATCTTACGCCGGCTCACCAACACGCCTGAGACCAGCGATGCGCTGCATCAGCGAGTAGACTTTGCGGCCTTGCTGGAGGAACTTGCGGCGCCATTTGTCGAGCGAGCGAAGACCCCGGTCGAGACCATCATCATCGGGCCGCCTGGCCAGTCACCGCCGACGCTCTGGCGACTCACGGAAGTTGAGCCGGCTTTGGCGTCGATTGTGGAAAACGCGTTTGATTTTGCCAGGTCGGAAGTCCGCGTAGTCGGCCGTTTCGACCAGAGGTTTGTCTCAATTGAGATTCGCGACGACGGACCAGGCTTTGAACCAGAAATCCTCGCACGGTTGGGAGAACCCTATGTAACCAGCCGCGCCGACGCGGAACCATCGCGCGGCGGCCACATTGGCATGGGTCTGGGGGTGTTCATCGCAAAGACCTTGCTGGAGCGAACCGGCGCGAAGGTAACCTTTGGCAACGCCCGCTCGGGAGGCGCCCTGGTCACCGCCAGATGGCGGCGCCAAAATCTCGAAGCTCCCTCTTTGGTTGACGACGTTGCGAGTTGAGTTCACGCTTTCGGTTGCGAGAATTTGCACTCGATCCGCCTGGGCGGTCACGATGTAACCGCTTGAGAGGTAAACATGTACGATCTGGGCGCGGCTGTTTCCGCCCTACCGGAGAAAACACTGCTCCTTCTGGATGACGATGCGATCCTGTGTCGGCGACTTGGACGTGCGCTGGATGGCTTCGGCTTCTCGACAACGCTCGCCGGCTCGGTCGCCGAAGCTGTCGAAGCGGTTCGGGCAGCGGCGCCGGCGTTTGCGGTGCTCGATCTGCGCCTGGAGGATGGATCTGGACTGAAAGTCGTGCAGGCGATTCGTGAGCGGCGGCCGGACGCACGGATCGTCATGCTGACCGGCTACGGCAATATTGCCACGGCAGTGGCCGCCGTCCGCGCCGGCGCGGTGGATTACCTGGCCAAGCCGGCCGATGCGGAAGACGTCGTGCGGGCCATGCTGGGTGTGTTGACATCGGACTCGCCGGCGCCGCCGGAAAATCCGATGAGTGCTGACCGCGTGCGCTGGGAACATATCCAACGTGTGTATGAACTATGCGCGCGCAACGTATCCGAGACAGCACGGCGACTCGGTATGCACAGACGCACGTTGCAGCGCATACTGGCCAAGCGCGCTCCTCGTTAGGTTGAAACGCCGCTGGCGGCGATGGCTCGCATTGCGGCAAGCCGCCCGAAGGCCAGCGTTATGGCCTTTCTTCGCGGTCCCGACACCGGATCAGCCACGGCTTCGCGCAACATGGCGCCGTCGAATGAGTCGGCAACGATTAACCCAGGCTCGTCAGGCAGGATATCGCGCGGAAATTCTGGAGCGACCGCGAAGGCGAAACGGTCGCAATATTCGAGGTAGTCGCGCCATTTTCGGTCGACCCTGAAGTCCTCGACGCTCGATTTGACTTCGACTATGAGGATTTCACCACGCCGCCCCAGCGCCATGATATCCGCGCGCCGGCCATTGGGAAGAGAGACCTCGAGCAAAGGAGCATAGCCCGTGGCCCCAAGCAGGCGAGCCGCGCCGCGCGTCACCGCGCTGGTGGTCTCTGGCCGACTGAATGTAAAAGCGATGGCGTCCATAGCGCCATTTTGTTCCACCTTTGTTCGTCGTCAAGTACGAAAAAGGCCGCCCGCATTAGGAACCCAGATGATGGGCCCGGCCTGCGGGCGGCCTGAACGAAGGTCCGATTTTAACGCCTGGATCTACTCCGCGGCGATTTTCAGCCCGGCGCCATGATCACGGAAATTGATCGTCTTGAGGTAGGCGATACCGTCCTCGGCAATGGCGTCACCCACCATGGTGTCGCCCTCGCCTTTCAACTCTTCCATGTCGACATACATGCCATAGAAGGCGCGCGTGCGATCGCTTATGATCCCCGCGTTGAGAAGAGTCTTGATCAGCACACGGAAGATGTTGGTGGCTTCCTTCATATCTTCGCGCCGCGCGTCGTCGGTGGCGATCTCCGCGAATTCGGCGACCACGCGGTCGGGATCGAGACCGAACTCTTCATAAAGATCACGTTGTTCATGTGGCGCGACAAGATTGAACAAAAGCGTCTGGAAGCAATGCGCCGCCCAGTCTTCGATAACCGCGTGCTCTTCAGGTGTCAGGTGCGGCACGGTGCGATCTGCCCAGATCTTGCCGAACTTGTGATGGAACGCCTCATCGGTCATGACGAGCTGCATCAGCTTGCGGCCAAGCGGGTCATGCATCTTCTGGAAGAAGGTGGCAAAAGCGCCCATGGCGAGGCCCTCGACCAGCATCTGCATGCCGACGATTTTCTTATAGACCTCCGGCGAGCCGATAATCTCTACCAGCAGGGTTTGCAGAACCGGGCTGCACTTGGCCGGACGACCCCAGCGCGCCTTTATGTACTTGGCGAACGCGGTGACGTGACGTGCTTCTTCGCGGGTCTGGTTGGCCGCATATTCCTGCGCGCCCTGATCATAGAGCACGTGGCAAAGCGAAGCTGAAAGGTTCAGAGCGCCCTGCTCTCCGTGCAGGATCGAGGAGAAGCTGCGCAGCGCTTGCTGGTTGATGAAGCGAATACGCTCCTTGGGATCCGACAATGCTTCAGAGACATATTTCGTCTGTAGCGCGGGCACCAGTTCCTCAGGCATGATTGCCTGGTTTTCCATGTCGAACGGCTCGTCGAAGTCGATGTACTTCTTGTCGAGTGGGTCCCAGAAGTGATCGTGGGTGGCGCTGATGATGCGATCAAACGCGGTCGAACGGCTACCGTAACGGTCGAGGTTCAGCATCGACTCGAAGTCGTCCGGCGAGACGGCTTCATACATGACGTCCTTGGTGATGTTACCATCGGCCACGGTGGTTTCTCCTGACTGAGAGTTGCGCTTCCTGATTGCAAGAATGCGCGCGTCATTGATCCGCGTCAACAAAAATGACGGGGGCGTCAGGATTTTTTCCGGGCCATTCCGCGGCAAAAAAACGGCGGCCTAGGGAGCCGCGCGAGCATCCCTCCGGGCCTTTACGCGCAGCCTCAGTGCATTGAGCTTGATAAAGCCCGCGGCATCGCGGTGGTCGTAGGCGCTGGCGCCCTCCTCGAATGTCACCAAGTCCTGGTCGTAAAGCGAGTTCGGACTCGACCTGCCGATAATGCTGACATTGCCCTTGTAAAGCTTCACGCGGACCTGACCGGAGACGTGGGCCTGTGAATAGTCGATCGCGGCCTGCAGCATCTCGCGTTCGGGTGAGAACCAGAAGCCGTTGTAGATGAGCGACGCATAACGGGGCATCAGCTCGTCCTTCAGATGCATGGCTCCCCGATCGAGCGTGATCGACTCTACGCCCCGATGGGCGGCGAGCATGATGGTCCCACCAGGAGTCTCGTACACGCCCCGCGACTTCATGCCGACATAGCGGTTCTCGACCAGATCAAGTCTGCCGACACCGTTGTCGTGTCCGAGTTGGTTCAGCCTTGTGAGCAGGGCCGCCGGCGATAGCGGCTCTCCGTCGATGGCGACCGGATCGCCCTTCTCGAAATCCATCGTGAAGATGCACGGCTTGTCCGGCGCGTCTTCGGGCGCGATCGTTCGCATGTGCACGAATTCCGGCGCCTCGACACTGGGATCTTCCAGCACCTTGCCTTCGGACGAAGAGTGCAGAAGATTGGCGTCGACGCTGAACGGGGCCTCGCCACGCTTGTCCTTGGCGATCGGAATCTGGTGCTGCTCGGCGAAGGCGATCAGCGCCTCGCGGCTCTTGAAGTCCCATTCCCGCCAAGGCGCGATCACGCGGATATCAGGTTCGAGCGCATAGTAGGCGACTTCGTATCGAACCTGGTCGTTGCCCTTGCCCGTCGAGCCATGAGACACTGCATCCGCGCCGAGGCGGCGGGCGATGTCGATCTGAGTCTTGGCGATCAGCGGTCGCGCAATAGACGTTCCGAGCAGGTACTGGCCCTCATAGACTGTGTTGGCCCGGAACATCGGGAACACATAGTCACGGACGAACTCCTCGCGCAGGTCCTCGATGAAGATGTTTTCCGGCTTCACACCCAGCAACAGCGCCTTGTCGCGCGCCGGCGATATCTCCTCACCCTGGCCGAGATCGGCCGTGAACGTGATAACCTCACAGCCGTAGGTCTGCTGCAGCCATTTCAGGATGATCGAGGTGTCTAGCCCGCCAGAATAGGCCAGCACGACTTTTTTTACCGGCGCTTGCGGGGCCATCTTTATGTTTCCTATGTTTGACGGGCGTCAGACGGTGACCTGGGTGCCCAGTTCGACAACGCGGCCCGGAGGGATCTTGAAGAAGTCGGTGGGATCGGCCGCATTTTTCATCAGGAATATGAACAGGTGGTCCTGCCAGAGCGGCATGCTCGAACGGACGTCCGGCACGATCGAACGGCGCCCCACAAAAAAGCTGGTCGACATGATGTCGAACTTCAGACCCATCCTTTTGCAAAGGGCAAGCGTCTTGGGCACGTTCGGGCTTTCCATGAAACCGTAGGTCAAAGTGACCTTGGTGAAGTCATTGTTGATCGGCTCGATGTGAACGCGATCCGACTCCGCCACCGTCGGCGTTTCGGCGGTGTTAACGGTCAGGATGACATTGTGTTCGTGCAAGACCTTGTTGTGTTTGAGGTTGTGCAGCAGGGCAACGGGAGCCACCTCAGGGTTGGCGGTGAGGAACATTGCCGTCCCGCGCTGTCTGAACGGCGGCCGTTTGGCGAGACTCACGACCACGCTTGCCAGCGGCACGCTCTCGCTGGCGGTCTTGTCAGACAGAATCCGCACCCCGCGCGACCATGTCCACATGACCAGCACCAGACCCCCACCGAAAGCCAGCGGCACCCAGCCGCCGTCCGGTATCTTGAACATGTTCGAGGCAAGGAAAGCCGTGTCCATTATGGAAATCGGCCCCAGCAAAACAATGATTCTGAGCCAGCTCCACTTCCACATATGACGAGCTACGACGTAGGCCAGCAAGGTGCTGATGAACATCGTCCCGGTGACCGCGATGCCGTAGGCGGACGCCAGATGGTGCGAGCTCTGGAAAACAACCAGCAGCAGCAAAACACCGATCATCATCATCGTATTTGTCGCCGGGATGAAAATCTGGCCGGATTGGGTTTCAGAGGTGCGCTTGATGTCCAGGCGCGGCAGCAGCCCAAGCTGCACGACCTGCCGGGTCATCGAGAACGCACCTGAAATCACCGCCTGGCTGGCGATGATGGCCGCCGCCGTGGCGAGGATCAGCACCGGCCAATAGGCAAAATGGGGAATCATTCCGAAAAATGGATTTTGACGCATGTGGGGATGGGTAAGCACGAACGCGCCCTGCCCCAGATAGTTGATGGCCAGACAGGGGAAGACCAGGATCAGCCAGGCCGCCCGAATCGGGCCCTTGCCGAAATGTCCCATGTCCGCGTAGAGCGCCTCCGCGCCCGTCACCGCCAGGAACACGCTGCCCAGGATGATGAAGCCGACAAAGCCGTTCTCGAAGAGAAACCTGACGGCGTAGTATGGATTGAGCGCCAGAAAGACTCGCGGTGCGGCGACGAGATTGTAGATCCCGAGCGCTGCAAGCGCCAAGAACCACAGGATCGTCACCGGCCCGAAAAGCGCCGCCACGCGATGCGTGCCGCGGGCCTGGACCAGAAACAGCGAGACCAGGATGGCAGCGGCCGTCGGTAGCACGAACGGCGTCAGCATATGGCCAAGATGGGGGGCGACCTTGAGCCCTTCCACCGCGGATAACACGGAAAAGGCGGGGGTGATTATGCCGTCTCCGTAGAAGAGCGCGACGCCGACGACTCCCATCAGGAACAGCGTCCCGGAAGGTCGGCCGAGCGCTCTCTGCGCCAAGGCCATCAGGGCCACGGAGCCACCCTCGCCCTTGTTGTCGGCGCTGAGCAGGAAGATCACGTACTTGACCGTGACGATCAGTGTCAGGGTCCAGAGAATTAACGACACGACGCCAAGGACGGGAATGTCAGCCCTCTCGGCTGCCCTTGAATGTGAGAGCGCCTCACGCATTGCATAGATCGGACTGGTGCCGATATCGCCGAAGACGACACCGATCGCACCAAGCGTGAGGGCGGCAAACCCCCTACGGCTCAATGGATGATTATCGGCGTCGGGCGCGCCAGCGGACACGGCCGAAGCCTCGCCGGAGGGCGTCAAGGACACATTCGCGGTCAATATCTGCTCTCCGAGACGGCCGCGCGCGGCCCATCGCCATCAGACGTTCGGCCCAATGGCGCTGGGCGCGCGCGGTACACCCAATTGTCACGCGGTTCAATCGTGCTGACGCGCGCCATACACCACCGCCCCATTCCCCGCAGGCCATTTAAATACGCCGCCCGGTTAGGTACATTTGCTTCGCGCACCACGCGCGGACTGTTTGGGGATTCGCCACATGAGCGGGCGTCTTGCACTTGTTACCGGCGCATCGTCGGGCATCGGCGCCTCATTCGCCAGACTGTTCGCCAGTCGCGGCTATGATCTGGCGATTACCGCCCGCCGATCCGACCGCCTCGCCGCCCTCGCCGATGAGATCAGGTTGCGGCACGGAGTGGATATTCTGATCATTCCGGCGGATCTCAGCCAGCCGGACGGAGTGGGCGGCATTCTTGCCGAGATTGAGGCGCATGGCCGTTCTGTCGACGCCCTGGTCAACAATGCCGGCTTTGGCGTCCCCGGATCATTCATAGCCGCGTCGTGGGATGAGCAACAGGCATTTCTGAAGGTCCTGCTGGTGGCGGTCTGCGAGATGACGCACAAGGTGCTGCCCGGGATGCTCGAGCGGCGTTTCGGTCGCATCGTCAACGTGGCCTCCATGGCCGGTCTCGCTCCGCCCGCGCCCGGCACGGTCATGTACAGCGCCGCCAAGGCCTTCGTGATCAAGTTCTCGCAGGGCCTGCACCTGGAGACACGCGGCTCGGGCGTACATGTATCGGCGCTCTGCCCGGGCTACACATATACCGAGTTCCATGACGTCAACGGCACACGCGCCCGAATCGGCGAAGAGACGCCGGCCTGGATGTGGATGGGGGCCGACGAGGTGGCGGCCGTCGGCTTCGAAGCGGTCGAAGCCAATCGACCGGTATCGGTGCCTGGTGCACCGTACAAGGCGGCGGCCGCACTGTCCAAGCTCCTGCCGGACGAGTGGGGAATGACGCTAATGGCCAGGCGTGGCCGGCTGCCCGCCAACACCTAGGTGGTGGATGCCCTGATAGGGCGCGACCGCGTCATGCCGCATCAGCCCCATGGTTGAACCCGCGAGACCGGTCAGCATGAACTGCACCGCCATCGCGCACAGGATCAGCCCCAGCACCCGGATGACGATTACCATGCCGATCTTTCCCAACAGGCGCGAGATCACGCTGGTCAGCCAGAAGGCGGCCACGATCAGCACGCATTCACCGGCGATGACTCCCAGCCCTATCGCCACGCCACTCACACCAAACCGCTTGGCCTCTTCGGCGTAGATCACCGCCGTCGAGATCGCGCCCGGGCCGATCAGCAAAGGCATGCCGAAGGGCACGACCAGTCCCTCGAATCGCCGTGCGGCATCCGCAAAGGTGGAAAGCTTCACACCGGTGGTCGGGTTCTCGTCCATGATGTGGCTCGGGTCGCCTCGCGCCATTTCCAGACCCATCAGCAGCAGCAGAATGCCTCCGGCTATGCGGAAGGCCGACATCGAGATGCCGAAGAACTGCAGTAGCCCCAGGCCGGTCAAGTAGAAGAAGCTGAGAAAGACGAAGGCGAACAGGGCGATATAAACAGCGGTCAGACGGCGCGCGGCCGCCGGAGCGCCGTCGGTCGCGGCGGCGTACAGCGGCACGTTGCCGACCGGATCGACCAGCGCGAACAACGCAATGAAGAAGTTGACGGCGAATTCGGCCTGGTTCATGGCTTGCGCTTAGCCCAATTCACGCCGTTTCGCGACCATGGTCGCAAGGGGACCGCCCATGCCCGCCGATCCGCGCCTCATCGTACCCCTCGACCTGCCCAGCCGTGCGGAAGCGGAGGTGATGGTGGAGACAATCGGCGACGCGGTCGCGTTCTATAAGATCGGTCTGCAACTCCTGGCCGGCGGCGGAATGGACCTCGCAAAACGACTCAAAGCGCGTGGCTTCAACATATTCCTCGACTGGAAGCTGCACGACATTGGAGCAACTGTCGAAAAGTCGGCCGCGGCCATCGTAGAAAGCGGCGCCTGTGACTTTCTAACCGTGCACGCCGAGCCACAGGTGCTGCGCGCCGCGGTCAAAGGCCGCGGTGGCAACCTCCAGTCGAAGATTCTCGGGGTCACGGTAATGACCAGCCTCAATGATCATGACCTTGCCGAAATGGGCTATGCATTGGACGTCGAGGCGCTGGTTGCCCGCCGGATCGGTCAGGTCATCGACGCCGGCGCCGACGGCGTCATCGCGAGTCCACATGAAGCCGCACTCGCCCGACGACTGGGCGGTCCCGATTTCCTGGTGGTTACACCGGGTATACGTCCCGCTGGGGCCAGTCTCGATGACCAGGCCCGAGCCGCAACGCCCGCTTCGTCTCTTGCTTCGGGGGCCAGTCATCTGGTTTGCGGTCGCCCGATAACCGCCGCGCGCGACCCCAGAGCAGCTGCATTGGCGATCGTTGCCGAGATGGCGGGTTAGACGAACCTAGAAGTCCACCGCCACGCCTTTTCGCTCCCAGTCTCCGAAGCGTGTGGGCTCGGGACCCTTGGGTCCGCCCTGTTCAGCCGCCGTCTCAAGCTCCTGTGCAGCCGCCTTTCGAGCGGCGGCCTCCTCAAGCGCACGCCTCGCCGCGGGTGTAAGGATTTTGTCAGGTGCAGCGTTCGGTGGGAGCGGGTCGGTCATGGCCATACAGGTTTAGGCTTCACAGTCACGCTGGCCAACCCCTTGCCGTAGGCGCGTTATCGGGGCAAGCCGGATTGGTGACCGAAACAGCCAACACCGCCCTGATCGCCCGCGCCGCCGCGCTCAAGCTTCTGGAAGCCGCGCTTGGCGGACGCTCGGGACTGGACGATGCGCTGAACGCCGCCGGACAGGGCCGGCTTTCGGACCAGGACCGTTCCTTCGCGCGCGCGGTGGTCATGGCGACCCTGCGCCACCTTGGCCCGATCGACCGCGCCCTCGACACTCGACTAAAGAAGGAACCACCGAAGCCCTCGCGCGATCTGCTTCGGCTCGGTCTGGCCCAGGCCTTCTATCTCGACACACCGGCCTTTGCCGCCGTCGACACGACCGTCAGCCTGGCGCCGAAGCCTCTGCGCGGCCTTGTCAACGCCGTATTGCGCGGCGTGCTGCGCGACGGCCCGATCAGCGACGATCCAGAGGCTCTGGCGCCGCCATGGCTGTTCGCGCGCTGGCAGGCGGCCTATGGCGAAGAGCAGGCCAGGACGATCGCGGCCAGCATCGCCCTTGAGCCTGACACCGACATCACCCTGCGCGACCCTGGCGATGCGGAGCTCGCGGCGGAGCTGGAGGGCGAGCCGCTGTCATCCGGCAGCCTGCGCACGGCGAAACGCGGCGACATCGTAACCTGGCCCGGCTTCGCGGACGGACGCTGGTGGATTCAGGACGCCGCCGCCGCCATTCCGGCCCGGTTGCTGGAGGCGGGAAGCGGCCAGACCGCGCTGGACCTCTGCGCGGCGCCCGGCGGCAAGACACTGCAGCTGGCGGCGGCCGGGGCAAAGGTCACCGCCCTTGACCGATCGGCGGAACGACTGCGTCGGGTGACCGCTGGCCTGAAGCGCACCGGTCTGGGCGCCGAGGTGATCGCGACCGACGCCGTGAAATGGGTCGACCAGCGAACGTTCGACGCGGTTCTGCTGGATGCTCCATGCTCGGCTACCGGCACCTTCCGCCGCCATCCCGACGTGCTCTGGAACGCCAGGCCCGGCGACATCGCCTCGCTGGCCGTCGCACAGGCCGACTTGCTGGACAGCGCTTCGCATCGCGTCGCCTCGGGTGGTCGCCTCGTCTACAGCGTCTGCTCGCTCGAGCCGGAAGAAGGTGAGGCGCAGGCCAAAGGTTTCCTGGCATCGCACCCCGAATTCACACTTGAGCCGATTGCTGCAGGCGAGGGCGGAGCACCGTCCGCAAGCCTTTGCCCCGAGGGTTGGCTGCGTATCCTGCCGCATCATGCGCCTGGCGGACTCGACGGCTTCTTCGTCGCCCGGCTGCGTCGTGCTAAAGCCTGACCCCATGAATCGTACGCCCCTCATCGCCCCATCCATCCTCTCCGCCGACTTCGCGAAGCTTGGCGAGGAGGCGCGCGCCATTGAAGCCGCAGGGGCCGACTGGCTGCACGTCGATGTCATGGATGGCCATTTCGTACCCAACATCACGATCGGCCCGATGGTGGTGAAAGCACTGCGTCCGCACGTCAAAATCCCCGTCGACGTGCACCTGATGATCGCGCCGGCCGATCCCTATCTCGCGGCGTATCGGGAGGCCGGCGCCGACAATCTGCTGGTCCATCCTGAAGCCGGCCCGCACCTTGACCGCACTCTGCGCGAGATCCGCCGGCTCGGCGCCAAGTCGGGCGTGGTGTTCAATCCATCGACCCCCCCAGACGCCATCGAATACCTGATGGACGATATCGACGTGATCCTGGTGATGACGGTCAATCCCGGCTTCGGCGGACAGCACTTCATGCCTTCACAGCTCGCCAAGATCAGCCGGCTGCGGGCGATGATTGACGCATCCGGCCACGATATCGTTCTGGAAGTCGACGGCGGCGTGACGCCGGAAACCGCAAAGCTCTGCATCGAGGCCGGGGCGACGGCGCTGGTCGCGGGAACCTCGGTATTCAAAGACGGTCCGGACGGCTACGCCACGAACATCACCGCCTTGCGGGTGTAGCCGGCCAACTCGTTACGAGATTACTCAGGTATGAGGGGCGTCGTCGTACTTCATTGCGCCAACGTCATTGCCCTCGGTGTCCAGGAAGTGGATCAGCGCGCCCACGGTAGGAATGACTGATTTCGCCATGGTGATCGTTCCGCCCGCCGCCTCGACGCGCGCCGCGATAAGATCGACGTCATCCACTGAAAAAGTCACCTCGAAACCGTTCAATCCGGATCCGGTGCGTGGCGACAGACGCTTGTGCATCAGGCCCTGGACACCCGGCGAAGCGTCGTCGCCGGTGTGGATCAGATAGAATCCCGGCGGTCCCCAGGGCTCGAAAACCCATTCGAAGACCGTTTCATAGAAAACGCGGGCGCGATCGACGTCGTCGACGTGGATGGCGAAGGAAGCGAGGTTGTTTGGCATGGCCGGCAAGATAGCTTCGATGGCCGGCGCGTCGCAATCCTGCTATTACGGCAATCAATGTCGCGAAAACGTCGCAACGCGGCCGATGAGCCCCATATCGTCGTCCGATCCTCCATCGCGGACCCCGCGCGTGACGGCATCATCGCCGATCATGTCCACGACTGGCATCAACTGATCCATCTTTCCGCCGGACTGATGACCGTCTGGACGGAGGAGGGAACGTGGGTCGCGCCACCAGGCTGGGCCGTCTGGGCGCCGGCTGGCATCCGACACAGCATCCGTTTCATCGACGCCAGCGCCTTCCGCACCCTCTACCTGCGTCCCGAAGCATTTGAGCAGGCGTCCGCCCATTGTACGGCTGTCTCGATCTCGACGTTGATGCGAGAGCTGATCGTCCGAACCACGGAAATTGGCATGCTCGACCCGCGCGACCCGGTCGAGCAGGCGCTGATCACGCTCATCCGAGCCGAATTCCATTGGTCCGCAATGCCAGGTTTTAATCTTCGCCAGCCGGAAGACCCGCGGCTGCGCCAGGCCGCATCGCTCATTGTCGCCAATGCACCGGAGGCGGCCGGCTTGCCGTCGCTCGCCCGTGCGATCGGCATGACCACGCGCGTGTTTGAGCGTCGTTTCTCGGCAGAGACGGGTCTTTCTCCCGGTCGATGGCGCCGCCATAGCGCGCTGCTCGTCGGCCTGGAGCGGATTGCGGCCGGGGCAGCTGTCAAAGCGGTCGCGGCGGATGCCGGTTATGCGAGTTCCAGCGCCTTCATCGCCGCCTTCCATAAGGCCTTCGGCGTCACACCTTCCCGTTTTTTCGCTGCACCAGAGTCTCGTTGACACCGGGCCATCACGGCCTATTTTCGCGCCGTCTCGCGTGACTGGCGACGCAGGTGGGCCACCACCGGGGAGCGCGGGATGATTATCAAGCCGCACGCCTGGGCGCCCCCTTTCCATCCAGAAGGAGTCCGCCATGAGTGCGCCCGCATTTCCCCCCGCCGCCGACGTCGCCCCGGTTCGCCGCGCCCTGATCTCGGTCTCCGACAAGACCGGACTGATCGACACTGCCCGCGCCCTTGCCGACCTGGGCGTGGAAATCATCTCCACCGGCGGCACCCGCGCCGCAATCGCTGCCGCGGGTATTGCAGTGCGCGATGTCTCCGATGTCACCGGCTATCCTGAGATGATGGATGGGCGGGTCAAGACGCTGCATCCCGCGGTCCATGGCGCTCTCCTCGGCGTGCGTGACGCCCCCGATCACGCGGCCGCCATGGCCGAGCACGGCATCGCCGGGATCGATCTGGTCTATGTCAATCTCTATCCGTTCGAAGCGACGGTCGCCGCCGGCGCGGGCTTCGAGGCCTGCATCGAGAACATCGACATCGGTGGCCCGGCGATGATCCGGTCGGCCGCGAAGAACCATCCCTATGTCGCCGTCTGCACCGCGCCGGAAGACATGGCGCAGGTACTGGAGGCGCTCACGGCGAACGGCGTAACCTCCCTTGCTTTGCGGCGCACACTTGCCGCACGCGCCTATGCCCGCACCGCCGCCTATGACGCGGCCATCAGTACGTGGTTCGCCACCCGGAATGGTGAGGACTGGCCGGGCCGGAAGACAATCTCCGGCGCGCTGAAGCAGACCATGCGCTATGGCGAGAACCCACATCAGGCCGCCGCACTGTACACCTTTCCCAATCCCCGCCCCGGCGTCGCCACCGCACGGCAGGTGCAAGGCAAGGAACTCAGCTACAACAACATCAACGACACCGACGCGGCGGTCGAACTCGTTGCAGAGTTCGACCCGGCCGCCTCGGCCGCCGTCGCCATCATCAAGCACGCCAATCCCTGCGGCGTGGCTTTGGGCGGGGATCTGCGAGACGCCTATCTGCGGGCTTTGCAATGCGATCCGGTATCGGCGTTCGGCGGCATCGTCGCGGTCAACCGCCGCCTCGACGCCGCCGCGGCGGCCGAGATCGTCAAGATCTTCACCGAGGTGGTGATCGCCCCCGAGGCCGACGATGACGCCATCGCGCTGTTCGCGGCCAAGAAGAACCTGCGCCTGCTGTTGACGGGGGCCCTGCCCGATCCGATGGCTGCCGGAGAGACCTTCAAATCGGTGGCGGGTGGCTTCCTTGTCCAGGGCCGTGACAACGCCAAAATCACGCCGGCCGAGTTGAAGATCGTTACCCGCCGCGCACCGACCGAGACCGAAGTGCGTGACATGCTGTTCGCCTTCACGGTCGCCAAGCACGTCAAGTCAAACGCCATTGTCTTCGCCCGGGACGGCCAGACGGCCGGCATCGGCGCCGGACAGATGAACCGCAAGGACTCGGCCCGCATCGCCGCCTTGCGCGCTGGTGAAGCTGCGGAGTCCGCCGGCCTGCCCGCCTCACTGGCGCATGGCTCGGCATGCGCCTCCGACGCCTTTTTCCCGTTCCCGGATGGTCTGTTGCAGGCGGTCGAGGCCGGCGCGACGTCGGTGATCCAGCCCGGCGGCTCGGTCAACGACAAAGCCGTCATCGCCGCCGCCGATGAAGCCGGTATTGCCATGGCGTTCACCGGCGTGCGGGTTTTCCGGCACTGAGCTCTTTCTCTTCTCCCCTTAGAGACCACTGCAAAAGTCTTTGAGGGGGCTTTGCCTCCCTCCCGGACCGGCGGCTTCCAGCCGGAAACCGGCGACCTGTCCGCCGAAGCCTTCCGAGGGGGTGGGCCGATTTCACCGTAAATCACCGTTAATAACGGTGGCCGGGGGCTCATGGAGGCTATTGGCCGAACATCACCGCCTCGACCTGGAACAGCTGATCGCGGGCGGCGCCGCCGATGGCGAAGATCTTGCGGACGGCTGGCATGGCCTTGTCCACCTCGGCGTCCGCCCAGCCGCGCACGTCTGGCCCGCCGATCGACGGCTGGACCGGCAACAGCTTGACGATGGTGTTCAGATAGGCCGGCCCATTGATGAACCGCGCGCTCTTGAGGGCGCTGTCCTTGTTGGCGATGAAATCGTCGAGGATGGCGTCCACGACATGGCTCCCCCGCCTGCCCCGCGCGCCGGACGGGCGCCCAGGATTGCAGGGGCCAAGGCGGCCGCTTTCGTGACGGATCACGGAGGCGGGCGGGGAATGACCGTCTGGCATGGGAAACCTCGTTGGGGCGTGGGCTGGGAGAGAGGTTTGCAAATTGGATAGTTATTGCATTTTGTCAAGGCCCGTGAGGCGAGACAATCGATATCATGCCGCCGAAATTCCGGAATCTCCGGATCAGGCCGCCATTCTCACGCGGCGATGCGGAGTTGTCCGGGGCTATCGCGTGTAAAATACCAGCCCGCGTTGAGCTTAACCCTCCGAACGAAGATAACCTGGTTGTGCCGAGGCTTCCTCGCCGGCTTCCAGTTTGCTCTAACCATCGTGGAACCAAACCACAGAGACACTCGAGTCGAGGAGAGGCGCGGTGTCGCCGAGGCGGTCCGTTTCCCCTCCCCGCTCATCAAACCGGACGTGCGGGTTTCCCGCATCCGGCTTACCGACTGGATTCGTGACAAGCTCACGGGAGGACGAAAGCGCGGCGGCAGTGGCGCATTCTAGATACGCCCATGTCGCCGAAGAC
>JANXTX010000333.1 GCA_025352165.1 Caulobacteraceae bacterium | reverse complement strand
CACCAGGCGCAGGCCGTCGCCAAAGGCACGAACGGGCAAAGTTTCGTGGTCACCTCAGGCACCGGATCGGGGAAATCCCTGTGCTTTTTCATCCCGATTATCGACGCGGCGATCCGAGCGCGGGCCGAAGGCAAACCACAGGCGACACGGGCCATCATCGTCTATCCGATGAATGCCCTGGCAAATAGTCAGCTGGAGGAGATCAATGGCTTCCTCCGGCAATCTGGACTGTCTCGCGATCTTCTGCCGACAGTCGCACGCTACACCGGACAGGAAGACGCCGACGGCTCGCGCCGCGGTCCGCACTAACAAACCGGACATCATCCTCACCAACTTCATGATGCTTGAACTTCTGATGACCCGTCAGAAGGACGAGGACCGGGCGGTGATGGACAATGCCCAGGGACTGCAGTTCCTGGTCCTCGACGAGCTTCATACCTATCGCGGCCGCCAGGGCGCCGATGTCGCCATGCTGATGCGCCGTGTGCGTGACCGTCTTTGCCCTCACAATCAGCCGATCTGTATCGGCACATCCGCCACGATGGCCTCGGAAGGCGGCGCCGAGGATCGCGCCGTCGCCGTGGCCAAGGTCGCCAGCAAGCTTTTCGCGACGCCGATCGCCGCCTCTTCCGTCATTCCGGAGACGCTCGCCAGGGCCACGCATCCGAGCGTGGACATCAGCCCCGCAACAATGGCGGCCGCTGTCGATACGCCCCTCCCCGCCGTTCTGACCGACGAGGCGCTCGCTCATCATCCGCTGGCGGCGTGGATTGAGATGCGAGTCGGACTCAGCGATTCCCAGGTCCTGGAACGCCGCACGCCGATCTCTTTGCCTGTCGCGGCCACCCAATTGAGCGAGGTGACAGGCCGGCCGATCGAAGCCTGCGAAAGTTCATTGCGCACCATGCTGATCTCTGCCGGCCAGCCGCACAAGGACCGCGGCGGCGAGGTAGACCGGGCGTTCCTGGCATTCAAGCTGCACCGCTTCCTGTCCGGCGCCGGGCACGCTCACGCGACCCTGCGTGAGCCAGCGCTTCGGCGTGTCACGGTGGAGGGACAACTCTTCCATCCAGACGACAAGGAGGCCCGGCTCTACCCGGTCTACTTCTGCCGGAACTGCGGCCAGGAATTTCACTCGGTAACCATTGTGAACGATCAGGGCGACCGACAGGTTCTGGCCCGTGCGATCGATGACACGCCGGTCGAAGATGCAAACTCCGATGACCGCGCGGGCTACCTGATGCCGGAGCCCGACGATGCCGAATTCATCTTCACCGGCGCGCCCGAGGACTATCCCGAGGATTGGGTCGAGGCCACGCGGGCAGGCCAACCAAGGTTGAAACTCCGGTACCGCCCACGCATTCTTGAACAATTGCTGGTCGGTCCTGGCGGCCAAGTGGGCAGTGGCCGCCGGATGTGGTTCCTTCCAGGCAAGTTCGGTTTCTGTCCCGCATGTCTGGATCAACCCTCGTCACATGCCCGAGAGATCAACAAGCTCGCAGCGCTTTCCGCCGAAGGGCGAAGCTCGGCAACCACCTTGCTGGTCTCCAGCGCGCTTCGCTGGATGGGGCGCACCAACTCGCTGCAAAAGCATCAGCGCAAGCTTTTGGGCTTCACGGACAATCGCCAGGACGCCGCGCTGCAATCGGGGCATTTCAACGACTTCCTGTTCGTTTCGCTCCTGCGCGCCGCCATTCTTGCCGCGGTCGATGCAGCCGGCGCAGAGGGCTTGCAGCCTGATGAATTCGGACGCCGCGTCCAGGGCGCCCTGGGTTTCACGCCGGAGTTCGAGGCGCGGCGCCAGGAGTGGATGCTTGATCCGACAGCCAAGGGCGTCGCCCGCATGGACGCCGGCTCAACCTTGACCAGGGTCCTCAACCACCGGGTCTGGGTCGATCAGAGAAGAGGATGGCGGTTCACCAATCCCAATCTCGAAGAGCTGAAGCTGGTCGAGGCGCGGTATTCAGCCCTCGCCGAATTGGTGGAAGACGAAGAGGTATTCGCTACCGCGCCGATTGTCTTGCGAGCGGCAACTCATGGTCAGCGAGAGGCGGCCTTTCGCCTGTTGTTCGAAACCATGCGCAAGGGGCTTGCGATTGAGACGACCGCCCTGGACCGCCAGGAATTGGAGAGCCTCGCGGAGCGCTCACGGTCACTGCTGCGCGAGCCCTGGGCCTTCGGTCGCCAGGAAGAACCGCGTGCGGCGACGGCGCTCATGGTCGACTCCCCGCGCAAGGAAGAGACCGGTAAGCGGGGCGAGATGCTTGTACTCCGGGCCGGCCCCCGGAGCGGATTGGCGCGGCTTTTGCGATCGGCCGACATCTGGGGTGTGAAGCTCGATAGCCAAGGCTACAGCGACCTGATCTCGGCCATGTTATCGGCGGCGGCGCGCTACGGATTTGTGCGCGAGATTGGGACCGAATTCGACACCAGCGGCTGGCGCCTCAATCCAACCGCGGTGCGACTGGCGCCGGGGCGGCCAAAGGATGGCGAGCGACCGGCGAACGCCTACTTCACCCATCTCTACCGGACCCTGGCTCACGCCTTGACGATCGGCGGCGAAGGGCTCTTCGGTCTGGAAGGACGCGAGCACACCGCACAGGTCGAACCCGAAAAGCGTGAATGGCGCGAGTGGCGCTTTCGCTATGGTCCACCGGATAGAGAGAAGATCGCCGAGAACCGGGCCGACCTGCTCAAGGAGGGCGAGAACGACTCCTTCCTCCCGGTTCTGTTCTGCTCGCCGACAATGGAACTCGGTGTAGACATTTCAGCCCTCAACGCGGTCTATCTGCGCAATGTGCCGCCGACCCCAGCGAACTATGCCCAAAGATCCGGCCGCGCCGGCCGGTCGGGTCAGCCGGCCCTGATCGTCACCTATTGCGCCGCGCAGAGTCCGCACGACCAATACTATTTCGGCAACAAGGAACAGATGGTCGCGGGGATCGTCAGGCCGCCATCGCTTGATCTGGGCAACCGCGACCTGGTGCTCTCACATCTGCATGCGGTCTGGATCGCGGAGGCCGGGGCTGCGCTCGATCCGTCGATACCGGGTGTTCTGGATCTACACGCGAACGGCTTGCCTGTGCGCGATGATCTGCTGACGATCTTTCAGGACCCGACATTGAAGCCACGCGCCGCGAAAGCCGCCCGGAGAATACTCGCGGCGGTCGGCGATGAGTTGGGCGATGAATGGGGCGACGATCTTGACGAAGCGGCGTTGGCGGTCGTCAGCGATGCGCAAAGGCTGTTCCAGGACACATTCAACCGCTGGCGGGAACTCTATCAGGGCGCACAGGATCAGTTGAACGAGGCCAATCGCCGCCAGAATATTCCCGGCCTTTCCGGGCGCGAGCGCGCAAACGCCAAGTCGGAATGGAATCAGGCCAGCGAACAACTGCGCATGCTCGAAGCGGGCACGGACAAGGGCGGCTCGGACTTCTACACCTATCGCTACCTCGCCACCGAGGGGTTCCTGCCGGGTTACAATTTCCCACGCCTTCCCCTCTACGCCTTCGTCCCTGGCCAGGGTGGCTCGGGATCACGATCGACCTACCTGCAACGGGCCCGTTTCCTGGCAATTGCCGAATTCGGCCCGATGAGTCTGATCTACCATGAGGGCCGCGCTTATCGTGTCTACAAGGCGCGGCTCCCGGGCCATCTCAAGGAAGACGGCGGCCAGAAGCTGGTCACCAATCCGATCTGGATTTGCGACAATTGTGGCGCCGGCCACACGGGCGCCGAGCCGGAACGATGCCACGCCTGCGCCGCTTCGATGGCCGGCGTGCACGCGGTGCGCAACACCCTTCGCATCGAGAACGTCGAGACGCTGCCGCAGGAAAGGATCACCGCCAACGACGAAGAACGGCAGCGCCAGGGATTCGACATCCAGACCGTGTTCGTCTGGCCAAGACGCGATGGCGCCATCGACGTGAAACAATCAGTCGCGGCGGACGTCGATGGCGAGCTGCTGTTGATCGACTATGCGGGCGGCGCCTCGATCAGCCGCCTCAACAAAGGGCTTCGTCGGCGCGCCAACAAGAGCCTGTTCGGCTTCGGTATCAATCCGGCCACCGGTCGTTGGCAGAAGCCTCCGGAGGAGGATGGCGACGCCGACGCGCAGCCCGATCCGGACCGCACGCCGCCCCAGCGTGTCGTGCCGATTGTCCACGACACCAAGAACGCGGCGCTGCTTCGTCTGGTAGGCGCGCCGCTCGAACCCGTGACCATGGCAACGGTTCAGCATGCGATCAGCCGGGGTCTCGATCTGGTCTTTCAGCTTGAACAGGGCGAGACGCTGGCGGAGCCGGTGCCGGAACGGACCAACCGGCGGGCCATACTGGCCTTCGAGGCTACCGAAGGCGGCGCGGGAGTTCTCAACCGGCTGATATCCGATTCCAGGGCGATCGGCCGTATCGCCCGTTCGGCGCTGGAACTGATGCACTACACGAACCTTGACGCGGCCATAGCCGATGCGGCCCCCGCTCTCCTGGAAGATGACGAGTCTGCCGCCTGCGTGAAGGGCTGCTACAAGTGCCTGCTTTCATACTACAACCAGACCGACCATGAGTTGATCGACCGCACGGACGAGGCGGCGCTCCAGATACTACTTCGCCTGGCGAGATCCGATGTGCAGCCGCGAGGGGCTGGGTCCAAGACCGCCGCCGACGGGCCTTGGGGAGAGGCTGTTGATCGCTGGGGCCTGCCGCGTCCCGACAATGCGCCGGTGCAATTCGGCGGCCGGCTGCCACTGAGCTGGTCGAGCCATTATGTCGCCGCCGGTCCATCCGAGGCCGTCGGGGCGTTACAGCCGATCGCCGATACCCTTGGTTTCACCCTGATCGTTCTCGACGATCCGTCCGCTCCAGCCCCGCCCGCCGCGCTGGCTTCGGCGCTGGGAGTGACCGCCTGATGCCCGATTTCGGTCCAGGCGATCTGGTTCGCGCCCGCGGGCGCGAGTGGGTGATGCTTCCATCCAATACAGATGGCTTGCTGAAACTGCGCCCTCTTTCGGGCGCCGAAGACGACGTTCAATGGCTCGACCCCGCGCTTGAAAGGGACGGCGTCCGGCCCGCCAGCTTTGATCCCCCCGTGATCGATCCAAACGGGCAGCAGGTATTCGCAACGCAGGATGCGGCCCGCCTGCTGGGCGATGCGCTGAGACTTTCGATGCGACGCGGCGCCGGACCTTTCCGTTCCGCCGCGCGGCTGGGCTTCGAGCCCAGGGCTTACCAGCTTGTTCCCCTGATGATGGCGCTCCGCTTGCCGATCATCCGGCTGTTGATCGCCGACGATGTCGGCATCGGCAAGACGATCGAGGCGGGGCTGATCCTGCGCGAGCTGATCGACCGCGGCGAGATCACGCGCTTCACAGTCCTTTGTCCGCCGCATCTTGTCGAACAGTGGGTCAACAAGGAACTCGGGCCGAAGTTCGGTAATTGCTCACCCCCCTTATTTAACCGGCTGATCGGCGCGAGCTCGGCGTGATCGCCCCGCCCGGGCGGTCAGGCGGGTATTGGGATTGGCAGGCCCTGGAGAGTGAGGCGTATGGCGTCGATGGCTCGGACGGCGCGTCGCCGGCCGGTTTCGACGGCGCCGCGGGTGTCGGCGTAGAGGCTGGCGGCCCATTGGGCGCGGAAGCCGTTGGTGATTTTCCGGTAGATG
>JANXTX010000036.1 GCA_025352165.1 Caulobacteraceae bacterium | reverse complement strand
CCGCGGAGATCGGCAGAATCGCCAGCAGTACGCCGGTCGCCCCGGCGCCCAAGCCGAGCAGCGAGGCCGCGAGCAACGGGCCGACAATCGCGCCCAATCTTCCCACGGCCACCGATGTGCCGACGCCGGTCCCGCGCATCGCCACCTCATAGTAGCCGGGGGCGAGACCATACAGCGGAAGCGGCACGCTGCTGAGAGTAAAACCAGTGGTGAATCCCGCCAGAGCCGCGATTGGAAAGTCCTTGCCGACATAAGCGAGCGCCACAAGCGAGACGCCCAGTCCCAGATACCAGAGGCCAAGGGCCGGTCGCTTGCCGCGCCCCTCCAGCAGGCCCGCCAGGATCAGTACGCCAAGCACGGCGCCCACATTGAAGAGCAAGGCCACCAGGCTTGCATCGGATTTGGATAGCCCTTTGTCGCCCAGCAGGATCGGCATCCAGTTGAGCAGCACGTAGAGCGAAAGGATCGAGCCGAACGAGGCTACCCATAGCAGCAGAGTGGACACCGCCCGGCCGCCGCCGAACAGGATTCGCGGGTAGTCACCGATTGAATCGCCCTCCGGGGAAGGCCGCGCGCGCGTCGCCAGGAAGGCGCGTGACTCCGGCATCGCCAGTGCCATCACTGGGACCAGGGCCAGTGGCGCGGCCGCGCCAAAATAGAAGATATCCTTCCAGCCGAAGTTCGCCGCCACCAATCCCGCCAGCGCGCCACCCAACGGCATGCCACAGGTCAGGCGGGTGACCGTCCGCGTACGGCTGGCGGGCGCTAGCGCTTCCGCTGCCAGCGCCAGCAGATTGGGCAGGGCGCCCCCCAGTCCCAGCCCCGCCAGCACGCGCACGACCAGCAGGCTGCGCAGGTCGCCGACAAAGGCCGTCGCCAGCGAGAATCCGCCGAACAGCCCGAGGCAGGCGACCAGCATCCACTTCCGACCAAGCCGGTCGGCCACGCGCCCGAACACCAACGCGCCGATCAGCAGGCCGACGAGGCTGGCGCTGAACACCGGTCCCAACTGCTCGCGGGCCAGGCCAAGCGCCGGCGCCATTCGCGGCGCCGCCAGTCCCATCGACTGGATATCGACGCCCTCGCAAACCACCGCCGCGAAGCATAGCGCCAGCGTCAGCCGCCGATGCCGCCCGTCGTCCGCCATATCGCCTCCCGTGTTATGCGTCACCGCCATAAGCTACAGATTCGCGCCGCAAGGCGAACCGTCCCCGGACAGTCCATGCCCGATCTTACTTCCCGCCTTGAGGCCATTATCCGGTCCAGCCCACGCCTGATGCAGGTGCTTGGGACGGCGCGCCGGATCGATCTGCCCGACTGGATGATCTTTTCCGGCGCGATCTATCAGCCGGTCTGGAATCATCTCACCGGCCGGCCACTCGACAATGGCGTCAAGGACTACGACCTGGGCTATTTCGACCTTGATACCAGCTATGAAGCTGAGGATTCCATCATCCGCCGTGTCGCGGCCGCATTCGAGCAGCCACTGTCTGCAATGGTCGAGGTGCGCAATCAGGCCCGTGTCCACCTGTGGTTCGAACGCCGCTTCGGCGAGCCATACAGTCCATTGCAAGGCACGGCTGAGGCCCTCAGCCGTTTCACCTCGCCGGCCTTCGCCGTCGGCGTTCGGCTGGAACCGGATGGCCATTTGACGATTGCAGCGCCGTTCGGCCTCGACGACCTGTTCGCCATGCGCATTCGGCCCAACCCGCGCCGCGCCTCCAGCGGTTTCGCCCGCATCGCCGAAAGCGCGTCCCGGCGATGGCCAGAGGTTCAGGTGGAACCGCCGGCTTGACCCGAATCCATATTTCGTTAATTTCGGAATTATGGAATCTATAATCGCTGTCAAACGCCTCTCCGCGCTCGCCCAGGAGTCACGCCTCGACGTTTTTCGGCTGCTCGTGAAAGCAGGACCCGCGGGCGTTCCCGCCGGTGAGATTGCCCGCATCCTGGGCATCACCCCCAACACGCTTTCGGCCCAGCTGACGATTCTCGCCAATGCCGAGCTGGTGACCAGTCGTCGTGATGGACGCTCGATCATCTACGCCGCCCGATATGAAAGCATGAGCGACCTGCTGCTCTACCTGATGGAAGACTGCTGCCAGGGTCGACCCGAGGTCTGCGCGCCATTGAACAACGCCGCTTCACGCGCGGCCTGCTGCACACCGGCCCAAGGGGCCATCGTATGAAACGCCTGCATGTTCACGTCGCCGTCGAGGACCTTAGTCGGTCGATCAGCTTCTACTCAACGTTGTTCGGAAGCACGCCGGGCGTCGTCAAGGACGACTACGCCAAATGGATGCTCGATGATCCACGCGTCAATTTCGCCATCTCCAGCCGCGCGACCGGTGCCGCCGGCCTCGACCATCTGGGCATCCAGGTCGACAGCGACGAGGAACTCGCCGAACTCGCCGGTCGGCTGAAGGCGGCCGGTGAAAGAACGCGTGACCAGCAGGCCGCGACCTGTTGCTACGCCAAATCCGACAAGTCCTGGGTGGACGATCCCTCGGGCCTGCGCTGGGAAACCTTCCACACCTTCGGCGAAGCGACGGTATTTGGTGAGGATGTCGCGACCGTCACGACCGTTGCGGCAAACGCCTGCTGTGCGGCTGCCTGATGTCGGCCTTCCATTGCAACGTCCTCTTCCTTTGCACCGGCAATTCGGCCCGTTCGATCATGGCCGAAGCGATCATGAACCGCATCGGCGCGCCGAGGTTCACAGCCTACTCCGCCGGCTCGATGCCCAGGGGTGCGGTTCATCCACAGGCGCTCGAACTGCTGAAGCAGAACAACTTTCAACCGGACGAGTTTCGCTCCAAGAGCTGGGAGGAATTCGCTGGCTCGGCTGCGCCGTCGCTCGATTTCGTCTTCACGGTCTGTGATAACGCCGCCGCTGAAGTCTGCCCGATCTGGCCGGGCCAGCCAATGAGCGCCCACTGGGGTCTGCCGGACCCGGCCGCGGCGGAAGGCAATGCAGCGCAGATCGCCCTGGCCTTCGCCGAGACCTGGCGGATGCTGCGCCAACGCATCGAGATATTCGCCAATCTCCCGGTCGAAGGCCTCGATCGCCTTTCCCTGCAGCGCCGCCTCGACGAAATCGGCAATGACGCCGTGACAACGGACGCGAACTGATCATGGACGAAATGCCTGACTCAATTCGCCGCCTGGCCGCCGAAGCACTTGGCACAGCCCTGCTTCTGGCAATCGTCATCGGTTCGGGAGTCATGGGCGAGCGGTTGGCTGGCGGCAATATCGCTATCGCCCTGCTGGGCAACACTCTCGCTACCGGGGCTGGACTTGTCGTCCTGATCACCATTTTCGGCCCGCTGTCAGGCGCGCATTTCAACCCGGCCGTTACGCTGGTTTTCGCGATGCGCCGCGAGATCGGCTGGGGCTTGGCGGCGGGCTATCTGGCGGCCCAGCTCACCGGCGCGGTGCTGGGCGTCTGGGCCGCGCACATGATGTTCGCGGAGCCTGTTCTGCAGGTTTCCGACAAGCTGCGTGACGGTCCCGCCCAGGCCTTTTCCGAGCTCATCGCTACTTTCGGGCTGGTCGCAACCATCCTTGGATCGGTCAGGTTCCGCCCCGAAGCAACTCCGCTTATGGTCGGTCTTTATATCACCGCCGCCTACTGGTTCACCGCCTCGACCTCGTTCGCCAACCCGGTGGTGACCATTGCCCGGACAATGAGCAACACCTTTGCCGGCATCGCGCCCGTATCCGCGCCGGCCTTTATCTTGGCGCAAATCCTGGGGGCGTTGGTGGCCCTCGCACTATTCAATTGGTTGCTTCAGGATACGCCGCCGCGCCTTGGCTGAAAGAGACGCGTTGCCTGACCATCAACCTGAAAAGGGGTGGGCGAGGGTCGTAGCTGACTGCGACGCAATACTGGTCTGAGACACGGCCGGACTGCTCCCGCCCCCAGAACCCAGAGAGGCCATGGCGGAAGCGAACGCACCGGGCGTTGCGGCGGCGGGCGACACGGCGAGGGTCGGATCGATAACGGTTGTACCGCCGTGTCCATCGCTGCTGCAGATGAAGGCCGCCCCAACAAAGTTACCAGTCAGCGAAATCTTGCTGGTGTGGGTTCCGTCGGTGACGGTCAAAACACCGCTGCTTGATGTCCCGGAATACGTCGCGGTTGTGGTTTTCCCGAAGGTGATATCACGCAGGTCGAGTGAGTTGGTTCCAGTCGTCGAGAGTCCGGTGACAGAGCCCTTATAAGTCTGCGACTGGGCAAGCAACAGGGTCCCTGTACCCGTGAAGGTGACATTCTGGCTGAAGGTCTGGGCGAAATTCGCCGTGCCTCCATTGATGATCACCTGGCCGCTGCCCCCGACAGCCCCATTAACCGTCAGTGTACTTCCGACTACCTCTAGCGTACCGGTGTTCTGCGTTGCGCTCTGGATGGTAACGCCTCCAGCGCCGGTTGCCTCGATCAGGCCAGCGTTGGTGATCGTATTGGCCCCCGTGTCAATTGTCAGGGTTTTAGTTCCGTTCCCGTTGATGACTCCCGCCGATTTATTGGCGAGAATCATTGAGCCGCCGCCAATATTGCCAGCACCGGTGATCGTGTTTTGCCCATTATTGAAGGTGGCGGCCGAAGTTGCGCCAATGATCAGATTGGTCGCCGAGTCGGTGAGATTGAACTGACCCGCGCCATTGAACGTCACGCCGGAGGATCCAACGATCATGTCCACGGTGCTCACGGACAACGTCGCCGTGTTGTTGACCACGCCGGAGACATTGAACATGGCCGTGTTGACGCTTGCGGTGGTGACCGCAATCGACGCGCCCTGCGCCCAGGTCACGCTTGACCCAGTCATCGAGATCGAGCCGGCGCCGGTAAGATTGCTGGCCAGGCCGCTCGCGCCGCTTAATGTCAGTGTATCGCCAGTGGCGATCGTCAACGTGCCGCCGGACAGGTTGAAGGTCCCCGCGTATGTCAGGTTTTCATTCAGGGAAACCGTACCGGCGCCGATCGACCAGGCCGCCACGGTCAGCTTGCCTCCGGAAGCGATAGTCTCGGTTCCCCCATTGAACAACAGTGCGCCCGCCCCGCTGATCGTCGCCCCGAAACTGCTGGCCCCTCCGGTCAGGCTGAGCGTTCCGCCGCTCGTAACGGTCAGCGTTCCCGCGGTCTGCGTCCAGGCGCTGGTGGTGCCTACCGTCCCGTTCACGGTGATCGTTGTAGACGCCACGCTCTGATTAATCGCCCCGCCGGTAGCGCTGGCGCCATTGTTGAAGACCACGGCCCCAGACGACAACTGCAGGGCGCCCGAACCGGTCAGCGCTCCGCCGAAGGCCATCGTACCGCCATTGACCACCATCAGGCCCGATCCGCTGACTGCGCCATTCAGCACCATGCTTCCAGCAGTCGCCGTCAACGTCCCCGAGTTGGCGACCGCGCTGTTCACAATCATGCCGCCTGAGCCGGTCGATAGCATCGACCCGGAATTGGTGATCGTGTTGGCGCCGGTGTCGATCGTCAGAGTATTTGTACCATTGGCGTTGATCGTGCTCTTATTGATCAGCGTCATCGACCCGGCCCCTAACGCTCCCGCGCCGGAAATCGTATTGCCGTTGTTCGTAAAGATGACGCTGGAACTCGCTCCGGTAATCAGGTTCGATGCGAGATTGCTCAGCACCAGTTGGCCGGTTCCACTAAGTGTCAAACCGGCCGCGCCGATCACGAAGCTCGGGCATGTCAGCAATAACGACGCGGTATTGGTCACCGTCCCCGACACGCTCGCCGAGGCGGTGTTGATGGTGGTCTGGCCGGCGCTGAAGGTCGTGCCACTGCCGATGGTCACCAATGGACCCGTGAGGCTGATCGAACCATCCCCCAGGAAGCTTCCCGATAGTGTCGCCGCGCCGGTCAGCGAGAGTACATTGCCGGATCCCACGGTGATCGTCGCATTTGTGGTCAGGCCAAATGTACCCGCATAGGTGAGGCCGGAACCAAGCGTGACAGCGGTCGTGCCGTTCGTCAGCGTCCACGCACCGACCGTCACCGCCGTGCCCGCGCCTATTGTCACGGGCCCACCAGCAAGCACCAATGTGCCGGCGCCGGACAGAGTCCCGCTGAAGCTGTCGGCCTTGCCAGAGAGCGTCAGCGTAGCGCCGGCGCCGACGGAAAGGGTTCCGCCTGTCTGGGTCCAGCCACCGGTTATCGCGGCATTTGAGTTGACCGTGACAGAGGTCGCGGCGCCCGATTGCGAGACCGTTCCGACCGAGAGAACGCCGCTGCCGCCGATGGTCAGCGATCCGGCAGTGACATTAACCAGTCCGTTGCCGGTTAGAGTCCCACCAAGATTCTCAACGCCGGACAGGGCCAGTGTACGACCATTGGCAAGCGTGATCGTCGAGCCGGCTGCCTGAGTGATGCTGCCGGTAACTGAAAGCGTACCGTTGTCGGTAAGGTTTTGTGTCCCGCCCAGGACGTTGGTCCCCGCGATCGTAAAAGATGCGTTGGTGCCGACGACATAATAGCCGAAGCCGCTGAACGTACCTGACACACCGCTCGAAAGAGTGCCGGTCGCGCCCAGTCCGCTCACCACGCCGGCGCCGGTATCAAGGTCTAGCGTACCGCCGCCGCCCACGATCTGGCCGATGAAAACCGAAGCGGTCTCAACGAACAGCTGATCGGCCGCGGCGCCCAGCACGACCGACTTTGTCGAACCCTGGATTGTACCAAAATTTGTGACGGTCGCCGCGCTCGGGCCAGCCGCATAGACGCCAATCGCGCCAACAATGGTGGCCTGTGGAGAGACGCCGGAGCCGTTGGTTACCGCGCCCCCCGCCGTCAGGACTACGCCGTTGCCCTGGGCGCCGGCGCCGCCGCCGCCCCCCGCGCCACCGGCGCCGCCCGCGCCGCCGAAGATCGAGGCCAGATTGGTCAACGATCCGCCCGAATTGATCACGGCGCCCGCACCGCCGGCGCCACCCGCGCCGCCGCGACTGAAACCCGCGCCGCCGTTGCCGCCGACGCCGCCGATGATCGATGAGGAGCGATTTACAACTCCACCGCCGCCGGTAGCCAGCAGCCCAACGGCTCCGGCCCCGCCGGCGCCGCCGACGATACCGCCGGTTCCACCCACACCGCCGGCGCCGCCAATCAGGACTCCGACTCCGTAAAGCCCGTTCAATGTTCCCGTCGCGAGCATATACGCCACTACGCCGCCAGCGCCTCCCGAGCCGCCGAGCGCGTGGCCTGTGCCCCCCGCGCCCCCTCGGCCACCGGCAACCGTCCCGGTGTTGGTCATGGTTCCGGTCGCTGAAATGACCACAGCGGCGCCGCCGATGCCGCCCCGGCCGCCATTGTTGCCGTTGCCTCCGGCGCCGCCCTGTCCGCCACTTGTAAGGTTAGGATTGGTCAACGAACCGGACAGCGCAACCGCGACACCACCGGCGCCGCCGGCGCCGCCGACCGTATGTCCCTTTGCCCCGTTGATCCCGAGGCCGCCGCCCAGCACGCCGATACCCGCGTTGTAGAAATATCCCGTAGCCCCGATGGTCAGGCCAGTATTGCCGGCCCCTGACTTGCTCTGGCCGGCCACAATCAGGCCTGCGCTGCGGATTTTGCCCGCCAGCGTCAGTCCCCCGTTTGTGGTGAACGTATCACCCGACCCTATTGTCCCGGTCCCCCCGAGCGTCCATTGTCCGCCGGCGTCGACAATATAGTTGCCAAAGCCGGTGACTGTCGCCGAAGCGGCGCCGCTGACGGTATCGACATAACCCACACCGGTCAGCGTTCCCGCGCCAACGCCAAGCTCGAGCGTAGCGTCATGGCCAACCGCCTCGCCAATCAGCCGGGAGCCGCTCCCAAGTACGAGAGTGTCGGTGTAGGTTCCCATGATGACCGAATTGGTGGAGCCCTGAATGGTCGAGAAGTTGATGATCGTGGCCGACGCCGCATAGTAGGCGTTGATGCCAATGGCGCCGCTGATCATGCCAGACGCGTTGTTCGTCACCATGCCGCCGGATCCGAGATAGATACCGACGCCGGCCGGGCCGGGTCCTGCTCCACCGGAAATCGTACCGCTGTTCACGAGCGAACTGGAGCCAACCAGACGCACGCCAACCCCGCCAATTCCGGCGACACCGTTCAGGGTGCTTGCCGCGCCACCCTTTCCGCCGTTTCCGCCAGAGATAAGGCCCGTATTGTTCAGCACACCACCGAATATCGCCGCGCCGGCGCCACCTGAGCCACCCGCGCCGCCGTATCCGCCGCCGGAGCCGCCATCGCCTCCCAGGCCACCAGTCAGCGTCGCGGAATTGGTAACCACCCCGCCGGTCATCAGCACGGCGGCCCCGCCATAACCTCCGGAATTGTCGAATTGCGCTCCGCCCCCGCCCGCGCCGCCGCGCCCGCCGACGATGCTGGCGCTGTTGGTCAGTCCGCCGCCGGAAATGCGCGCGCCCACTCCACCGTAGCCGCCCAGGCCGGCGACATAATACGCCGATGACCCGGACGCTCCCTGGCCGCCCGCGATGACGCCTGAGTTGGTCACATTCCCAGCGGAAACGCTGAGACCGCCGCCGCCGGCGCCGCCGCCGCCGCCAAACTTGTAGGTTGCTCCGCCACTCGCGGCCCCGCCGAGGCCGCCAATGATCGAACCGGTGTTTGCGATAGTCCCGCCGGTAGTCATCACCACGCCGCTGCCGCCGTTACCGCCGCCGTATGATGTTCCGCCGGTCGCACCGGCCTGGCCGCCCTGACCGCCATTGATCGACGTCCCGTTGATCAGCGAGCCGCCCGTTGCGACGTTGATGCCCGCATATCCCGCCCCGCCATACAGGTGGCCAGGCGCGGCGCCGACAGCGCTGACTCCCGCGCCACCCGCGATGAGGCCGGAGTTGGTGAGCGTACCAATCAACGTCAGTACGCCGGTATCGGTCAGCGACTGGCCCGCGGCGAGGGCGCCCGCGCCCTTCAGTGTCCAGGACGCGCCTGAGTCGATCGCATAGGCCCCAAACCCAGAGAAGGTGGCGCTGTCGCCACCGGAGAGAACACCGCCGGCGCCACCGAGTCCGGTGATCGTTCCTGTCCCACCGGCCAGTTCCAGACTACTGGTGGCGCCGTTGCCCTGAGCGGCGCCAGCTAGGCTTGCGCCGCTATTCAGCACCAGACGATTGACACCCGAAGTGAATTTGATCGCTGTCGTCCCCGACTTCTGATTGCTGAGCGTCCCGGCGACGGTAACCGTGCCGCCCGCGATGCTGAGGCCGCCCTTGATGGTATTCGACGCCTTGAACACCCATGAAGCACCGGTCGCGAACGAAACCGAGCCAAACCCGCTCATTCCGTTGACCACGCCAGCGGTCGCGCCGGCGAGTAGGCTGAGTTTGCCGCCACCGCCGGTCAGGCTGCCGATAAATGTCGAACCGCCCTCGGCAATCAATACATCCGCCGCGTTCGCGAACTTTAGCGCCGTCCCCGCATAGCCGATGATCGTACCGAAATTGGTGACGGTGGTAGCGAGCGTGCCGGTGACCACAACGCCCGTGCCCCCGGCAATGATCGCGCCCTGATGTGTTGCGTCGCCATTATAGACGGAGCCACCAGCCGTTAGCGCCACACCAGCGCCTTGAGCGCCAACGGCGCCCTTGCCTGTACCTGATCCGCCGGAGCCGCCCAACCCACCCGTTACCAGATAGCTGTTGTTTAGAACCCCGCCGGCGCTGATCTGGACGCCCACTCCGCCCGTACCGCCCGCGCCACCGGCAAACCCCGCGCCGGCCGCGCCGCCCTGTCCGCCCTGGCCGCCATCAATCAATCCAGCCGTGGTGATCGTTCCGCCCGCCCCGAGCACTATCCCGGCGCCGCCGACGCCGCCCACGCCCCCTATCGTACCGGTACTGGCCCCACCGGCCCCACCCAGGCCCCCAGCGAAGGCGCCGTAATTGGTCACCAATCCGGCGCCGCCGAAAGTGACGCCCGCTCCACCTGTATAGCCGGTCTGACCAGCGGTTCCCGCGACGCCGGCCTTGCCGCGCCCGCCGAAGACGAGGCCTCCTGCGTTGTTGTTGAGGACGCCCCCCACCGTAAAGGTTACACCGTTGGCTCCCGCGCCCGCGGACGCCATGATCGCCCCATAGTTGACTACGGTCGCCGCGCTTCCAACCAGCAACCCGCTACCGCCAATATAGCCGGAACCCGTGATACTGAGCGTTGAGTAGGAGGCCGATAGTGCGTAGCCAGCGCTGTAGGTGCCCGAAACGGTCTTCGTCGCCATATTTTACCCCCGTAGGTTCTCTCTATCCGCAATTCTGGTGGCGGGAATCAATCTCTGGCAAAGCCGCCTTCGCGACACGGACATGAAGCCGTGGATCCGGCGCGGTCGCTTCCCCCCAAGCAACGATGCCAGGAGGGAGGAAAAAATTGGTGAACACCGTGATATTCACCATTAGGTTGTCCCACCAAGAAACCGTCATCAAACGCGGATGCAAACTCTACTTGTATGCGATCCGAATTCGCAAGGTTTTGTTCACCTGGCGCCTGAGACATATTGTCCACTTGCAAATTTCTCAAATCGCTTTCGTCGCCAGTATCTCCAAGGCGCGATGGTCCATGATCATGTCGGCGCCGCCTTCGAGCATTGCGAAGAACATGTCATCGCCGCGCGGCGTGCGACCGACGATCATTGAGGCGATGAAGGCCATATTGAACAGCGAGAAACTGTAACGGGCATAATCGCGCCAGAGCATCTCGAAATCATACCTGGTGACCCCAAGTCGCAGCAAATTGGCGTGATAGTCTTGCAGCAGTCGCTTCTCATGCACCCGTCTATCCTCGACGCTCAGCGCCCCAGCGAGGAAGTACGCCACGTCGGCCATGCAGCAGCCATATCCATATGACTGCCAGTCGACCACCGCGACAGGGTACCCCCCCTCGGCTGTACCGAACATCATGTTGTCGGGTCGGAAGTCATTGTGCACCATGCACCGTGGTCCACGGTATCCACCCACATACTGGTCGTAGGCGCCGCTGATCACCTCGCCAATGGCGCGACAGCGTGGCGTGACGCGCTCACCGTAGCGATCGATAAACCCGCGCCATAGGGCCCGGACGGAATCGCCCGCGACACCTGTCGGGGCCGCCGCCGAACCCATCACCCAATGCATGCTGTCCAGACGGTCGTCGCCCCAGCGCGAGGCGTGCAGCTTGGCGGCTTCACCTAATACCAGAGCCGCGGCCTCCATCGAAACGCCCAGCGTCTGATCGCCGGGCACGGCCGGTGCGAGATCTTCCATGATCAGTACGAAATCGCTGGTCTCCTCGTCGACGTCGGCGAACAGGTATTTTGGCGTGGTGACCCAGGCATCCGCCGCGAGGTCCCGGTAGAACCGCACTTCGCGGTAGTAGTTACCCAGATTGACGCCCACCGACCGACTATCGGGATCAGGCGAAGGAAACTTGCCGACGACCGTGGCCGGGGCGTCCGCAGGCGCCGAATCGTAAGTCAGGGTGAAGCGGACACTCTCGCCGACCTGGCCGGTTCCGACCTTCGTGGCGTGGATGGCGCCGACCTTCGCATCAATGCCCGCGCCCCTCAGCACACGGGTCATCCATTCCCGCGTGACTTCCGCGGGGCCGACAATCGGGATAGCGCAGCCGTCCATCGTGGAGGTCATGCGCCCGTCTGGACCCCGGACGGCAGGGCGTCGAGAGGATGCACGTAGACCTCATTCAGCACGATCTCCTCGCTATCGAGCACGACCAGGTCGAAACCGCGCAGATAGCTGACCGGCCCGTCCAGCGGCATGATCGTGCAATACCAGCGGCCGCAATAACCGTTCGCCGTCGGCCAGATCTCGTGCGGATCGTAACGCATCGGCGGCGTCGCCCCGAACAGCCCGGTCAGATAGGCCCCCAGAGCGTCGCGCCCCTTGAGACCGGCCGGCGTCTGCGGATCGAGATAGTCGATGTCGGCCGCGTAGAATTTCAACAATTCCGACACGTCCTTATCGCTCCAGGCCTGCAGCCAGCGGCGATTGAAGTCTTCCAGGTCCATCAGCCTATCTCCTCTCCAAGCACGCGGGCGCGATAGGCGGGCGTAAAGGTTTCCGGCGGCGCCGCCTCGGGCCCGCCCATGATCGCGAACGCATGCGCGCCTAGCGACATGTCGTTTGCCGACCGGTCGAAATAGCTGCGCCGCCGCGCCCGCGCCGCCTCATCGAACTCCGCGTCCAGGGTCGAGGTGATACTGGCCACGAACCGCAGCCGCCGCATCCGCTCACGGCGTTCCTCCGCATACGGAGCGAACATCTCGGTACTCCAGTGGTCTGATCCCGCCAGCAACTCGGAGACGATCCGAACGTCGCGATAGGTGATCGACAGCCCCAGCCCGATAATTGGGTCATTCCAGCCGGCGGCGTCACCGATCAGCAACGCGCCCGGTGCATAAGGCGTATCCGTCCAGGTATCGTTGTTTGCGTAGCTGCGCAGCGGACCCGCCGGCCGGCCATCGGCGATCGCGGAATTGTCCGGACTGCAGTTCACACGGAAATTGTTCAGGAACTTTCGCGCGCCGTCTGGTCCGGCGAACCGCGCCCGCTCCTCCAGGCTGTAGCTGCCATAGACCCGCACCCGGCCATCACCCTGCGGAAACGCCAGGAAAGCGAAGTCGCCCTCCGTGCCGATCGCCTGCTTGCGATCATCCCAGCCCTCGACACCCTCGACCAGCAGGCCGCCGAACATATGGTGCGGGCGATCGGCGTTGAGCGTGATGCCGCACGCCTCGCGCACCATCGAATTTCGACCGTCCGCCCCGACCAGTAGCCGCGCCCGCGCCTCCATTCGCACCCCGCCATGGGTAAACACCGCGCCCGGCGCCTCGCCCACACTGACGCTGTGAACATCGACGCTGCGCAGCACCCTCGCACCCGCCCGCACCGCTTCATCCAACAAGGTCTGGCAGTGATGCGGATGGCCGATGCACAGCGGTCCAGGCACACCCGGCGCGAAGATGCTCAGCGGCAGGGTCCGGGCTTCCGCCTCGGCCGGCTCGCGAGTTTCGTCGTAGGTCACGTGGCATTCGAGATAGTGGCCGCCGGCCCCTACCAGCAGATCGAGCAGCCCCACCCGCGCAACCTCGGTGACGCCCCATGGCGATATCCACTCGCCGCGCACCTGATCCTCGAACACCTCCGTGCGCTCCAGCACAAGCACCGAACGCCCGGCCCGCGCCGCGACGACCGCGAGCGCGGAGCCACCGATCCCCCCGCCGACAATGATCAGGTCATATCGCTCCAACGCCGGTCTCCTCACCTGTTTTGGCGGACCCTATCCGATGGCGGTCGCGTGTCCAGTCGCTCGTAGCGGCGGGAGGATCGGACGCGCCGTCACCTCAAATCCAACTATTTCAACCATGGACAATCCGTGCCATCCAAAGCGGATGTCCAGCGCCTGCTATCTTGCGTCGATTTCCCCCGCCGACGGGTTCACGCGAATTGCGCGCGACCCAACCATCATGGCCGGAAAGCCGGTCATCAAGGGCGCCATGATCACCGTCGAACTGATCCTGCGCGAACTGGCGGACGGAAAGTCGTTCTCCGAGATCATCGACGCCTTTCCGCCCCTGACGATGGACGACGTACGGTCCGCACTTGCCTACGCGGCCGACTTCATCTGCATCCAGGGCTAGAGCTCACTCCATCACCCATCCACGCACGACGCCAGTCCATCCCTGGCCACCGTACCCGACCGCGCGTCTATCCGCCCCGTGCGCTTGCGCACGTAGGAACCCGGATCGACCGCCTTCCACTTCAGCGGACTGGGCAGGATGGCGGCCAGGCGCGAGGCTTGCTCGGGGGTCAGGTGCGCCGCGCTCCCATGAAAATAGTGCTGCGACGCCGCCTCAACGCCGTAGATGCCGGGGCCGAGCTCGACGGTGTTGAGATACACCTCCATGATCCGGCGCTTGCCCCACACGGTCTCGATCAGCACGGTGTACCAGGCTTCCAGCCCCTTGCGGGCCCATGACCGCTCCGGCCACAGAAACACGTTCTTCGCGGTTTGCTGGCTGATCGTCGAGCCGCCGCGCACCTTGTTCGGGCGCTGCTCATTGTGCTTGATCGCCTTGTCGATGGCATGGAAATCAAAGCCGTGGTGGACACAGAATTGCGCGTCCTCCGAAGCGATCACTGAACGGACCATCGCCGGCGAAATCCGTTCGATGGAGACCCAGCGGTGATCGAGGCCATGCCCCTGAATTTCGCGCTCGATCATCAGGATGGTGATCGGCACGGGAACGAACCGATAGACAATTACCGCCAGCGGAGGCCCCAGCAACGCCAACACCAGCAGGAACATCAACAGCCTGCGCAACAGGCCCCAGAAACCACCGGGGCGGGACGGCGAACGCGCATTGGCCATCTCTGCGTCTAGCTCCCTTAGAAAGGTGGATGCTAGGGATGTCTCGACGTCGGCTCGGGCGTCAAGAGGCGCTCCAAAAGGGAAACATACAGGAATGAATGTCAGCGAAGCCACGGCGCGT
>JANXTX010000353.1 GCA_025352165.1 Caulobacteraceae bacterium | reverse complement strand
GTCGGCGTGGGTGGCGTGGTCGATGAGGCCGTGCCAGTCGGCGACGGGGACCTGACGGGTGACGAGGGTTGATTTGCGACCGTAGCGGTCTTCGAGGATTTCGAGGAGGTCGTAGCGGCGATGGCTGGAGGGCATGTGTTCGGCGATGGTGGTATGCTTGCCATCGCCTGAGCCGCGCATGTGGGCGGCGATGCGCTCGCCCTTGAGGAAGACCTCGATGGAGCGAAGGGTGGCGCGCACCTCGACGCCGGCGCGGGCGTGACGATAGGGCACGGAGTAGAAGTGACCGTCGAAGTCGATGTGATAGTCCAAGCCTACCTTGCGCACGCGCCACTCGGCCAGGACATAGAGCTCGGCCGGCAAGGGCTTCAGCTTCGGGGCGTCGATCTCCTCGAACAGCTGACGGCGGGTGCGTGCGACAGGACACATGACCCGATGGTCGTTCAGCCCCGTCAGCATCTGGCCGATCGCGGCGTTGACCTCCGCCAGGCTGTAGAAGCGCTGGTTGCGCAGCCGCCCCAGCAGCCAGCGCTCGACGATGCGGACAGCGGCCTCGACCTTGGCCTTGTCGCGCGGCTTGCGCGGGCGGGCCGGCAGCAGGGGGGTGTAGTAGTGCGCCGCCATCTCACCGTAGGTGCGGTTGACCTAGGGATCGTAGAAGCAGGCCTTGATGACCGCGACCTTCGGGTCCGGCACGAGCAACCGCGGCGCACCGTGCCGTTGACTGGGGCCAAGTTACACGCCAAGCGGATATTTACGATCCGCTCCAAGCGCGCCGCATCGATACGTGAGCGTAGTCTTACGACGAGGGCTGCGAAATAGGCCTGGACCTTTATGCTAGGAACGTCGACGAAGATATTGCCGCAGTCAGGATATACCGTTTTTGCGCCCGGGGCGATTTTCCTTCGGGTTAAATTGATTTTGAGGGGGGTCTGAATGGAGAAATTCGACGGGCTGGTGTCCCGGCCAGCGGAGTGGATCGCTCCATCAAGTTGCAAATTTCCAGCCCAATTCACGCAGGTACCCGCGTTTGGCTCACTGGCGCTCCTGACCACAGAGCAGGTGAAAGCCCTCTCACAGGATCTGAGTGAAAGGGTTCTCGCCGCGATCGCGCCGGGATGTCCGGCCGCAAAGCGGCCGGGAGGATTGGGGTGAGCGCGGACCGTCTGCGGCGCGCACCGGTGGCCGAGCGCCTCGACGTAGGCCAAGTCGTGGATTGATAGACCTCGGCGAGCGAGCCAAGTTGCGCGACCGCCTCGAAAAGGAGGAAGTCGGCCTCGGCTTTCATGTACGCCGGGCAGGTGTTGGCGATGCGGATAGTGATGGCGAAGAACTCGAGGAAGCGCTCGTCGGCGTCGCGATCGGTGTCCGCGCCGATCGCCGGCATAACGGCGCCAAAAGCGGGCGAACTAGGGATCGCTGGGGGGTGGAAATCGGGCGCATCATCTACGGGCGCAGACTGCCCACCATACCCTGACAAAGGGCTAAACCAAGGACGTTGTGGGTGTGGCGAATCAGGCGCCGAAGCCTTGGCTCCGTCGCCATATGAGCGGCACGGTCAGTCCGCCGCGTGAGGCTCGATGTGCACGTCGCGAACGAACTTAGCGCATGATGGGCGTACGAGTGTGATATGAGCGCAGCCTAAGAAAGGGGGAATATGGACGGCCGGAACCGAAAATATCGTGGCGTTCATCGCCCGGGGCGAGGGCCCCGCGCAGCTGAAGCCGCTCCTTGCGAACGCCAAAACCGGGGCGAAGAAACGGTCGCGCAAGCCGCCTTTCGCCAACTGGTGCTGGTTTCGCCATCGCAGAGGCCGGGTTGGATTGAGCACGATATGAGGCAGACCATCTTTGCCTTCGAGCACGTGCTGAAGGAGGAGCGCGGCAAGACCACGCAGCTTGCCCGCACGCGCCAGAAGATCAAGCGCGTGGGGGTGGTCGAAACCCTGAAGGATTGGGCGGTGGCGAAGCAAGAGACGGAGGGCTTCCGCACGCCGACGGAACGAGTCCTGCCGGAACCAACCTGCGAGGCCATCGCCCTTCGCTATTCTCGGCTCTTTCCGCGCGCGGCTGTTGATGCTCTCAGAGCGCGCCTGGTCTCTGCGGGCGTTACGGGCCGCGACATGCTGTCGCCCCTGGAAGAGCCCTACGTGTACATCGATGACTGACGCCACCAAACCGCTCCCGCAGATGAGTGGCTGCGTCTGTGAACAGGGCGGCACCAGCTTCACTGAATTTGAGATCCAGGAAGTCGGCTGCGACGAGTCTCAGGGTCGGTTCGCCGAAGTCACGCTCAACCTATGCCGGACGTGCGGCCGGACGTGGCTTTGCTATCTGGTCGAATATGAGGCGTTCAGTCGGTCCGGGCGCTGGGCTCGCGGTCTTATCGGTGCAAACTACGCCAAGGCCATGACCCCTGATTCAGCTGTCGCGCATCTGAACGGTCTGGAGTGGTACCTATATGGCGGCTCCTATTTCGACGGCATTTCTGGCCGTCGTAGTGGCGCTATGCAATGGGGGCCCTAGACGGCGGCTAGCGCAACGGCCTGGTCGAGCGGGGCCGCAGAGACGATCGCTCGGAATTCGTCGAGGAGAACGTCGAGGAGGCGCTGACCTACTACCGGCTGCCGCGGGCGCACCATAAGCACATGAAATCCACCAACATGCTCGACCGGCTGAACCAGGAACTCAAGCGCCGCACCCTGG
>JANXTX010000350.1 GCA_025352165.1 Caulobacteraceae bacterium | reverse complement strand
AGAAATGGTGTTGCCGGCGTTGGTCAGCTTGGCGGCAGAGGCGCCGCCAATGATCTGGTTGTAAATGAAGTCCGTCATCGTGAGTGCGCCCGACCCGCTCAGGGTCGTGTTCGTGGCAATCGCGAGCGTGGTGGGATTGCCGGAGCCGGCGCTGTCGACCGCCAAGGCGCCGTTGTTCAAGAACGATCCGCCGATTGAAAAGGTCGTGCCGTCGCCGACCATGATCGTTCCGGCGTTGCCTCCGGTTCCTGTGCCGGCGCTGGCCGTAAACGTTCCAGCCGTGATCGAGAGCGTCGCGGTTGCCGCGGTCTGGATACTGTGGACCGCCTCACTGGTCGACGCGGTTACGGTGTAGGCCGTGGCCCCCGCCGCATCGAGGATAGCGTCGTCCTTCGCGCCGGGAACCGGACCCTTGCCATTGTTCCAATCGGCGAGGTTGGAGAAGTCTCCGTTGCCATCCAGTGTCCAGTGGATCGATGCCATCGTCTGTCCTTTGATCTCTACGTGCGCCAACGGCGGTGCTGGACGCTAGGCACGCGCCTTGCAATCGGGCCATAGACAGGATGTTAACGGGCGGGCCCCGCCGTGGGCCCCGAGCCAATTGAGGACGACAAGATCGGGATGGGCGCCACGCAGACCGTCTCAACAGGCACGGAGCCGGGCGCGCCATGGCGTTCGGTGTTTCTCGGGCGTGATGATGCGATCGCCGATCTTAGCGCGGCGATCGCTGATCCGGCTTGCCGCATTGTGGTTCTTCGCGGGCCGGCGGGTTCCGGTAAGACCACGCTGGTCGAAGTGGCCATGCGGTTATTGCCGTCGCCGTCGGCATTGTCCGGGGAAGCCAAGTTTGCGGAAGGGTCCGTGGACTCGCCCTACGCGCCAATTCTGCGCGCGCTTTCGCTCGCAGTGAGCGCCGCGCTCGATCGGATGCATGATCCCGAGCCGGTGATGTCAGGTATGGCGGAAGCGCTGGGTCCCGCGCTCGCGGTCCTCGCCGCAGCCGGTTTTAGGCCGGGCGGATCCTTTGCCGCCGAGTCCGCGCAAGGGCTGATTGGCCGGCGGCAGGGCGCGGCGCGAATCGTCGACGCAACCCTCAGGCTGGTTCGCTGGCTGGGCGGGTTCGAGATTCCGATCGTGCTGTTCATCGACGATTGGCGGCGAGGCGGAGACGAAGCCCGCTTCATGCTGCAATTCCTTGCTTCGGAAAGCGAAGCCAACCTCACGCTGTTGCTGTCGGAGCGGGATGATCTTCCCCCGGTGGATTTCGCGGATGAAGGCAAGGTTCGCCGCGTAGACGTCGGAGTATTGGCGCCCGCCGAGCGGCGAGAGCTCTTGCGGACTGTGCTGGGCGATGCGGGGGACGCTCTTTACCAATGGTTCGGCGACGCAGGCCCCAATCTGCCATTCGATCTCCTGGCCGCAGCTCGGGCATTGGCTGATGTCGGGGCCTTCCAGCGGCATGACGGCGATTGGCGGATCGATGCCGCCAGGGCTGCGATCATCGGTCGGGACGATCTGGCCCGCACCCTGGTCAAGGGCCTGGAGTCTTCGTCGTCAGACGCCCGGTCGTTGGCCTCCGCGGCGGCTCTGTTCGGCGATTCAGCGCCGGTGTCCGAACTGGCGATCGCGCTCGACTATTCCGGCCAGCGGCTTGCGGCGGCGATTGCCACGGTCGCTTCCCTGGGAATTCTCGAGCAGCGGGAATCGATCGTCCGCTTCCGCCATGACCGGCTTCGCGCAGCGGTCCAGAACCTTGGATTGCAGGACCTGCGGACCTTGGCGGGCGAGATGGCTGATCGTCTGGCGACTGCGCAAGACGCTGAGGACCATGACTGGCGATTGCCGCTCCGTCTGCGTCACTATGCGGGCGTTGACCGCACGATTCCGGCGATCTGGCGTGACCGCTTTGCGAGCGGCGCAAGCGCGTCGCGGGCAGCCATGGACATCGACGCTGCCTCGCGATTCGCCGATTCCGGATGGCTTCTCCGCGTCGAACATGGGCCGGGCGCCGGCGTCTCCGACAGACTGCTGGCGCGCGAGGCTATTCTGGCCGCCGCTGATCGCAACGATGCGGAGGCTGTCATCGAGCGCATCGATTGCCTGCTTGATCGACCGGCGACGCAAGCGGAAATGGGCGACGACTACGAACTGGCGGTCGCCGCGTTCCGGCTGGTCGGTGAAAAGGAACTGGCCTGGGAACTCAGCCGGTCCGGCCTCGCGCGGTTTGGCGTGACCCTGCCGAAGGTGGCCACGCCTTTGCGACTGCTCGCGCCGCTCGCGCGCTGGAAGTTGCGCCATATGTTCATGAGCCACCGAAAAAGCGGGATCGCTTCTCCGGTGGCCGTTGATCCGCTGACCAAGATCGGCAACGCCGCCGGTACGCTGGCGTTCGAACGGAGCCCGTTCATGGCGGCGTTGCTTGCGTTGAACGGTGTCGAGCGGGCATCCCCGGCTACCCGGCATTCACCCTTTCTGCTCGCGAATGATGTCTTCCTCTGCGCGATGCGCGGTGAGTTCGAGGAAGCCGCCCGGCTTGGCGAGATCGCCTTCGAGGTTGCCGGGGCGCCGGACTATCGCGGCTACGCGCACGCCTCGACCCTTTACCGCGCGCTCTACTGGGGCGTGATCTGGCGGCGACCACAGGGCTCCTTGCGGCAATACTGCCGAACAATCAGAGAGCTGGCGCTAGCCGAGGGAGATTTGATCCAGGCCGCCGTCGCGATCCGCAACTGGGTTATGATCGGCTGGCGCACGGCGTCGTCACTTGCCGACCTGCGCACTGAAATTTCGCAGGCCAGGGTCGAACTCGCCAGACTCGGCGATGCGGACGTGCAGCAGTTTGTCTCCGCTACCGCTGGCGTCGTGGACCATCTGCTTGGACTTGAGGTCGCCGCTCCGGTCGCCGATGAGTTCCGCGCGCCAGATGACGCACCGGCATGGGCGCGCAATGTGCATCACGGCAATCCGTTGCTGATCATTGAATTGGCCAGCCTGCATGGTGACTGGGGTTACATCCGCTCCACCGTCGAGCGCACGCCGCAGTTCCGGCGGAACCTCGACAGCCACCCGCGCGGCGCCGACTGGCGCTTTCACGATGGTCTCGCCCGCTTGAGGTGCGGCGAGCGCATCGTCCGTCGCGACACGGCCTATCTGCGGCGCGCCGCACGACTGAATCCGGCGGATAACCGCGTCAAGCTGCTGATCCTGTGCGCTGAGGCCCTGCGCGGCCGCGGTAGACGGGCCGCCTGTCTTGCTGCTTTCGCCGAGGCAGTCGAGACGGCCAACGCCGGCTGGTCGCGGCTTGAGGCAGGAGTCGCCTGTGAGTGCGCCGCCCATGCGGCCCGTACGTTCGGCAATGGCGCATTGGCCGAACACTATGACCGCCGGGCGCGAGATATCTGGGCTGACTGGGGTGCAGCCGTAAAGTTCGACCGGGCGACTCCCCAGACCGGTTCTGAAACGGAAATCGCTGGGCCCCTCGCTGACAGGGTGGCGGAAGCTGAGACCCACGCCCTTGTGGCCGAACGTACAGCCCGGGCACGCGCGCGCTTTCTCGCTGATGTCGCCCATGAGCTGCGAACACCGTTGCAGGGCATGCAGGGACTGCTCGACCTAGCCGCGGCCGAGCCCGAACAACTTGATCTGTCGTCGATCCGTGACGTGTTCTCCAGCCTCAAAACGGTGGTCAACGACCTCACCGACTTCGGCGCCCTTTCCAGTGGTGACGCTCCGTTGGAGAAGAGCCCGACGCGGATCCTTGATCTGGTGCGGTCCGAATGCGAAGTCGCCGCCTCGTTCGCCCGCGAACACGGCTCGACGGTCGAGCTGACGATTGAGCCGGAACTTCCAGCGGTCGTCGAAACGGACGGACCGCGCGTGCGTCAGGTGCTTCGAAACCTGCTTTCGAATGCCGCGAAATACGGGCGTGGCGGCCCGGTCTCGGTGAACGTGTCGGTTGCTGACGAGCAAGTGCTCATCACTGTGGAGGATCGAGGTCCAGGCTTCACCGCGGCAGACATGCTGCATCTGTTCGAGCCCTTTGAGCGAGGAGCCCGCGCCGGCGATGGACAAGGGCTGGGCCTGGGGCTCGCCCTTTCGCGGCGCATCGCATTGCGGCTGGCTGGATCGCTGGCGGCCGAAAACCGTCCAGACGGCGGCGCGCGCTTCAGCTTCACTTTTCCGCTAGAGAGCGTGGCGGTGACGGCGCCCGATGCTGTGCTCTCGGCACGCACGGGGGTGCGGATTTTGCTGGCCGAGGACGTGCCTCTGGTTCGGCGGGTTCTGTCGGCCATCCTCCAGTCGCAGGGTCACGAGGTGACCGAGGCCGATGACGGGCTGGAAGCCGCCGCCCTGATCAGCGCGCTCGATTTCGATCTCGCCATCCTCGATCTCGGCATGCCGGGCCTTAGTGGCCTGCAAGTCCTGCAACAGATCGGCGACAGCCCCGGTGGCTGGGGCGCCGCGCCGCCGGTAATCCTGCTGACCGCTTCGGGCGAGGCAGATATCGGAGATCGTGCGACTCGCGCCGGCGCGGCGGGTGTACTGCGAAAACCTGTGTCCGCCGAGGAACTCGCGCGGGCAGTGGCGCGGTTCTGTCCTTCCGAAAGTCCCGATCCTCCGGCGCCTTCACTGGAGGACGCGTTGAGCAACTTGCGGGACGAGGCAAGGGCCGACCTGTCAGCCAGGATCGATGCTCTTGCGCCGCCCGCCGATACTTCACCCCCCGGGCTTGCCCCGGACGCCCACCGTATCGCCGGTCTGGCCGCGCAATTCGGCTGGCCGGACATCGCGGCCAGGGCAGACGCCGTGGAGCGTGCCGCTCGCGACGACGACCCTGCCCTGGTTCAGGCGATGGAGGCGCTAAAACTGGCTGGCGGGGCGCTGAAGGATCCCTCCTAGAATTCCCTCGACAATGCGTTCAGCTGATAGCCGAAGCCGGGGACCGTAGTGATCGGGTCGTTTTCGCAGGCGTGACCCAGTTTGCGGCGAATCCGGCTTACCAGCACGTCGACTGAGCGCAGGTCCGCGTCGTGCGGCCGTCGGCTGATCGTGGTCAGTAGTTCCTCGCGGCTGACGATGCCGCCGTCGGCGGCGATCAGGCGTGCGAGAATGTCGAACTCGCCCCGGGTCAGACCAGCTGTCGCCGCGCCGTCGAGCACGGACCGGGCATCCAGGTCGACGATCCAGCGTCCGATCCGCAATGTCTGTCGTCCCGGCGCCTTGCGCCTGCGCATCACGCTGCGGATTCGCGCGGCAAGCTCTCCGAAATGCACCGGCTTGACCAGATAGTCGTCAGCCCCGACGTCGAGCGCTTCGATGCGGGAATCCGGTGACGCGCGGCGCGTCACCACAATCAGGCCGACATCCCCCTGCTTGCGCATGTCCGCCGCCAGATCGATGCCGTCCTGGTCGGGCAGCCCGAGGTCGAGCACCACGACGTCGGTCGGGCGTTCCCGAAGGATCGCACGGCATGCGGCGGCATCGCCCGCCTCCGCCACCTCAAAGCCGGCCGCAGCCAGCGCGAGGGTCAGGGCCCGGCGCGTCAACGGCTCGTCCTCAACGACCAGCACGCGGATCGTTGGCGTCATGTCTCCACTCTGAGCGGGGAGACTCCAGCCTCCCGGTCGATCCCGAAAATACTCACGAAGCGGCTTCTAGCAGATTCCCTGGCCCAGGGCTTGATGTGGAGCAGATCCTAACCGCCGCGGCTGGGCCGCTGGATCAGTCTATTGCATCCCTCGGATCGCCGGCGACAGCGCGACCGCCTTCCAGCCAGGCAATCAGTTTGGGCGAGAGCGCCGACTCGAGCTTTTCGCGCCAGCGCGCGAGATCGTCATTGTCCACTACGCCTTGCCAGCGCCCATTGGTTGCCTTGTGAAGGAAACTCCGATGGCCGCCCTCAAACCCGAACTCGTATCCGGCTAGCACCACGTCGCCGTCGCGCTTCATGGCGTCGAAGGTCGCGGCCTCTACGAGTGATGGCCAGATATCCTCGTTGATCGGAATATCCAGGAATGAAGAGATCCGCCGCATCTCTCCGTCCAGATCGGCCTTCAGATCGTTGTAGTGGACAAGCAGCACGTTGGGGGCCTTGCGCTGTGCCCAGTAGCTACGTTCGAGTTCGATGAAGCCGCTTGCCGTATGTTCTCCCGGCGCGTCCAGCCAATAGTGAAAGAATTCACGCGGCGTGCCGGGTGCGCGTGGCATGGGGCCGCCCAGCGCAGGATCCGCCGCGCCGATTTCGTCGAACCGCGCCCATGCCCCCTCTGTATGGCTGTTGAGGTGGTTCATGTAGGACATGGCCGCGTCACGACCGTCACGCGCCGTGTGGAGATACTTCACCTCATCGTAGATCGGCACCGCATCCATGCGCAGGTGAGTCTTGATGAACCGGCGGTGGGTCTGAGCCCCCAGATCGGCAAGCATCATGTCGAGGGGCGCGAAAATCCTCGCGTCGAGCCAGGGCGACACCAGGCCGATGGTCCGGGGTTCGGGTGACTGGAACACCAGCAGATTGACGATCTGGCTGGTCCAGGTGGTGCCCACCTTCGCCGCGGTGCCGATGACAATATCGCCCTCCCGCGGCTCGTATCGGTCCCAATGTCGGCTGTCGGAATGCCAGTCCCGCACCACCGCCGTCGGCGCCCGTGTCAGCATGTCGTTCCCCTAAGGCTCTTTTGATCTCTCCGTCGCATAGGACCGTCGAACTCGCCGGACGTCAAATCGCATTCTCCAGCGATAGCACTCGTGTCAATTCGGGGGGGGCTCCCTAGACATCGGGTGTTGGTGACCGATCGGACGCCGTCCCGCCGCCCATTTCCGCTGCTCGACCGCGCCTGCGAGAACGCGTGCCGGCCGGATGAGACTAGATTGAATTTAGGTCGCCTTTTCCGATGGACTAGTTTCTGGCTGGCGGATACTGTCCTACGGCAGTCATGCCGAGCATATCCCGTCTGGATTTGCGGTGGGCTGGCGAGGGGCATCGTCATTCTCACCGGATTCCATGGTGGCGATCGGTCAGGAGCAACGATTGGCAATGCGATCCGCCGCGCGGGTTCGATGCAGACGCTATGGCCATTTGCTACAACCCATATGCTGACAGTCGGTAGGCGAACCATTTAGGGGGTAATATGATATCCAGCAGAATAGTCGCCGTGGCGATGCTCGTGAGCATGGGTGGGTGCTCAACCGTTATGGAGGCAAATCGGCCGTCAGCTGTAAATCTGAAGAGATTTTCGCCCGGCCAGAAGCATCTGGATGTAATCTCCGTTTTGGGGGCTCCCCAAATGTCAGAAAAAGACAGCGACAAGAATTGTGATGTCTATAGATTGTATACAAAGGGAACGAGCAAAACTGGAAAAGGGGCAATCATCGTCGGGGAGGCCGCCGCCGATGTATTTACGCTAGGCTTGTTTGAAGTTGTAGCAACACCTGGCGAGGCGTTAACCAAGAGTAACGCTCATGTTGTTTTATTCTGCTATTCCGAGGACAATTTGCTGGTCTCTGTGACCGATTCTGGACGAAAAATCGGCTCGGCGGGTGTTGGTGCCTCGGCTCAAGGCGCTGCGCCTCCGGCCCCAGCGCCGGCGGTCAAGGCCGCACCGGCGGCGCCTGCGCAAAATCCGCGGTAGTGCGGTCGGAGTGATTGACTGGTCCGCAAGAGATCGAACGGATCGCGTCACTTGCGTGAGAGCCGGAATTCAGAACTCGCCGCAACCCAAATGACTCCGATTCGGTTTCGCGCTGCTCGCGCAAGGGGGAGGATCTGATGGTCTTTGTGTCGTTCATGATGGCCGCGGCGGCGGCTTTGGCCACGCACCCGGGAGCGGATTCGCCCAAAACCTCGCCGGCCGCGCCTCCGCCCACTCCAGCGTCTCAGGCGTCACCACCTCTTCCGCGTCCGGCGCCAGCCCCGCCGAGGCGACTTCCAGGTCGGTCCGTCCACTGAATATGCGTTCCGCCGTCGGGCTGCGGCGTCGGTTGCGGCTACAAATGAACTGCACGCGTAGAGGGCCCGCCCGCCGACCGGCAGGCGGGTCCTCTTTTCCGGACCGAGCCTCGCGGATCAGCCCTTGACGCATACGACCTGTCGCAGCGTGTGGACGATATCCACCAGGTCGGCCTGCGCGGCCATCACGGCGTCGATGTCCTTGTAGGCCATCGGCGTTTCGTCGATCACCTCGGCGTCCTTGCGGCACTCGACGCCCTGCGTGGCCTTCACGTGGTCCTCGATTGTGAACCGCCGCTTGGCTTCGTTACGGCTCATCACCCGTCCGGCGCCGTGCGAGCAGGTGCAGAAGGAGTCCGGGTTTCCCTTTCCCCGTACGATGAACGACTTTGCGCCCATCGATCCCGGGATGATCCCCAGCTCTCCTGCACCCGCCCGCACTGCACCCTTACGGGTCAGGTAGACGTCCTTGCCGAAGTGATGCTCCTGGGTCACGTAGTTGTGGTGGCAGTTCACCGCTTCTACCGTGACCGTCAGATCGGGGAAGATCGGCCGCAGCACGGTCAGCACCTCCTCCATCATCACTTCCCGGTTGGCCCGCGCATACTTCTGGGCCCAGCTGACCGCCTTGAAATAGTCGCCGAAGCCCTCCGAGCCCTCCGGAAAATAAGCCAGATCCTGATCCGGCAGGTTGATGAACCACCGCCGCATCTCGTGCTTGGCCCGCTCGATGAAGTAGGTCCCAAACCGATTTCCCACCCCGCGCGAGCCCGAGTGCAGCATCACCCATACGTCGCCCACCTCATCGAGGCAGAGCTCGATGAAGTGGTTTCCGGTCCCCAGCGTTCCGAGGTGCCCCAGTCCGCGCGCATGCGTCGCCTTCGGGTGCTTCTCGATTACCGCGTTGAACCCCGTCTCGAGTTCCGCCCACCGCGCCTTCGCCGAGACTGGCGGCTCATCGGCCCAGGCGCCGACGTCGTTGCGCCCGCCGTTGTCGGTCCGCCCGTGCGGCACGGCAGCCTCGATCGCGCTGCGTACCCCATGCAGGTTGTCCGGCAGGTGCTCCGCCCGCAGCGATGTGCGCACCGCCATCATGCCGCAGCCGATATCCACACCCACGGCGGCCGGGATGATCGCACCGATGGTCGGGATCACCGAGCCGACCGTCGCGCCCATTCCCCAGTGCACGTCGGGCATCACCGCGATATGCCGGTGAATGTACGGCAGGCTGGCGACATTGCGCAGCTGCGCCATCGCGGCGTCCTCGATCGGTACGCCCCGCGTCCACGCCTTGATCGGCGCGCGTGAACTCTCAAACACTTCAAACCCGCTCATCGGGCCGTCCTTTCCTTGTGAACCTCCCGGGCTCGGTGTGGACGGACTCCCCAAAACGAAGAACCCCTCCAGGCCGGGCCGGGAGGGGTTCTTGGTTGCACCAGAGACTTCAGATCCCCGCGGCTACCCCCTCCACGCGCGCGCCTTCGCGCCCTCGACCTGAAGGTCTGGGCGATTGGCGGCGGGCATCTGGGTTCTTGCCGAAAACATGGGTCTCATCCTTGGAGGTGGGGTGGCTAACAGCGCGGCCACGTCTTTGCCAATTATTTTTTCCTATTTCGACGACATGACATCAATTGCTGAAACTTGAGCGCCGTGGACACCGTACTGATTGTGCCCCAGCTCGTGGCTCGTAACGGGTGTACGCCCGTATGCCACGGCGTTGCCAACGTGATTCCAATTAGGCATGGCGTCGGCGCCGCCGGACATGTTGGTCGAATGGGGGGGGGGGGGGGGG
>JANXTX010000336.1 GCA_025352165.1 Caulobacteraceae bacterium | reverse complement strand
CACCGACGAGCTCGCCAAGGCCATCGACGAATTCTGTGAGGCATGGCATGAAACCGCCCACCCCTTCATCTGGCGCAAGCGCGAGGTGCGCGGCAGCCAAATCAAAAATACCATCTCTAATTTATCGGAATAGACACTAGGCATCGGGGCAACCCTTCGAATCGGTTGCCCGGCATAGATTCAGACAAGAATCCTCAGGGGAATCGGCAAAATCGACCCGCACACCCCAAAGCCGATCACATTTTCGTTAGCGTTGCACAGCCCTGACAGGGACCGTTGTCGATGTCCCCGTTGAAGGCACGGCGCCGACCATCTGTCCGTTGTAGCTGCCGCCGTTGTAGGTCCAGGAATAGGTCCACAGCGGCAGGCCGGCGCCGGGGGTTGTCCGGATGTCGGGATTGTCGCTTCGGCCGCGAAGGAACATCGGCACGGGCTTTGAGACGCTTGGAGCTTTGGCCGAGGCATCGGTCGCAGCCTGAACAGCACCGAACCCGATTAGCGAAAATGCGGCGGCAAGCCCGCATGTAGTCTTAACTAGTTCGCGTCCACAAATGCAAGTGATTGAAAATATTCGAACATTCGCCGATTTTGCGCGTGCTAAGCCCGGCGGCCGCGGGTAGTGTTTGGATCAAGCTACTGATTCTAAACACAAACCCGTAGTCGCCGGAGCCGACGATGCGTCAGGAACGCACCATCCAAGCCAGTCTATTCGATCTGTTCGCCGAGCACGAGATCGGGCGTGAACTCAAAGCGATGTCCAGATGGCTGGACGAGCACCCTGAACTGATCGCTCTGGCGGCCGGAGACCTGCGTGGGCGTGTCGTCAAGGATACGGGCCGCCATGGCTTGTCGGCGGACTCGGCTCTGCGATGCGCGCTCCTCAAGCAGCATCGGCAGTTGAGCTACGAGGAACTGGCGTTCCATCTTGAGGACTCTGCCTCGTTCCGGGCCTTTGCGCGGCTGGCGTTGTCCTGGACCCCGAAGAAGTCGGTGCTGCACAAGACGATCAGCGCGATCGCGGCCCAGACCTGGGAAGCGATCAATCGCAGCGTGCTGGCGAGCGCCAGTTCCGAGAAGGTCGAGAGCGGCGAGGTCATCCGGATCGACAGCACCGTGACCGGCGCGCTCATGCACGCGCCGAGCGACAGCAGCCTTTTGTGGGACGCGGTCCGGGTCATGAGCCGGATGCTGAAGAGCGCCGAGGGGTTGGTCCGTGGCCCCAGGCTCGTCTGGCGCAATCGTGGGCGCGCGGCCAAGAGGCGGGCCTTCGCCATCCGCTACACGCGCGGGCGGCCCGGGCGGGTTCAACATTACCGGGAACTGGTCAAGATCACCCGCGCGATGCTGGCCCAGGTCGATGAAGCGGCCAAGCGGCTCGAACTGGCGGTGAGCCCGATGAGCGAGGCGTGGCGAGTGACGCTCGCCCACTATCGCCCGCTCATCGAAAAGATCGTCGACCAGACCGTGCGTCGCGTGTTCGACGGCCAGAGCGTTCCCGCGCGCGAAAAGATCGTCAGCCTGTTCGAGCCGCATGCCGACATCATCGTCAAGGGCGGCCGGGACACTCAGTACGGCCACAAGCTCAATCTGGTCGCCGGCCGCAGCGGCCTGGTCCTCGATCTGGTGGTCGAAGCCGGCAATCCGGCGGACAGCGAGCGCTTCCTGCCCATGCTCGAGCGTCACATCACCTTCTTTGGCAAAGCGCCCCGCCAGGCCGCCGCCGACGGGGGCTACGCCAGCGGCCGCAACCTCGATGAAGCCAAGGCCCGCGGCGTCCACGACATGGCCTTCCACAAGAAGGTCGGCCTTCGCGTCGAGGACATGGTCAGGAGCCGCTGGGTTTATCGTAAGCTGAGGAACTTCCGCGCCGGCATCGAGGCGGGCATCTCGTGCCTCAAGCGAGCCTATGGCCTGGGGCGCTGCACATGGCGGGGACTGGACCACTTCAAAGCCTATGTCTGGTCCTCGGTCGTCGCCTACAATCTGGCCCTCTTCAGCCAGCTCAGACCAACCTGAGAGCCTCTCGCTCCCAGCCTTGTCCGCCGGCGCGAGCCTCGCTCCGGCCCCACCGACGCGCCCTTCCACGGCCGCCCGACGCACAGCGCCCATAACCACAACCGAGACGGATACGATCAGTCAATCCACGATTGTGCCACGCCCTCGCCCACCGTAGAGAACAGCCGTTAGTGGACGCAAACTAACTAGGCGGTCGAATAACATTCGCCGGCTCTCCCTTTTGCATGATCTGGGGCGTCAGCGCCCGGGACGCTGTGGGCATGGTGACCCACGTCGGTCTGCCTGAAGCCATGCGCCCCCTGAAACGAACCCGAAGGTGGTTCGCGATTGCAGATTGGGCGCCTTCCGGCCTTATCGACAACCCCAAAACACCCAGATCACGCAAATTTTAGTTGTGCGAGCTCTTTGTGACGAACGATCACCATTTCTGCCATGTGAGGATAGTATGGCGCGTCACAGGCTTACCGGAGCGAAACCCAATGAAATGGTTTGGATTTAGCCTGTTGTCGGTGCTTCTGGTCGCTGGCCTGGCGCAGGCAAGGGCTGATCCGGCGCGAACGCTTGCCCGGCAGGCAATGACAGCCGAACAGGGGCTATGCGGTCGCGCGAGGATAACCTGTGGTCAATTGATGCGTCCGATCGATCCATCGGGCGCAATCCAAGGCAGCCTCTCAATCGCCTATGCTCGATACACCCACTGGGGCCCGGGGTCTGCGAAAGGCACGATCGTTGCTCAAGAGGGTGGTCCGGGTCTATCGAGCCTCGGCAGCTTCTCGTCATACAGCGCACTGTACGCGCCATTGCTCAGAGATCATGACCTGGTGGTCGTTGATGCACGGGGAACCGGACACTCGGGGGCGATAGACTGCCTGCCGCTGCAGAATGCCCGCCTGCCGACCAGCGAGAACGTCGGCGCCTGCGGACATACACTTGGAGAGGTGGCCGACTATTACGCCACCGGCCTGGCCGTCGAGGACGTGATCGCAGTCCTGGACAAGCTCGGAGTGCGGAAATTCGACTACTACGGCGACAGCTACGGGACTTTTTTCGGCCAGACGCTGGCCGCGCGTTATCCACAACGGCTGCGGAGCATGGTGCTGGACGGGGCCTATCCTGTCATCGGCGAAAGCCCCTGGTACCCCCATGCGGGCGAGGCGGTGCGGGCCAGCTTCAATCTGGCATGCCAACGTGCGCCATATTGCGCTGCCCTGCCAGGCACATCCCTCGGTCGTATTGCCGAGCTGCTGCAAGAGCTTCGCCACAGCCCCATCAATGGGGACGCTCCTGATGCGAACGGCCAGTCTCGCCGCGTGACCGTCGACCCCGTGACGTTGGGTCTGACGCTGTATGGGAGTTTCGGCCTGCCAACCTACCGCGACCTGGACGCCGCGGCGAGATCGGCAAAAGGCGGCGATACCGCGCCGCTGTTGCGGCTGATCGCCGAAAACGAGACTGGGGAATACGGGCCAGCGGGCTCGCCAAGCGCCTACAGCCGTGGGCTGTTCGCCGCATCGGTCTGCATGGATTCTCCGGCAATCTTCGACCAGACCGCGCCTCCAGCCCTGCGCCAGTCGCAGCGCAACGACGCCATCGCCCAAAAACGGGCCGACGACCCTGGGATCTACGGACCGCTGACGATCGATGAGTTCGCCGCCATACCTATTGATTACAGCTACCTCGATCTTTGTCTGGAGTGGCCCTTCCCGCATCCTCCCTATCGACCGGGACACCCGATACCGACCGGCGCCAGCTTCACCACCGCGCCGACCCTGGTGATCAACGGCGAGCTCGATATGTTGACGCCCGCCGCCGACGGCGCGGTCGTGGCCGGTCAGTTTCCAAATGCCAGGCAACTGATCATCGCCAACAGTTTCCATGTCGATGCGCTTGGTGACGTAGACAACTGTACCAAGAATATCGTGCGGCGGTTTACCGCCAGCCTGCACATGGGAGATGTCACATGTGCAGTGGAGATCAAACCGGTGCGGCTGACACCGCTTTTCGCCCTTCTGACGGCGGATGCGATCCCCGCGACGCCGACGGTGGGCAATGTGGCAAACGCACATGAGCTTTCACTGGCGTCCGCCGCGATGCAGACGGCGAGCGACGCTATTGCTCGCTGGTACATCAACTATTCCGGGATCGATGTCGGATTGCGCGGTGGAAAATGGCGCTATGTGCAAACTGGAGGGATCGTGAACTTCATGCTCGACGGTGCGCGATGGTCCAGGGACCTGGCGGTGACCGGTTCGATCCGCTGGAACCAGGTTGATGGAGACATCACCGCGAATCTGACCATTGCCGCCGATGAGGGGAGTCAGGGGCGGATAAGGGGCCGGTGGAACGATCATCAGAGCTACTCGCCGGCTCGTTTATCGGGCGTGATTGACAATCATGCACTTCACGGGATCATGCCTGCGCCCTGACGCTTTCCTGCTGGCCGCCAAAGGCGCGAGCGCGTATTTATCCACCGTGAACCCGGTCAGAACACATCGATACGTTGCGCGCGGGCTGTGATTGACGCTGGTTCTGTTGGCAATGCTTGTGAACGTCTTCGATCCACAGGACTACATGCCGGGCGCGTCGGCAAACGCCGCGGTTGTCGTCTGCACCGGCCAGCGCCCGATGCAGGTGATAACCCCCCCCGTCGTCCAGACTGACGTTGTGTTGTAGGGACATCACAAGTCCGCCTCGTGCGTCTTCTCCGATCACGGCCTGGCGAATTCGCCGTCCCTCGCCCCGGCGCTGGTCGCAACACCGATCCGACCGGCCCGGATAAGCAATCAGACTGTCACGTTTGCCGCACCCGGGCTCAGACTCGCCGCGCCGCCGCCGTCGTCTCAGGCGCCTCCAGCCCCTCTCCTCTGAGCCAGATCGTCGGCGCGCCGTGCAGCGCCACGTTTTCAGCGCCCGCGTCAAAGCGCGCGGCCGGCCATTGGAGTTTTCGATATGCCCAGAGCTCAACGCTATACGCCAGCCGTCGCGCTGGTGAGCCTCGCAATGTTCACCTCGCTCCCCGCTCCGGCCCTTGCCTGCGCCCGCTGTTGCGGCATGTTTTATGTCGGCGACGGCGCCCTCGTGCCCAACGTTGCGGGGTCGGGATTCACCGCCTGGTTCCGCTACAGCTACATGGACCAGAATCAGAACTGGGAGGGGAGCCATTCCGGGCCGGCATCCGACAACAGTGACAAGCAGTTGCAGACCAGCTTCTTCACATTTGGCGGGGATTATATGATCAACCGCCATTGGACGGCGATGGCCGAGTTGCCCATCTATGATCGCGCGGTGACCTCTATTGATGACGGAACGGTATTTGGAGCTGCCGGATCCATCTAAATCGGCCGCCTGAGGGCAATCGGCGATCTGCAGCTAACCGGGCTCTACACCGACCTTTCAACCGACCTCTCGACCGGCATAAGCTTCGGCGTGAAGCTCCCCACCGGGGACGACCATGGGCCGAATGGACCGCTCGGCGGCACGGAGTTCAATAGAGACAGCCTGCCTGGAACCGGCGGCGCCGATCTGATGTTCGGGGCCTATCACGCAGGCCAGGTCATGGCGGCAAGGAACCTCTCGTATTTTGTGCAGGCCCGGTACCAGCTCGCCCTGTCCATGCAGGGCGGCTATCGTCCAGGAAACGAGCTGAATAGCGTTGTGGGTCCGACCTACGACCCGGGACCCTCGGGGCCATTCACCCAAATCGCGCCCACATTGCAATTTCTGGACAGCTCCCGGGCGCATGACAGCGGCCTGACCGCCGATCCACCCAACTCAGGCTACGAGCGTTTACTGATCGCGGCGGGCGTGCGGCTGAAGTTGAGCCGGAAGACTAACGTCTATACCGATATAGAAATCCTACTCTATCAGCACTCCAACTTCGCGCCCGGCGGAGGCGTCTCTGATGTCGCCGGGCAGCTTGTCGCCCCTGTTCTGGTAAAAATGCAGATAAACTATTCGTTCTAAGCACGCTAGGATGTATATGACATATTTTGTACAGCAACCATCACGGTCCGATTGTGAATGGTTGCTTGGCAGGCTTTGAAAGTGCGGCCAAGATGTCATCGATGTCGGCTGCGTTATCGCGCAGGAAACCAAAGCTGCGGTCGCGGCCGTCATGCATAGATATCATCTCGGGGGCCTCCTGCTGTTTGCCCGCCGCGGTTATCGCATCGTGATTGTCGAAAATACCGTCCAACGCGAGGGCTATCCGCACCATCGAACCGTGGATCCGCAGCCTAAGCTCGGCCCGCCTCAGGTCGTAGAGTGCCTCGCGATTGCGATCGTAGATGTCGAGCTCACGGCGGACGGCGCGGAGCATGCGGATCGTGATGGCGCCGAACGGTTCGCCCCGGCTCCGCGCTTCTTCCGATCTGTCGATCAGTATCTTAAGCGTGGAAAGGAGCTCCCCAAATAGCAGGGCGGCATCACGTTCGCGCTCACGACGACGAAGGTGGCTCTCGAACTGCGTGGCGATGAGACCACTCAACGTTGCCAGGACAGCACCGAGCACGACAGCAAGCAAGGTCTCGGAATGAGCGGTGGCATCGAATGCTTCCAGTCTCATGGCGGATTTCTCGCGGCAGGCGCCCTGTGGCCCAGGGCCAGTTAGACAGCCTCGCCAATCGTTGCAAATTCCGCCATCAAGAGCGCTATGAGCAATATGCCCTTTTTCATTCGCGACGGCGGCGGCTATCAGCCTACCCAGGCAGGCGTCGGGCCGTGGAATCCGAATTCACTGCATGGTCGGGTTGTGATCGGGCTGCTTGGCGCGGTGATCGAGCAACGCCACGGCGGCCCCGACTACATGCCGGCGAGGCTGACCGTCGATATGTACCGTCTCCCTGACCTGAGCCCTGTCGAAGTCTCCACGCGCGTCATTCGCGACGGCTACCGCATCAAGGTCATTGAGGCCGAGTTCATCAGCGGCGGCGTCAGCATGGCGAAGGCCACCTGCCAGTTGCTGCGGCGGGGAACGCCACCTGAAGGAAGGGTCTGGTCGCCACCGAACTGGACCGTACCTGCTCCTGAAGCGATCTCCATCAATTACCCGCGCGCGACGCTCGGCGATATGTGGCGGATTCGGCCGATCACCGGCACGTTCGGCAGTGACGGGCCCCGCCAACTCTGGATGGCCGAGTCACGCGAGCTGGTCGGAGGCGAAGCCCTGACACCTTTCGTGCGAGTGGCCTTAGCAGCTGACTTCGCGAGCCCCTATGCCAATTCGGGCGAAGGCAGACTGAACTATATCAACACAGATGTGACGCTTTACCTGCACCGCTTGCCGACCACAGAATGGGTCGGTTTCGAGGTGGTGAACCATCAGGCCACCGACGGCGTGGCGATCGGCGAATGCTGGGTATACGACGAGCAGGGCGCGATCGGCACGGCCACGGTCGCGGCTCTCGCGCGCCAGGGCATGGTGCTCTCGACCTGACCACGGAGTTCGGCGTGAAACTCTACCAGACCTACACGTCCCCCTTCCCCACCCGCGTAAGGCTTGTGCTCTACGCCAAGGGCATTGAAGTAGAGATCGTCGAGCCGCCGGGCTTTCATTCCTCGGCGGAGGAAAAGGGTGACTATCTGCTGATCAATCCGATCGGCCGCGTGCCGGCCCTGGTGCTGGATGACGGCCGCGCGCTGCCTGAATCGGAAGTCATCTGTGAGTATCTGGAGGATGCTTTCCCAGAACCGTCGCTGCGTCCCGCGGACGCCTGGGGCCGCGCGCGTGCGCGACTGCTGGCGCGCCTGTGCGACATCTATCTAGTCATGGCCATGGTTCCGCTCTTCGGCGCATCCGCGGTCAGCCGCAAGCAATGGGATCTGGCGCGAATCGATACCGCCCTGGCCCAGGTCGAAACCGCGCTCGGCTATCTTGAACCCTGGATAGGCGACGATGGTTATGCGGTGGGCAACGCACTGTCGCACGCCGATGGTGCGATCGTTCCGCAACTAGTGCTGGCATATGAATGGGCGCCGGGGCTCTTCGACCGACCAAGTCCGCTTGGCAAACACCCTCGCCTTGCCACCTACTGGAGTGTGGTGCAGGGAAATCCGATCGTCGCCCGGGTACTGCGGGAGACCCGTGCAGCCATCTCAGGTGAACAGATTCGCGCCCGTGCAGCCTCCAGGGCTGACGGGCGCGGGCAGCCCGAAGACTAGTATTTGACCCGCAATGTCACGCCGTACATCCGCGGCACGCCCGGGAACGCATAGTAGTTGTTCAGGGCAGGGTCCGACGAGGGCTGCGGCGCGCTAAACGTCTGAATGACGCCATCGAATCGGGCCTGCTGGTAGAACTTGTTGAAGATGTTGTTGGCCCAAACCTCCATCGTCCATTTGCCATTAGCGGCGCCGATACCCAGGCGCGCGTTGAATATTGCAAACCCGCTCTGGAGCTTGTTCGGATCATGGTCGGAACCGGTGTTGTAGGACGACGTATACTTGCCGTCCGCCGAGAAGGTCCAGACCAGCGGGCCAATCAGATCATGCTTGTAATAGACACCACCGACCACGCTGTAGAGCGGCGCGAACGAAAGGCGACTGCCCGGCAGTCGGAACAACGCCGTAGCCTGATTGGCGCCGGTGCCCAGCGCGGCCTGATTGGCGGCGCTATTGGGGTAATAGGTGTTGGCATACGTCGCGCCGAAATTCAGCGTCAGGGAATGACTCGCTCGGAAATAGCTGTCGAACTCGACACCTTCGGATCTGGCCTGCGGGATGGTGTTTTCGATGAATTCCGTCCCGGTGAAGGCGTTGAGCTGGAAGTTATTGTAGCTCTGGTAGAACAGGGCTCCGGTAAGCAGCAGTCGCCGGTTGAACAACTGCGACTTGGCCCCGATTTCCCATGCGTCGACGTCTTCCGCGGGGAAGAAGGTATTCGGGTCCGGAACCAGGGATGCGTTCGGAGTCGCGCCGATGGCGGTGGTTACTTCGGCGAGGTTATAGCCGCCGACCAGATTCCCGCGGGAGTAAGACGCGTAGACCATGTTTTCGTCATTGAACTTATACGACAGCTTGGCGGTTCCGGTGACCGAACCCTGGGTGAATGACTGATAGGTCGTCAGATTCTGAAAAGCTGGGTTCAACAGACAGGGCGTACCGATTGCGGCCTTATTCAACAGGCTTGGCGGCACGATACTTTCATAGAAGGCGCATGTGCCACTGGTATCGTTGTTGGAATAGTGAGTATTGAGAGATTTATGCTCCGACGTGTAGCGAATTCCTCCTGTAAAAATCAGGTGGTCTGTAATCTTGATGTCATCTTGCGTATAGATCGCTTCGCTGTGTTCGTGTTGTTCATAGACATCAAGGGAACCTTCGCCGGTAATGTATGCTGGCCCGAATGGATTGAATACGCCAGCGGCACTGAGATATTTATTGAGATCGGGGCCGAAATTGAGGGCGTTGGTGAACCCAAGGTCCTCATTGCTATAGAACGCTCCGACCTGCCAGGACACTGGTCCGGCAACGCCGCCGTAGCGAAGTTCCTCCGAGAACTGCCGGAATTTTTGCTCCTCGCTCGACGGAGTCACCAGAAGATCCGCCGATGTGTAGTCGCTATCGCCATATGGATTGTCCTTCCACAGGCGCCAGGCGGTGATCGAAGTGAATTGGGCGTTGTTGAGCCAAGGTGTTGTCCAGTTGGCCTGCGCGGAGACGCCGCCTTCGCGGATGTGTTCGACAAGGCTCTCATTGAGATAGGCCGTATTGTTCCGCGGCGTTGCCGGATTCGGGATCGAGCCGGGGAATGCATTGTTCAGGCCAAGCGGGATCAGCGAAAGGATGGCGCCATTCTGGTAGTCGACCGGAGCGCAGCAATGATCGTCCCGCCTCGTGTAATCGGCGATGAGGTTGATATTGAAGTCATTGCTGGGCCTGAACAACAGCTGTTCGCGGGTAGTGAAGACGTGGTCATCGTATTGCGCCGGCTGCGGGTTCGGAGAGTTGACCGGCACATATCCACCTCGGGTGGTGCCTGCAACGTAGACACGCGCGGCGAGGACATCACCAACCAGCGGACCGGTAAAGGATACCGAGCCATTCCAGCCACTGTAGTTTTGCGCGGTCCCCTCGGCCTCACCGCCGAACGTGAAGGACGGTCGCTCCGTGGTGATCAGGATGGCGCCGGCGACGATGTTCTTGCCGAACAGCGTGCCCTGCGGCCCCTTCAGGACTTCAACGTCAGCCAGTTCTCCAAGATTATTGAAAGAGACGCCGTTTCGTGGCCGATACACTCCATCGATGTAAATCCCCACGGCATCCTCAAGACCGGCGTTATCGGCGACCGTGCCGATGCCTCGAATACGCACGGTGGTTGTCGCCTCATCGCCGTTGGTCGTTGCGTTGAGTCCCGGCGTCAACAACGTCAGATCCTTGACGCTCTTCACGCCGGCCTGCTGCAACTGCACCTTGTTCAGGACCGTAACCGCGACCGGCACATCCTGCAGGCGCTGCTCACGTTTTTGGGCGGTAACGATGACTTCCTGCACATCGGTCCCAGGAGCCTGGGCCTGCGCCGCGGCGGCCGCGGCATGTGCTCCAAGTGAACCCATCAGCGCGCCCAGGCCGACGCCCATTGCCAAGAGCGCCCTGTTCGAAACGCCGATACTTTGTCCAACTGAGTGGATTGCCATCGTCTCATCCCATGATTGGCGGCTTTTGCCGTGTTTGACCTGAGGCTAGTGCCGCGCACCAGCCGGTCAAGTCAGGATCATTACTCAGGTCACTGACCCTACGTAATGCCATTCTCGTGTTGCAGAATGGCCACGAGGAAAATCCGCCTCACATTCGCGGGCGGCTTAATTCAACCACGGCTTGCTATCGGGAAGAGCGTTGGCCCCGATTTTCAATCAGACGCCGAAAGCGCGGCGCCGCGTTACGCTGCGATCCCGCCCAGGCGCTTGATGTTGCAACGCGCCCACAGCGACTCAAGCGCCGAGACAAGATCATCCATCATGGCATCGGTATGGAAGGGAGTGGGAGTGAACCGTAGCCGCTCTGTCCCCTTGGGCACTGTCGGGTAGTTGATCGGCTGAACATATATGCCGTGGTCGGCAAGCAACATGTCCGAGATCAGCTTGCAGTGCACCGGATCGCCCACCAGGACCGGGACGATATGGCTGACGGAAGGCATCACCGGCAGACCGGCCGCAGCCATTCGAGCCTTGAGAACACGGGCGCGTTCCTGGTGCGCGACACGGACTTCATCGTGTTGCTTGAGCCAGTGAATCGACGCGATCGCGCCTGCGGTCAGCACAGGCGGCAAGGAGGTCGTAAAAATGAACCCTGGAGCGTGCGAACGGATCGCGTCCACCAGATCCGAATCGGCGGTGATGTAGCCACCCATGACCCCGAACGCCTTGCCCAGGGTCCCTTCGATGATGTCGATCTGATCAGCCACGCCGTCGCGTTCCGAAACGCCCCCCCCGCGCTTGCCATAGAGGCCTACCGCGTGGACCTCATCCAGATAGGTCATCGCGTTATATTTCTTCGCCAGCCGAGCCGTGGCGGCGAGATCCGCGATATCCCCGTCCATTGAATAGACGCTCTCGAACGCCACCAGCTTGGGAGCATCGGCCGGCGCGGCCGCCAGCAGCTGCTCGAGATGGGCCAGATCGTTGTGTCGGAAAATTTTGCGCGGGCCACCACCGTTGCGGATGCCCGCAATCATCGAGGCGTGGTTCAGCTCGTCGGAGAAGATGATCAGGCCCGGCAGAATCTTCTGCAGGGTCGCCAAGGTCGCCTCGTTGGAAACGTAGCCCGACGTGAACAGCAGAGCCGCTTTCTTGCCATGCAGGTCGGCCAGCTCCGCTTCCAGCTCGACATGATAGTGGGTCGTGCCAGAGATGTTTCGGGTTCCGCCCGAACCTGAGCCGGCTTCATCGATCGCGCGATGCATGGCGTCGAGAATGACGGGATTTTGCCCCTGGCCCAGATAGTCGTTCGAGCACCAGACGATGACATCATTGGCCTCGCCCGAAGGCCTGGTCCATGTGGCGTAGGGAAAATTCCCCCGGTGGCGTTTCAGATCGGCGAACACGCGATAGCGTCCCTCGCTTTTCACGCGCTCCACGGAATCCCGTATGGCGGTCTTATAATCCATTCTCGTAAGCTCGCTTGGCGATCTGAACGCCCGTTTTTGACACAAATGAATCTATTCTGTCACCTAAGGAGTGTTCCTAAAGTTCGCTCAGCTTGCCGCGCATCAGCTGCAGGACGGCCGAAAAGTCCTTTTGACCGAAACCCAGGCCATCGAACATTGCGTAGAGCGCCTCCGCCTGAGCGCCCATCGGGGTCGTCGCGCCACTGCGCGCGGCGGCTTCCTGGGCCAATTTGAGATCCTTGAGCATCAGAGCGGTGAGGAACCCGCCTTCATAATTCCGGTTCGAGGGGGCGGTCGGCACCGGGCCTGGCCAGGGGCAATATGTGGTCAGCGACCAGCATTGACCCGATGATTTGCTGGCGATCTCGAAGAATCGTTCCGGCTCAAGGCCGAGCTTCTCCGCAAGCGCGAAGGCCTCGCAAATCCCGAGCATCGAGACACCCAGCACCATATTGTTGCAGATCTTCGCCGCCTGACCGGCGCCAGCCGCTCCGGCATGAATCACCACGCGCGCCATTGGCCGCAGGGCCGCGTCGACCTCGGCAAAGTCGCCTTCCTCGCAGCCGACCATGAAGGCCAGCGTTCCGGCGTCAGCCGCCATGATGCCGCCAGAAACCGGCGCGTCGGCGGCCCGCAGGCCGGCATCGGTCGCGGCTTTGGCGACAGCGCGCGCGCTATCCACGTCGATCGTCGAACAATCAATCAGCAGAGCGCCCGGTCGCGCGTTAGGAATCACCTCACCTGTCCAGACAGATCGGACGTGCGCGCCGGCCGGCAGCATGGTGATCACGATGTCGGCGTCTTTTACAGTCTCGGCGGCCGAGCCCCCCGCCTTGCAACCCGCGTCGACGGCGCGAGCGAGCGCCGCCGTCGCCAGATCGAAGGCCGTGACGTCCTGACCGGACTTGGCGAGGTTTGCCGCCATGCCGGCGCCCATGTTGCCGAGACCGATAAATGCTATCTTGCTCATGATATTAGCGAGGTTTCCTGAACTTGTAGACGAACTGGTCGGTGTGACCACGGATGGATTTATCGAACACCAGGGCCGTGCGGGGGTCTGCCGGGTTACGCAAGGCATCGCTTTCGCCCTCGAACACAAAACCGGCCGCCGCCATGTCCCGCTTGACCACCGCCGCGTCAATGCGGTGCGTGGTGTTGGTGGAAGCAAGTCCGGAGCCATCAGGCCCGGAATGGTCAATCACGATGAAGAGCCCGCCGGGCTTCAGCGCCTTGAATACCGCCTTGTTGAATGCCGGAACGTCGGCCGGACCCATGAACGGGTCGTAGAGGTCATGATAGTTCTGACGGATCCAGACTACATCGACGGGCTCGGGGACACTGAATGCATTGATCGGCGACTGCTGCACGACGATGTTTGGATGATCGACAAACGGCCTGGTCCCGCTGGGCAGGTCCGGCGCATCTTTCACCTTCACCGCCTCGGTCGGGATGAACATGTAGACTATTCCGGTTGGTCCGACCGCTGTCGCGAACATCCGGTCGAAGTAGGGTCCGGGAAAGACGTCGACGATCTTCTGTCCCTTCGTGATGCCGACGAAGTCCAGCAACTCGACCGGCTTGCGAGCTGCGTCGAGGTCGCGATCCGCCTGTGGTCGAGTGGTATCAGCCACCACCTGTGCGACAATTGAGGGAATCGCCTGCGCCGTCGACACCATGCCGGCGATGCTTAAGGCGGCGACGAGGGCCGCAATGCCAACCTGTCTCATTTCGCTCTCTCCCATTTGTCCGTTATGACGCAGCCATAGACCAGCTTTACCGCGTCGTCATCCCGACCCAATCATTCAGGACCTGATATGAGCCGAGCGCCGCTCGCCCCCTACCCCGCCCTTCGCCTGCGCCGGTTGCGGCAAGCTGACTGGACACGCAGGCTGGTCCGAGAATCGGTGCTCACGCCTTCCGACCTGATCTGGGCCATGGTTGTCCATGAAGGCGAGGGCCGAATTGCTGTGCCGTCCATGCCGGGCGTCGAGCGCCTGTCGGTAAAGGAGGCAGCCGGCGCGGCGCGTGAGGCCGAGTTGCTGGGTATACCAGCCATTGCTGTTTTTCCCCATATCGATGGCGCGGGGAAGGATGCCGCCGGTGCGCTGGCGGCCGATCCCGACGGCGTGATCGCGCGGGCCATCAAGGCCATGAAGGACGCCGCACCAGGGGTCGGCATCATGTGCGATGTCGCGCTCGATCCCTTTACCGACCACGGGCACGACGGCGTCATCGAGAACGGCCGGATCCATAATGATGCGACGATTGACCGCCTCGTCGAGCAGGGCCTGATGCAGGCCCGCGCCGGATGCGACATCCTCGCGCCGTCCGACATGATGGACGGACGCGTAGGGGTCTTGAGACGGGCCCTGGAGGCTGACGGACATACCGATGTGATGATCATGTCCTACGCCGCCAAATATGCATCAGCCTTCTACGGCCCGTATCGCGAGGCGATTGGCTCGGGCAAGTTGGGCGGGGGTGGATTGGCGAATCCACCCGACAAGAAGACCTATCAGATGGACCCCGCCAACACGGAGGAGGCCCTACGAGAAGTGGCGCTCGATATCGCCGAGGGCGCCGACATGGTGATGGTGAAACCCGGCCTGCCCTACCTCGACATCGTACGACGCGTGGTCGAAGCCTTCGCCGTACCGACGTTTGCGTTCCAGGTATCCGGTGAGTACGCGATGATCCGCGCCGCCGGGCTGAATGGCTGGATCGATGAGGAACGGGCGGTGATGGAGAGCCTGACAGCTTTCAAGCGCGCGGGATGCGCTGGGGTCATCACCTATTTCGCCCCGCGGGCGGCAAGATTGTTGGGGGCTTAGGTCTGCCCCTTTCGCATCAGCCGCGCGGCAAGGCTCGACGTATCCCAGCGACGCCCGCCCATCGATTGCACTTCCGCGTAGAACTGATCGACGAGCGCGGTGACCTCGGCGCGCGAGCCGTTCGATCGCGCTTCATCAAGTACGAGACCGAGATCCTTGCGCATCCAGTCGACCGCGAAGCCGAACTCGAATTCACCCCTGGCCATCGTCGCCCAGCGGTTGTCCATCTGCCAGGACTGCGCCGCGCCCTTGGAAATCGCCTCATAGACCTGCGTCGGGTCGAGCCCGGCGTTCGTTGCAAAGGCGACCGCTTCTGCAAGTCCCTGGACCACGCCGGCGATGCAGATCTGGTTGACCATTTTGGTAAGCTGGCCAGAGCCCGCCGGCCCCATGTAGCGGATCGACTTGGCGTAGGCGCCGATCACCGGTTCGGCGATCGCGACTCCGGCCGGGTCGCCGCCCACCATGATCGCCAGTTGTCCCGACTTGGCGCCGGCCTCGCCACCGGAGACCGGCGCGTCGACAAAGGCTACCCTGCGGGTCGCGCATTGCCCGGCCATCTCTCGCGCCAGCTTCGCCGAGGTCGTGGTATGATCGACGATCACCGAGCCGGGCTCCAGCACATCAAGGAGCTCCGCGACGACGCCGCGCACGTCGTCGTCGTTGCCCACGCAGAGCGCCACCAGTGCGCTTCCCCTCCCGACTTCTCCCGGCGAATCACCTGCATCGCCGCCATGCGCCACAACCCAAGCTGCGGCTTTTTCGGGCGAGCGATTGAAGACCCGCATGTCGTGCCCGGCCTTGGCGAGGTGTCCCGCCATCGGAAAGCCCATTACACCCAGGCCAACAAAGGCAACTTTCATCACTTGCTCTCCAGCGGCGAGAACCGTCTTGCGCGCAACAGCGGCATGGCCCCTAATCAGCCGGAGAAAGGCGCTTCCAGGGGTGATTTCGTCAAGTGACCCAGCACGTTCCGACAAGACGGCTGCGATTCTTTCTGACCGCGCCCTCGCCGTGCCCATATCTTCCGGGGCGGCAGGAACGGAAGGTGTTTGCTCACCTGCCGATGCTTGATGGCGCCGCGGTCAATGACTCGCTGACTCTCGGGGGCTTTCGCCGCTCCCAGACGATCGCCTATCGCCCGGCCTGCGAGAACTGCACGGCGTGTGTCTCGGCTCGGCTGCCTGTCAACGACTATCTGTTCTCGCGTTCCGAACGCCGCGTACTTGCACGTGGCGAGGGGCTGATGCGCCACATCGTCGAAGCCGAAGCCACCGTTGAGCAATTCGACCTGCTACGTCGCTACCTGTTTTCGCGCCACGCTGGCGGAGGCATGGCGGACATGACCTGGGCCGACTACGTCGCAATGGTCGAGGACACCACGGTCCGCACGCATATGGTCGAATACCGCGTGGCCTCCAGCGACGGCGGACCTGGCGCGCTGGCGGCGTGCGCTTTGGTCGATCAGCTCGCGGACGGACTGTCACTGGTCTACAGCTTCTTCGATCCCGACCTGTCGCGCGCGAGCCCGGGGTCGTTCATCATTCTGGATCATGTCATCCAGGCCGGAATGATCGGACTTCCGTACCTCTACCTGG
>JANXTX010000305.1 GCA_025352165.1 Caulobacteraceae bacterium | reverse complement strand
TTCAGGTACTTGTAGCCGCAACCAACCGCGAGATCGGCGGCGCACCCGCGCAGGTCGACCACGATCGCGCCAGCGCTGTGACTGAGGTCCCAGAGCGCCAAAGCCCCCGCCGCATGGATCCTTTCGGTGACGCCGGCCATGTCCCAACGGGCCGCGCTCTTGTAGTGAACGTGAGTAAGCATCGCGACGGCGACGTCGTCATTGATCGCGTCCAAAACGTCTTCGCGGGGCAATGCGAGCACTTCGACGCCGTCCACGAAGGCCGCTATCCCCTGGGCGATATAGAGGTCGGTGGGAAAATTTCCCGCTTCGGTCAGGACGACGCGGCGGCCGGGCCGAGCGCGGACCGCCGCGGCCAACAGCTTGAAAAGGTTTACCGAAGTGGAATCCGCGACGATTACTTCGTTCGCCGCGGCGCCGATCAGGCGAGCGATCTTGCCGCCCACACGCGCGGGAGCGCTGATCCAGCCCGCGTCGTTCCAGCCACGGATCAGGCTCTCGCCCCACTCATGGGAAATGGCCGAAGCAACGCGTGGTCCCGTCGCCCGGGGCAGCGCGCCGAGGGAATTTCCGTCGAGATAGATCACGCCAGGCGGAAGTTCGAAGCGTCCGCGAAAATCCCGCAGTGGGTCGGCCGCATCCCAGGCCCGCGCCTGTTCGATCGCGACTTCGCTCACGCCAGATCCCTCAGAACCGCCCGCACCGGCGAGGCGTCGAGCCCGGCAAGCTTCAGCGGCAAGGCGATCAATTCATAGAGGCCGGGTGGCGCATCATCCAGCACCAGACCTTCAAGGACGCGCATGTCGGCCGCGAGGATAGCCTTGTGCGCCTCCATGGTCTTGGAATCCTCGGGGTCGAGCGAGGGTGAGTCGATGCCGATCAGCACGACTCCCCGGCTCGCCAGATACTCGATCGCGCCTGGGTCGACGGCTGTGAATGATGCGGGCCAGCTATCGTGGGGGAAGCGCTCGAAGGTGCGGAACAGGACGCGAGGTGGAGGCGCCAGGGCGGCGGCGGTCACGAACGATCGGCTGAGCAGAACGCCGGCCGATCGCGCATCCACCACCAGGCAGGCGCCGAGATAGGGGTCCAGATCGAGTTCCGCGACGCTGGCGCCGCAGTCCTGATAGTGAAGCGGCGCATCGGCATGAGCGCCGGCATGGACGGTGGTCTCGAACCCGGCGACATTGACCGGTGAACCGGCGTCGATCGACCAGCGCGCCCGAAGCGAAAAGGGCGTGTCTCCAGGCCAGACGGGAAGCGCCGGCCGCAGCGTCTGGCTGATGTCCCAGATTTTGCCCGGCATCATAGCCCTTCGAGAATCAACAGATTGCCTATAGCGCGGGCCCCGTCGCGACACCAATATTGCTAACCATGACCACGCTCTCCGTTCTCGATCTTTCACCCATCGTCGAAGGCGGCGACGCCCGACAGGCGCTGCACAATAGCCGCGACCTTGCGCGCCACGCCGAACGCCTTGGTTATTATCGCTTCTGGATGGCGGAGCATCACAACATGCCCGGCATCGCCAGCGCGGCAACGGCGGTAGCGCTGGCTTTTGTCGGCGGCGGCACATCGACCATCCGGCTGGGGTCGGGTGGCATCATGTTACCCAATCACTCGCCGCTGATCATCGCGGAACAGTTCGGCACCCTGGCCTCGCTCTATCCCGGCCGCATCGACCTCGGCGTCGGTCGGGCGCCCGGCACAGACCAGCTGACCGCGCGGGCGCTGCGACGTCACCTGTCGGGCGGGGTCGACAACTTCCCTCAGGACGTCGTTGAATTGCTGCATTATTTCGAGCCGGCGAAGCCCGGTCAGGCGGTACGGGCGATCCCCGGAGCCGGTCTCGACATCGAGCCGTGGATTCTTGGATCGAGCACCTATGGCGCACAGCTGGCGGCTATGCTCGGCCTGCCCTACGCCTTCGCATCCCACTTCGCTCCGGCGGAAATGAAGCAGGCGCTGGCGATCTACCGTCAGCAGTTCCAGCCGTCGGATCGTCTGGCCAAGCCCTATGTGATGCTCGGTCTGAACGTCGTCGCCGCCGAGACCGAGCGGGAAGCAAAATGGCTGCAGACGTCGCTGCAACAGGCGTTCATCGCCCTGCGCTTCGGCAACCCCGGTCCCCTGCCCCCACCGGTCGACGACATCGAATCGCGGCTGGATCCGATGGCGCGGTCGATGATCAACCAGATGCTCTCGACCGCGGTGGTCGGCTCTCCGCAAACGGTCCGCGCTGACCTGGAAGCGTTCGCCACCCGCACCGGAGCGGACGAGTTGATCATCACTGGATCAATCTATGATCACGCCGCCCGCATTCGGTCCTTTGAAATCGTTGCGGAAACCCGGACCGCCCTCGCCGCCTGAGGAGACTGCAAATGACCGATGAGCTTGTCCTGCGCCTGGATGACGGCGCGATCACCCGGCTGACCCTGAATGATCCCGGCCACGCCAACGTGCTCTCCCGCGCGATGATCGACAGACTGGGCGCGCGGCTTGCCGAGGTGAACGTCGATCCCGCCATCCGGGTCATCGTGCTCGACGCGGCGGGCAAGGTGTTCTGCGCCGGTCATGACCTCGGCGAAATTCGCGCCTCTGAGGAGACATCGGATCATGAGGTCTTGTTCGCCGCTTGCTCGGCCCTGATGCAGGCGATCGGCGCTTCGCCTACGCCGGTAATCGCCAAGGTGCGAGGCGCGGCTGTCGCGGCGGGCTGTCAGCTGGTGGCCAGTTGCGATCTCGCATTCGCCGTCGAGACTGCCCGCTTCGCGGTTTCCGGGATAAATCTGGGCCTGTTCTGCTCGACGCCTTCGGTCGCCTTGTCGCGGGTGGTTGGCGAGAAGGCGGCGCTGGAAATGCTGATGACCGGACGCTTTGTCGGCGCGCCCGAAGCGGCGGCGCTCGGCTTGATAAACCGGGCTGTACCTTTGGATGAGCTCGACCGGATCGTCGACAAAACCGCGCTGGCGATCGCTGGAAAGCCGCCCGAGGCGATCGCCCTCGGCAAGGCTCTTTTCAAGCGGCAACAAGGACTTGCTGTCGCCGATGCCTATGTTCTGGCAGGCCAGACGATGGCGAAGAACCTCACCTTCCCCTCGGCCAGGACAGGCATCGACGGCTTCCTTGCGCGCTGAGAAAAAGCGCTCATCCTATCGACGCGGAGGCAGTCCTCAGGTAGGAGGCGGCCCCGCCCGGCATCAGATGGGCCAGTCCCGCCGCGCAGATGAAAGGTCTCTCCATTGATCAACTGCAAGACGGCGACACTCGCTCTCGCCCTGTCGATTTTGACCACCGTTCCGGCCATTTCCCGTGCGGTGGAATGCGAGGGAACGCCGAGCGCCACCAAGCTGTCGATCGTCGTCGATGGCGTGCAGTCCAACAAGGGTCTGATGACCGCGTCCCTGTATCCGAACGACAAATCTCAGTTTCTGCAAAGGAACGGCGCCCTGAAAGTCTGGCGAATTCCCGCACAATCGCCACTAACACAGATGTGTATCTGGCTGAAGGCCCCGGGAACCTACGCTGTAGCCGTCTATCATGACGCCAATTCTAATCAGAAACTTGATATTGGGATGCTGGGGCCGACCGAAGACTATGGATTCAGCCGGAATCCGCATATTTTCTTCAGCAAACCGTCGCTGGGCTCGGTGAGATTCGCGGTTCCCGCCGGCGAGACAACCGTGCACATCCGCCTTAATCATACCTAGGCGAGCGGGAGAGGAACTTCATGGCCGGGGTGACGTTAGCGGACGGACTGAAAGTGGCGGGCAATGTGCTGACGTCGCGCAGCAAGCCGATGCTGGCCCATCTGGTGGTGACCCGGTACTGTAACCTCGACTGCACCTACTGCTCTGAATTTGATAAGGTTTCCGCACCGGTACCGCTGCAGAAACTGCTCGACCGGGTTGACCGGCTGGCCCGCCTCGGCACGCAGATCGTCACCCTGACCGGCGGCGAACCACTGACCCATCCAGGCCACGACGCGATCATCGCGCGCGTCCGCGAGCACGGCATGGTGGCAACCACGATCACCAACGGATTTCTGCTCACCAAAGAGCGGATCGATGGGATGAACGACGCGGGCCTGCAGGAAATGCAGATCTCCATCGACGGCGTGAAGCCGGACGAGGTTTCCAAGAAGACATTGAAATCATTGGCCGGTAAGCTCGAACTGCTGTCGAAGCACGCCGCCTTTCACGTCAATATCAACTCGGTTTTGGGCATCTCGGAGGAGCGCACGCAAGACGCGCTGGAGGTCGCCCAGTCGGCCAAGGATCTCGGATTCAGCCACACCGTCGGCGTGTTGCACGACGCGGAAGGGACCCTGGCCCCGCTGTCGGCGACGCAGCGCAAGGTCTACGACGACCTGATGGCCAAGGGATCGGTCGCCCACCGGATCAACTATCTGATGTTTCAGAAGAATCTGATGTCCGGCAAGCCCAACGCCTGGCGCTGCCGCGCCGGCGCGCGCTACCTGTATATCTGCGAGGACGGCCTGGTTCACTACTGCTCGCAGCAGCGCGGAAAGCCGGGCATCCCACTCGAGAATTACGGTGTCGCCGACATTGTCCGGGAATACAGTTCAAAAAAGCCGTGCGCTCCGTTCTGCACGGTCAGCTGCGTGCACCAGGCCAGCTTCCTCGACGCATGGAGATCGCCGCAGCGTGTGACGGCTTAAGAGGCCCACTCAACGGCGGTTCGCGGCGCACCACGGCGCGAAACGGCGAAACACTGTGCAATGCGGAGCGCTAACGAGGCCCTGACGGCGGCGATTCCGGAGACCTTGCACCCTTCCATCGGCATTGCCGATGCCAATACCGGAACGATGATGCGAGCCTGGAAATCGGCGATCAGCGCTGCGTCGGTCACGACAGCCAGATACTCCTCCTCGGCCGCGAGGCTGACGAAGTCGAAATTCGTCGACCCAACCATGAGTTGTTCTCCGTCGATCAGAATCCCTTTCAGGTGGATCATCTCGGCCAGCGGCGTGACCTCGAAGCCGGACCGTTCGGCGACGCTGAACAGGTAGTCGCGAACGGTCGGCTTGTTGCTGGCCCATGGCGTGATCAGGCGGACGCGAACCCCGCGCCGCGCCGCCGCCGCCAGCACGTCGGTGACCGGGAAAGTCAGGTAGGGACTGATCACGGTGATCTCTTGCCGGGCCCCGGCAATGCGCTCGGCGATCTGCGCGAAGATGACCGAGTTGCTCCGGCCATCCATGGAGTACAGGCTGAGCGATGGCCCGGCGATGCTCCCGGCCCGCGGGACGCCGGCGAAGGTGGCGGCAAAATCGTCCGCCAGCCAGTCGGCCACTTCCGCTCCCTCGATACGCAGCATGAAGTCATGCCAGGCGAAGTTATGGTCGCTGAAATTGATCCCGCCGATATAGGCCGCGTCGTCGGCGACGATCAGCTTCTTGTGATTCCGCGCCGGGTAGTTGATCAGTGCGGGACCGACCGGATTGGTGCGCCGCACGCCCACGCCCGCGGCACTCAGGGATGCGAACATCGCATGAGTGGCGGCGAGCTCGTCGCGCAGGGTCGGCTCGAGCTTTTCCGGCGGCCCGCCCACCCAGCGGTCGCTGATCACGAGGCGCGAATAGTCGTCGACGAGCACCCGGCGATCGTTCGCCCGACTGGCGGTGACAGCGTCGGCGACGGCCAGTCCGGCGGCGTCGCCCTCCCAGGTCATCGCCTGTACGAGCACGCGGCGCCGGGCCCCTGCGATGTCCGCTTCGGCCGTCTTCCAGAAGGCCGACGCCCCGACCAGCAGTTCGAATTTGGTCAACGGCGCCTCTTCCACCCCGAAACTATACACACAATCACATTGCCTTGAGGCGCGTCCCATGGCTAGAAGCGCTTCGCGGGGTTAACAGGACGGGGTCAAACGGCATGGCTGAGCGCGTGCGCGTCATGCTGCTGCTCTCATCACTTCACGGCGGCGGAGCCGAACGCGTGGCGGTTCACCTGCTTAATCGGTGCGACCCCGCGGTGGTGGATGTGCGCATGGGCCTGCTGCGCAAGGCGGGACCGTTCCTCAAGGACGCCGACCCCAGGCGCGTTCATGCCTCACGCGTCGGCCAGGACCTGCTCGCCTTCGAGGGGCATAATTCCAGCTTCTACCGGCCCGACAAACTGGTCGCCGGCGCGGTGCTGGCCCCCGCGAACATCTCGCGGCTGATTCGCGACCACCGCCCTCACGTGGTCATGAGCTTCCTCAAGGGCATGAGCGTGCTGACCTATTTCGTGGTCAAGGGCATGGGCCGCACCGCGCCGCGCTGGATCGCGCGCGAGGGCAACAACACCGACGCGGTAATCGATGACGAGCTTTCCAACCCGGCCGGCCGCGCGCTGATCAAGAGCCTGACCCGCCGGGTCTATCGCGCCGCCGACTGCTTCCTGGCCAATTCGCATGAGATGGCGCGCGGGCTGACCTCGGCGCTGGCGCTCGACCCCGGACGGGTGCGGGTGATCCAGAACCCGATCGACGTGGCGAACGTGCAGGCCAGGGCCGCCGAGCCGATCCCATGGTCGCCGCTGCGCCCTTTCATCGTCACCGCCGGACGCCTCGAATACCAGAAGGGCCACGACGTCCTGCTCAAGGCCTACGCCGCCAGCGAGGAGGCGCGGAAGTTCGATCTGGTTATCCTGGGGCGCGGCAGCCTGGAGGACGAGCTCAAGCAGCTGGCCGCCGAACTGGGCATCGCCGACAAGGTCAGCTTTCCCGGCTTCGTCACCAATCCGTGGGCCTGGATATCCCGGGCGCGGCTGTTCGTACTGCCCTCGCGCTGGGAAGGCTTCCCGAGCATCGTCGCCGAGGCGCTGGCCTGCGGCGCGCCGGCCCTGGTCACCGCCTGCGACTTCGGTCCGCGCGAGGTCGTCGAGCATGGTCATAGCGGCTGGGTGGTCCCGCCCGACGACGTCGCCGCCTTCACCCACGCCATGGACCAGCTGCTTCTGCAGCCTGACCTGACCCGCCGCTTCAGCAACGAAGGCCCGCCCCGCGCCGCCGGCTTCGACATCGCCCGGATGGTGGAATCCTACACCGAACTCTTCCTGGAACAGGCCGCCGGCGGCCAGACCCAGGCGCTGCGGGCATAGTGGCCAGGACCTGAAGGGTCAGACGAGATTGGCGAGGCGGTAGGCTCCGCCGCCTATTGAATGCACTGTCGCCAGATATCCTAGCCGCAGCGCGGGGCCGGGGGGCGTGGATGTTCGGGACGTGAGGTATACCTCACCATGCTGAGTGTGCCGATTGCAGTGCTGGAGGCAGAGCTGAAATGGACTTTCCTGGGTGAATACGAATCCTGTCGCCGTATTTCTGAGCATGGCCATAGCGGCTGGGTGGTCCCCCCCGACGACGTCGCCGCCTTCACTCACGCCATGGACCAGCTGCTGCTGCAGCCCGACCTGACCCGCCGCTTCAGCAACGAAGGCCCGCCCCGCGCCGCCGGCTTCGACATCGCCCGGATGGTGGAATCCTACACCGAACTG
>JANXTX010000252.1 GCA_025352165.1 Caulobacteraceae bacterium | reverse complement strand
GGGCAGGCTCTTCGCCTTGAAGGCCGGCGTGTGGTTCCGTCTCGTTCGTCTCGTCATCGTCTCTCCTGTTCAACGGCATCATCGCCGCAGTCAGGCAGAAACGCTACTTATCACCCTGGCCAAATTCCCCGGGCCGGCTCTCCTTCCCTATCCTTGGCCGCATTGAAGCCGCGTCAGGGGTGGAGCGCTATAGGTCGGCTGCGCTTTGCTTCCGATTTGGGTTGTATTCAGCCGTTGGCCCTGACCACGGACGCCGTTCTGAGGGGGCGGGTTGGACGCATCGTCGGCAGGGCGATAGGAAAGGCAATGTGGAGATGGTAATTCAATGAGATTATCTGCTCGAACTTTGCGCCGCATTGCCCCTGCTCTGATTTGCCTCTCGGCGGTCTGGTGGGTTCTTCTTGTGGCTGAAGCCGGCGCCGTGACCGTCGCCGATACGTTTGTGCCACAGTTGATGACTCCGCAGGCCCCGGAAGCCGTCGCGCCCAACCCGGCCAACGCCCGCCGTCGCGTGGCATTGATCATCGGCAACGCCGCCTATCGGCCAGGTACCACTCCCGGGACCACGTGGCCGGCTCTGATCAACCCGCTCAATGATGTGACTCTGATAGAAAACGCATTTCGCGCTGACGGCTTCGAGGTCACGCCACTCATTGATGGGACCCATGACGCCATGATCCGTGGCATCACCGATTTCGACGCGCGGGCCGCGGGGGCCAAGACCGTCGTCATCTACTATGCCGGTCATGGTTTCGAATACGCCGGGCGTAACTATCTGGTCCCGGTCGATGCACCGGTCCAGGTGTCGTCCTCGGAACTTTCGAACCGATTTATTGACCTTGACCAGCTCACCTCCGCCGCCGTCCAGTCGAACGGACTGACCCTGCTCTTTCTTGACGCGTGTCGTACCGCGGGGCCGGTCGTTACGGTCGACGGCGGGGCGGGTGACCTGGCGCCGCATACGTCCATCGATCTGGCTCTGCCGACGCGTTCGGATGCCGCGGGCGCGCAGGTGGCAGTGTTCTACTCGACAGCTCTCGGCCAGCCGGCGTTCGACAGCGCCCCTTCGAGTGGCGCCAACAGCCCGTTCGCCTGGAATGTCGCGCAGATGCTCAGGGCGCCACATATCGACCTGTCGACGTTCTTTCAGGCGGTGACCTTCGAGGTGGAGCGGCAGACCCATGACATGAGGCCACTTCAGCAGCCATACGTCTATTCGTCGGTCACGGACGACGGCGGATTCTATTTTGCAGACCCATTGAACCAGCCTTTCCATGTCACGGTTGGGGGCGGGACTTCGAAGCCGCCACCGTTGGCGAAACTGCTCAGAGACCGGCAGACCGTCGATGAGAATGTGCTGGCGCCGCGCGTTCTGGAAAACTATTCGCCTGCGGAGATTGAGGTTCAGGCCAAGGGCGGCGACCCGCTTGCCGGCTACATGCTCGGATATTTCTATGAATTTGGCGTCGGCGTGCCGCAGGACCTCAACAAGGCGCGAGCCTGGCTCGAAAGGGCTGCGGCAAGCGACGACCCTGGGGCCGAACTGGAGCTAGGCTTTTTTCTTAGCAATCCCTTGCGGACACCGACTCCTTCAGCCGCCGACAAGGTTCGCGCGCTGTCGCTGTATGAGGCTGCGGCCGCGCAGAATTACGCAAAAGCCAAGACATATCTTGGCAATGCCCTGCTAAACGGCACGCTCGGCCCAAGTGATTCACGCCGCGCAGTGGCTTTGTATCGCCAAGCTGCCGTTGGTGGACACGCCGACGCATTGTATGAGTTGGCAATTCTGAGCCGTAATCAACAATGGGCGAGCGACCCGGAGTTCAAGCTGGATATTCGCGACTTCACGAAGGGGCTAGCCGCATTGTCCCTGGCGGGCGACACGACAGCAAACGCATTCCTGTGCCGGATCGCCTGGGCCGGCCCCGGTGTCGCCGCCGATCTTGGCGACTGCACGATTGGCGCGCAGGGAGGGGATCCTTATGCGGAGGCCTATCTGGCATCCTATTACCATAGCGCTGGCGCGTCAGCCGATCTGGATTACCTGGCGCGTCATTGGACGAGACTCGCCCTTGCGCAATCGTCGGTTTTGCCACCGGATATCACCTGCCGGCTACGCGGTTTCGGCTACGTCTCATCCACTTCGGGGGCAATGCAATCCGGATCTTCCAATTGTGATGCGCCGGTCCCTGCTTCCTGATGCAGGGAGGGCGGGCGGCTGCATCACGGGCGATATTCATGAGGTTGGTACTGTCCCTCGGTAGCGTTCCGCTAGCGCCGCCTCTCGCTCTCGGTCCCAGCGCGTTGTCGTGACACCGTCCGCTGCCAGTTCCAGGCGTTCAAGGTGTTCATGCCAGCCTGCGGCGACGTTTGCCAGGTCACCCCGGGCAATGAAGGTCTGGGTGAGGACAAGCTTCGTGGTTGCCCCTTCAGCGGACAATTGGAAGCGGACCAGCGATGGCGGTGCGCCGGCTGCGTTCGGCCAGGTAAATGTGAACAGGGTTGGCGGTTCGTAGTCTCGGACCTCACCCTCCATCCGATAGGGTGGATCGGCAAAGATCAGCACAAAGCGCCCGCCGGCTCGCGGTTCAATCTCCGCCGCGCCTAGCCAGGCAGCCAGGCGCTCGGGCGTGGTCAGCGCCGCGAAGACTTTCTCGATCGGCCTTGCGAACACTCGCTCGAAATGTACCTGCCACTGTTCGCCGGCGCGCGAGATCACACCGTCCATTTTCATTGCTCGTGGTTGAGATGCGTTTCCAGGTCATCCAGCCGTTCGGACCAGAAGCGGCGATATGGCGCCAGCCAATCATCGACTACCGCCAGACGCTCTGGGCTCAGAGCGTAGACCCGTCTCTGTCCATTGACGGCGGATGTCACCAGTCCGGCCTCGCGCAGTACTCGCAGATGCTTGGAAACGCCCGGTTGGCTGATGTTCAACGCGCCGACAAGATCCCCAGCCGGCCGCTCGCCTAGCCGCAGCAGGTCGAGAATGCGTCGGCGGTTGGGTTCGGCCAGGCAATCGAAAATTGCATTCATGGTTAAAGGGTATCCGGTCAGTTATATAACCGTAAAGAAATATTTTGGGGCTGAAAATCAGCCATTTAGAAGATCACTTTCTCTTCACCCCACCATAGCGGCGAGTTAGGCAGGTCAATGAACTTGCGCTCATCCTCTAGCAACATCCACCCTGCTTCCGCGGCGGCGGGATCGGAACCGCTCAGTTGCATGTCCTCCAAGCTGTACCACCACAATTGGGCGACGCCATCATAGCCCACCGGCCCCTTGCGGGCTTGCCGCAATGGCTCGGAAAGTTCCGCTGGCAGGCTATGCATCTGCACATACCGGCGGATGCGAAGCACATCCTGCACGCTCGCCACCAAAGGGGCATGGTGATTGAACCAATAAGATTGAAACTCCTCCCGGGTCAGTGAGGGCAGGCGAGTGAGTACGAAGGTCAGCTTGATCATCTAAGGCGGCTTTCTTTCTCGATTGGCTATGGACGGCGGCATAAGGCTGAAGCCAATCTGCAACCGCACGGGCGCGCGCCGCAAGGAATAAGCAATGTTGATACGGGTCGGACTTTTCACGCTTCTTGCATGTCTTGCATGCGCCATGATGGCGTCTGGCGCTCCGGCTGCCCCCGACCCGTCCATGGCGGAAATCCTCGCCGGCTCACCGGTCGCGGACTGGCGCATCCTGGACCCGGAGTACACCGTCTACATGCAGCTACCGAAGGGCCGGGTGATCATCGAACTGGCGCCAACCTTCGCTCCGAATCACGTCGCCAATGTCCGGACATTAATCCGTGAAGGCTATTTCGACGGCTTGGCAATCATTCGGGTGCAAGACGATTACGTTGTGCAATGGGCGGACCCGGACCAGAAGCGCCCGGTTGGCGCGGCGTCCGCCACTCTCAAGGCGGAGTTCGATCGATCCTATGACGGCGCGACGCCGTTCACGCCATTGCCCGACCCAGACACCTATGCGCCGATCGCCGGCTTTACCGACGGATTCCCGGCTGCCCGTGATCCAGCAACGCGCACCACCTGGCTGACCCATTGCTATGGCATGGTCGGCGCAGGCCGCGCCAATGATGCCGACAGTGGGGGGGGGACCGAGCTTTACGCCGTCATCGGACACGCACCCCGCCAGCTCGACCGCAATGTCACACTGCTAGGGCGCGTTGTGCGCGGTATCGATCTGATGTCTTCGCTACCGCGGGGAACCGAGGCCCTCGGTTTTTACAAGACGCCGGCCGAGTTCACACCGATCCTGTCCTTGAAACTTGCCGCGGACCTGCCGCCAGATCAGCGCACCTCGTTGCAGGCACTGCGTGCCGATACAGCAACCTTCGCGGCGCTGCTGCACAACAGACGTTTCCGTAAGGACGATTGGTACAAGACTCCCGCCGGCCGCATTGATGTCTGCAACATGCCGCTTCCGATCAGGGACGCGCCGTCGAAATGAAACAGTGCCTGATGAGGAGCCTTCCCTGGCCCGGGAAAAAATGGCGCGAATGACGGGACTCGAACCCGCGACCTCCGGCGTGACAGGCCGGCGCTCTAACCAACTGAGCTACATCCGCGTTTCCGCCGCCAGGATACCCACCGGCGAAGCGCGCGCGTCTGATAGGTCGACCCGACGCGTGCGTCAACCATGGTGAGCGGATCGGCGCCATCTCCGCTACGAAATCTCGCCATTGCCGTGGCCTTCGTGTTCGCCGTCGTGGTCGTAGCGACGCTTGCCTACATGCATGCCAATTGGAATTTCGCGGATGCCATCTACATGGTTCTGCTGACGGTCTACACCGTCGGCTACGGCGAGGTTCATCCGATCAGCACACCGTACCTGCACAGTGTCACTATCGCCACCATGGTTTTCGGCTGCACCGGTATGATCCTTGTCACCGGTTTTCTGGTGCAAGCGCTGACCCTCACTCAACTTCAACACATGCTGGGCGTGAATCGCGTGAAGAGCGACATCGACAAACTCAAGGGCCACATCATCATTTGCGGTTTCGGCCGCATCGGTTCGATGTTGGCCAAGGATCTGGCCGCCGCCAGCGCCGCCTTCGTTGTCATCGAGCGGGGCGACAGGGGCTTTGCCGACGCCCGCGCGCTCGGCTATCTCGCGATCCCGGGCGACGCCACCGACGAAGCGCTGCTTCAGGCCGCCGGTCTGGAGCGCGCCCGCATCCTTGCCATAGTGCTGCCCGACGATGCCGCCAATGTCTTCATCACGCTCAGTGCCCGCAATCTCAATCGCGGCCTGCAGGTGATCGCCCGTGGCGAAGCGCCTTCGACCGAAAGGAAGTTGATCCAGGCCGGGGCCGACAAGGTTGTCTTGCCAACCCACATCGGGGCGGAGCGGATCTCCGAGATGATTCTTTTTCCGGAAACCGCGCGCTTCATTTCCGGTTCCGAACGGATGCAGGATTTCGAGAAGGTGCTGCGTGATCTCGGTCTCGACATGGAAGTCGTCGGCGCACGCGAATACAGCGCCGCGGTCGGCCTGACCGTGGAGGATCTGGAACGCCGCGGGGCAGGGGCCTTCTTCGTCGTCCAGATCAACCATAAAGGCGGCGAGGTCACCACCCGTCCGCCGCGTAACGTCCAGATCGCCGCCGGCGACAGTCTGCTTCTGGTCACGCGCGACAGCGGCGCCCTCAACGCCCTCTTCACCGCTGCTGCAACTCGGCCACGGGCAGGGCGGACGACATATTGAGGGGCGCTGAGGCTGGCCTAGTCTGTATCCGGCCCCTCCGCCGGTCTCTTGTCATGCAGGAAAAAGTCCGCGCCCGGCGTTGCCGGCACAGTCTGAAAGGGTCTCGGGGGCATCGAAAAATTGAAGAAGTCGGACAGGTCGTCCGAGCGTGCATCCTGGAACGTGCCCGGTGGAATGACCGGAAGGCCATAAGCGGTCTCGATGAACTTCAGGATGCTGCCAAATGTGTGGGGCACCTGTGAGACATAGCCAGCCGGGGTGTAGGGCGAGACCACGAGCAGTGGCACGCGGAAGCCATTCTCGTAGTATCCATATTGGTTGTCGATCGGTGGAGACACATGATCGTACCACCCCCCCCAATCGTCCCAGGTGATCAGGATGACGGTGTTGCTCCAGTAGGCACTGTTGCCGATGGCATTGACCAATGAGGCGACCCAGGCTGGACCTGTTCCATCGGTGCCGCCCGCGTGATCCGACTCCAGGCTGGTTGGTATCACCCAGCTGACGGAAGCTAGGTTGCTATGCGCAACGTCGGTCAGTATTTGGGCCGAATTGGTGATGATTTTGCCGTCGGTCCAGTCGGGGCCCACGCAGGCATTTGCGGACGTACTGGGCTGGCACATATGGCGGATGGCGTTCGGCGCGGTCCAGATGCTTCCCTCTGTCGGCGTATAGTAGCGCCAAGTAATCCCCTGTCTTGCACTTGCGGGCGGGTTGTCGATCAGGTCGGTCAGTGTTCCGTGCTCAAAACATGGCGCGCCCCTGGATTTCATATTGTCTGGTCCAATCATAAGGACCTTCGTAGCGGCTGCGGCATTACACCCTGCGCCGCCGGGGGCTATCGGGAAGGGGTCGTTCGCGGCGAAGAACAAGCTGGTGGCGCCTGGTTGCGAGGTTCCGGCGATGATGAACTGGTGCGCGGGAAAGCTGGGGCCCTGGTTGCTCTGGAACATCCGATTAGCGAAGCCGTAATTTTCGGCCAGATAGAAATATGGGGCGACGTCGGAGGGCTGGACAAATCTGAACGCAGGATCAGGCGGACATTTGGCGCCGGAACTCGGCTGGCAGGAAATAAGATCGGCGCCGTCGATCTTGCCTCCGTCGTACATTGAGACGAAGGCCGCATTCGAATGATCCATATCGTATTTGCCAGCGAGCGGAACCGAAGTCAGCTTGATCGTGTGACCTTTTGAGTCCAGCCCGTTGTTGGCGATGTCGGCGGTCGGCAAGTATTTGGTCAGTCCGTGAAACAGATTGTCGGGGGTCCGGTTCTCCTGGAAGATGATCACTACATGCTGCACAGCAGGGATGTCGGCGAGGGCCGGCTGCAGCCCCAGTATCGTGACGAAGAATGGGCCGCCCAGCACGATCTTGATTAAGTTTTCCATCCCTTTTGCTCCTTGCAACACCGCGATGATGCGCGCCAGCATACTGCCGCGATGTCCGCGTACGCTACTCTCTTGACCCGATACGGCGCCCCCAGTTCAATCAGCCATCGAGGACGGACCCTCAAGCGCGTTGGCCATCGCGCACCGCGTGCAAAGAATGGCCGATAGTGGGTCCGCGAAGCACATGAGTGGCGAGAAGCCATTATTCTGTATCAGGCGCCACCGCAGGCCTTTTGTCGTGTTGAAAGAATTCGGGCGAGAGCGGGGACGGGACGTTCTGGAAGTTTCGCGGCGGCGCGGAGAAATTGAAGAAATCCGACAGATCGTCTGACCGCGAGTCAGCGAAGGTCCCTGGGGGAACCACAGGCAGGGAAAATGCGGTTTCGATGAATTTCAGAATGCTGCCGAATGTGTGTGTCTGTTGTGAGACGTATCCTGCTGGCGTGTAGGCGGAAACCACCAACAGTGGCACGCGGAATCCGTTCTCGTAGTAGCCGTACTGGGCATCGATCGGCGGCGGAACGTGGTCGTACCAGCCTCCCCAGTCATCCCAGGTGATCAGGATCACCGTGCTCTTCCAATATGCGCTGTTGCCAATAGCATTGACGACCGAGGCAACCCACGCTGGTCCAGACCCGTCGTTGCCACTTGCGTGATCCGACTCCAGTCCGGTCGGGTTCACCCAGCTCACCGAGGCCAGATTGTTCTGGGCAATATCCGTCAGCACCTGCGCGGGATTGAGCACAATCTTGCCGTCGGACCAGTCGGCGCCGGTGCAATTGTTGTTCGTTCCGGGAACGCACATGTGGCGGATGGCATTGGGACCGGTCCAGAGGCTTCCTTCCGATGGGGCATAGTAGCGCCATGTTATGCCCTGCCTTGCACCGGCCGGCGGATTATCGATGAGGTCGGTGAGCGTGGCGTGTTCAAAGCAAGGAAATGTGGAAGAAGTCGATCCACTCGGGCCGACCAGATTCACCAGTGTGTTGGACGGCGCGTCACAACCCTTATTAGACTTTTTCGCATTACCCGGATTGTCGGACGCGAAAAACACGCTGGTCGCGCTGGTCTGGGACGTTCCGCTGATGATGAACTGATGCGCCGGCAGACTGGGTCCCTGATTGCTTTGGAACATCCGGTTGGCGAAGCCATAGTTCACCGCCAGGTAGAAGTACGGGATCACGTCGGCTGGATCGACATATTCGAAAGCGGGGTTCACTGGACAAGTCGTCCCTTGACTCGGCTTGCAGGTGTTCAGGTCGCCGCCGTCCATTTTTCCGTTGTCGTACATCAACTGAAAAGCGTCATGTGCGTGGGAAAGGTCGAAGGTGTTGGCCAGCCTTCCCCTGGTTAGCGTAATCGTCTGACCATGTGAGTTCTTGCCGCTATTGGCGATATCGGCTGAAGGCAAAACGGCATTGAGTCCATGAAACAGGTTGTCGGGCGTCCTGTTCTCCTGGAAAATTATCACGATATGCTGAACCGTCGGGATCTCCGCCAGCGCAGGCGACACGCTCACAATCGCTGCGCAGATGACCCCGCCGAAAACAGACTTCAGTGAAAGTCCCATATCGATCATTGCTCCTGGCCCGTTTGTTCTGTCGATTCCGTTGCGACAATCGTGTTCATCTCTTGGGATGTCCATTCATGACGGAGGTTGAGCAACCACCGTGCGTCCGCGATTGCAGTGCCGATCACGACGAATGACCGCTATTCAGAGTCGGGATCAACCGGAGGTCGGTGATCGTGCAGGAAAAATTCCGGGCCGAGGGGGGCCGGCGCCGTCTGGAAAGTTCGTGGCGGGGCTGAGAAGTTGAAGAAGTCCGATAGGTCGTCTGAGCGTGCATCCTGCAATGTACCGGGCGGAATCACTGGCAGGCCGAACGCGGTTTCGATGAACCTCACAATGCTGCCGAACGTATGAGTCTGCTGAGAGACGTAGCCTGCGGGCGTGTAGGCGGACACGACCAAAAGTGGCACGCGGAAGCCGTTTTCGATGTAGCCATAGTTGGGATCCAGCGGGGGAGGGACGTGGTCATACCAGCCTCCCCAGTCGTCCCACGTGATAAGGATTACCGTATTCTTCCAATAAGCGCTGTTGCCGATCGAGTTCACGACCGATGCGACCCATGATGGGCCTGAGCCGTCATTTCCGCCAGCATGATCGGATTCAGCTCCGGTCGGAATTACCCAACTCACCGACGCCAGCCTATTCTGGGCGACATCTGTCAGAACCTGGGCCGGATTGAGCACGATCTTACCGTCCGTCCAGTCGGTGCCCTGGCACTTCACGGGCGTGCCGGCCGGGCGGCACATATGACGCACTGCGTCAGGCGCACTCCATAGTCCCCCCTCGTTTGGGGTGTAGTATCGCCAGCTTATACCCTTGCGGGCGCCTGCTGGCGGATTGTCGATCAAATCCGTGAGCGTTGCGTGCTCAAAACAGGGGTGAGCAGACGATGTCATGCCGTTCGGACCAACCAGCGCCACATTTTCGGAGGAAGGAGAATCGCAGCCAACCGTTTTGACGGGGAACGGCAAGGGATTGTCGGCGGCAAAAAACATACTTGTCGCGGAAATTTGTGAGGTGGCGCCAATGATGAATTGGTGGGCCGGCAGACTCGGTCCCTGGTTACTCTGGAACATGCGGTTTGCAAAACCGTAGTTCACCGCCAGGTAGAAATAAGGAATGACGTCGGCGGGATCGACGTACTCAAACTCAGGGTTGATTGGACAGGATGCTCCTCCGTTGGGTGTGCATTGCACGAAGTTTGCGCCGTCCATCTTTCCGTTGTCGTACATTAGCTGGAACGAGGCGTACGAATGTGAAAGGTCGAAGTTGTTCGCCAGGCGAACCGGGGTGAGTGTGATTGCCTGGCCGGATGAGTTCTGCCCGGTGCTTGCGATATCCGCCTTTGGTAGGACTACATTGAGGCCATGGAAAAGATTGTCGACGGATCGGTTTTCCTGGAAAATCACCACAACATGCTGAACTACCGGATTGTCTGCAATCGCGGGGCTAACGATAATCGAAGCTGCCGCGAGCCCACAGGCGACTACAGGTTTCACCGAGACTCTCAAATTGGCGCCCTCCGAAATCAGTGGATTGCGGTTTGAAGCACCGGTTATTCTGAACCGGGGATGAACACTGCGAACGCGACCTTTCCATGTGCTATTCCATGGCGGGAGACAGTATCACTGATCGCTGTCGGGGCCGGTCAGGGGCCTGTGATCATTGAGGAAAAAGGTCCGGTCAAGGGCCGCGGGAACGGTCTGGAACGGTCGCGGCGGCTTCGAAAAATTGAAGAAATCCGAAAGGTCGTCGGCGCGTGAATCGACATATGTGCCAGGAGCGATCAGCGGCAGCCCGTAGGCTGTTTCTATGAATTTCAGGATGCTCCCGAAAGTATGCGTCGTCCGCGAAACATAGCCGACGGGTGTATAGGGCGATACGACGAGCAGCGGCACACGAAAGCCGTTTTCATAGTACCCGTACTTGGTGTCGATCGGCGGTGGTACGTGATCGTACCATCCGCCCCAGTCGTCCCACACGATCAGGATAACGGTGCTGTTCCAGTAGGTGCTGCTGCCGATCTCATTGACCACCGATGCGACCCAGGACGGACCAGACCCGTCGTTGCTGGATGCATGGTCGGATTCCTGGATTGTCGGAATCACCCAGCTGACCGAGGCGAGCTTCCCCGTCTGGATATCCGTAAGCACCTGGGCGGGATTGAGTGATATCTTGCCGTTCGTCCAGTCGGGACCCTTGCAGGTTGGTGGGTTGCCACCTGGAATGCACATGTGCCGAATGCCCTCAGGCGCGGTCCAGATCGAGCCTTCCGACGGTGTGTAGTAACGCCAGGTGATGCCCTGCCTGGCGCCCTTTGGCGGGCTGTCGATCAGGTCGGTGAGCGTTGCGTGTTCAAAACACGGGTACATGCTCGATTTCATCCGGTTAGGCCCGACCAGTTTGATCCGGGTGGCGCTCTTGGCATCGCAGCCATTGGCGTTAGCGTTTCCGGTCGGATTGTCCGATGCGAAAAAAAGGCTGGTAGCGGTCGGCTGTGAGGTGCCGCCCAGAATGAACTGATGGGCGGGCAGGCTGGGTCCCTGGTTGCTCTGGAACATTCTGTTGGCGAAGCCATAATGGGTCGCGAGGTAGAAGTATGGGGCTACATCGGCTGGGTTCACATATTTGAACTGAGAGTTCGGTGGACAGTGAGATCCGTTGTTCTCCTTGCATTTCAACAGGTCGGCGCCATCGAGGCGACCGTTGTCATACATGTCCTGGAAGGCCGAATGGCGGTGAGAGAGGTCATAGGTGTTAGCGAGTGCGACCGCTGTTAGCCGAATTGTCTGGCCTTTGGAGTTCGGGCCGCTGTCGGCGATATCCGCTCCGGGCAATAGGGCGGGAAGTCCATGAAACAGGTTATCCGGCGTCCGATTTTCCTGCACTATGATGACGACGTGTTGCACCACGGGAATGTCGGCGTTTGCCGCAGTGGCTACTATTGCGCCCAGCAACACCAAAATCGCGAACTTCGTCATTGATTTCATCAGTTGGGAAATCCGCGTTGGTGGGTAAGGTGCGCCTAAAACAGTGCTCCCGCCCTAACTAAATTGGAAATGAAGCGAAATCTTGATGCTGATGCGGAGCCATCGTTCGGCTCGCTATTGCGGGAGTTGTCGTGTTCCCCATTGAGGCCCGTCCGGCACCTACGAGTTTGGCATCTCGCTGCGGGGCGCCGAAGCTGTCCGATTTGACGCTGGCCGGATGTGGTTCGAGCGCTGGCCCCCTTTATCACTGTCCATGACGACTTTTCGGTAATCACCGCGCTAGGCGCCCTTTTGCGCCGCGTTGGGGCTGGCGAGGTTGATTGGCGGGCCGGTCGGATTAAGTAGGGCTTCCACGCATTCAGGAGGCGACTCATGACCGCCCAAGTCCAGGCGACCGCGGCCGCCGATCCGTTCTTTGCCAACGACCTTGCGCAGGCAGACGAGGCTATATTCGCTGCCGTCGGGCGGGAACTCCGACGCCAGAAAAACCAGATCGAACTGATCGCATCGGAGAATATCGTCTCCCGTGCAGTCCTCGACGCGCAGGGTTCTATCCTCACCAACAAGTATGCGGAGGGCTATCCTGGGCGGCGCTATTACGGCGGCTGCGAGTATGTCGACGAGGTGGAGACCCTCGCCATTGAACGCGCCCGAAGGCTGTTCGATTGCAAATGGGCCAACGTCCAGCCACACTCCGGTTCGCAGGCAAACCAGGCAGTGTTCATGGCTTTGATGAAGCCGGGCGACACCTTTATGGGCATGGATCTCAACGCTGGCGGGCACCTGACCCACGGGAAGTCAGTCAATCAGTCCGGTATGTGGTTCAACCCCGTCGCCTACACCGTCCGCCAGCAGGACCAGATAATTGACTATGAGGGGCTTGAGGAACTGGCGCGCGAGCATAGCCCGAAGCTGATCATCGCGGGCGGCTCGGCCTACAGTCGCGTCATTGATTTTGCTCGCTTTCGATCGATCGCTGACAGCGTGGGCGCATATTTGATGGTCGATATGGCTCACTTCGCGGGCCTGGTCGCCGCAGGCGTTTTCCCAAGTCCGCTGCCGCACGCCCACGTCGTCACCACCACCACCCACAAGACCCTTCGCGGTCCCAGGGGAGGCATGATCCTCTCGAATGATCGGAAGCTCGGCAAGAAGATCGACGCCGCGGTGTTTCCAGGACTGCAGGGTGGCCCCCTGATGCATGTGATCGCCGCCAAGGCCGTCGCCTTCGGTGAAGCGCTGCGTCCGGACTTCAAACTCTATGCCCAAAGCGTCATCGACAATGCCCGGGTCCTCGCCGATGCCGTGGCCGTCGCCGGGATGAAAGTTGTGGCGGGGGGGACCGACAGCCATCTGATGGTCGTTGACCTGACGCCAAAGGATGTGAGCGGCAAGGCCGCGGAGGATAGCCTTGGGCGCGCCAATATCACCTGCAGCCGTAGTACGATCCCCTTTGATCCCAGGCCTCCGGCGGTAAGTTCGGGCATTCGTCTTGGTACTCCTGCTGGCACCACCCGTGGTTTCGGTCCCGCAGAATTCCGCAGAATCGGCCAACTGATCGGTGAGGTCGTTGACGGCCTTGCGGGTAATGGTGAAGAGGGCAATGCTGAAGTCGAAGCGCGCGTGCGCGCAGCTGTTCTTGACCTTACGGCCCGTTTTCCGATCTACGGCTGATTGAAACTGCGAGGGGCACAGGACCATGCGATGCCCGTTCTGCGGTGAACTCGAAAGCCAGGTTAAGGATAGCCGTCCTTCGGACGATGGCTCTTCGATTCGACGAAGGCGTCATTGTCAGCAGTGCGGCGGTCGCTTCACCACTTTCGAACGTGTGCAGCTTCGAGAGTTGACCATCCTCAAGCGCTCGGGACGCCGTGCGCCATTCGACCGCGAGAAGCTCGTTCGCTCGATCTCGATCGCCACCCGTAAGCGCCCACTGGACCATGATCGGGTCGAGCGAATGGTGAATGGAATTGTACGGCAGTTGGAGAGTCTCGGAGAGACCGAGCTGCCGTCGACCGTTGTTGGTGAGATGGTGATGAAGGCGCTGAAGTCTCTCGATGACGTCGCCTATGTCCGCTACGCTTCGGTCTATCGCGATTTTCGCAAGACCGAGGATTTTGCCCAGTTTCTCAGTGATGAAGGGTTGGCGGACGAGCCAGGGGAATGATGGTCACCTTAAAGCTGGCGACCTCCCTGGACGGGCGGATCGCAACTGCGTCAGGTGAAAGTCGCTGGATCACCGGCGAAGGGGCGCGCGAGCAGGTTCATCGTTTGCGAGCGATGCACGCAGCCGTGTTGGTGGGTGTCGAGACGGTCATAGCAGACGACCCGGAACTCACTGTGCGGTTTGAGGGGTATGCCGGCGCGCAGCCCTGCCGCGTGGTGATGGATAGCCGTCAGCGCATACCTCTAGCTTCGAGATTGGTGACAGGGGCGCGCCAGAGACGCACGATAGTGGTTTCGACCACTCCCTCGAACAACCGTTTGACTGACGCCGGGGTAGAAGTAGTGACAGTATCGGGGGATGGGGGCCGAGTGAGCCCGGTGGCTGTCTTGGAGGCCCTTGAGTCGATGACAGCGTTCCCATCCCTTTTGATCGAAGGCGGCGGCCAGGTTGCGGCCAGCTTTGTCGCTGCTGGACTCGTGGACAGGATCGAGTGGTTTCGGGCGCCGATCGTGCTTGGGGATGAAGGACGCCCCGCAATCGGTGGCTTCATCCTTAAAACACTGACGGAGGCGCCGCGATTTCGCAGGGCTTCCATCGAAACGGTGGGTGATGACCTCTGGGAGAGGTATGAGAGACTCTAGTGTTTACAGGAATAATTACAGATATCGGCCGCGTCCGCTCTGTCCGCGACACCAACCGGGATCGCCGCTTCGAGATCAAGACACATTATGACCTCTCGACCATCGATGTTGGCGCATCGATCGCGCACGCCGGTTGTTGCCTGACGGTCGTTGAAAAGGCGGAGGACTGGTTCGCCGTGGAGGTCTCCGGGGAAACCCTGGCGATTACCACTCTCGGCGACTGGCGGGAAGGCCGCAGAGTCAATCTCGAACGCCCGGCCCGGGTAGGCGACGAACTCGGCGGACACATCGTTTCCGGCCATGTCGACGGAGTGGGGGAGGTGATCTCGGTCTCGGCTGAAGGTGGTTCCCACCGGGTCCGGATCAGGGCGCCAAAGCCGCTCCACCGGTTCATCGCACCAAAAGGGTCGATAACCGTTGAAGGCGTATCGTTGACTGTTAACGAGGTCGACGATGATGTGTTTGGCGTCAATATCATACCGCACACCTGGGAAGTGACGACCCTGGGCCGTGTCGACGCAGGTGCGCGCGTCAATCTCGAAATTGATATGCTCGCGCGTTACCTGGCGCGTTGGCGGGAGACGGAATGAATGACCCATGACAGCCCAATCTCCGCCATCGAGGAGATCATCGAGGACGCCCGTCAGGGGCGACCTTATATCCTCGTCGATGCCGAGGATCGCGAGAACGAGGGTGACGTGATTATACCGGCGCAGTTCGCTACGCCGCATCAGATCAATTTCATGGCCAAGCACGCGCGCGGCCTGATCTGTCTTTCAATCACCGCCGATCGTGCGCGGCAACTCCGTCTCCCGCCCATGGCGATCGAGAACGCCGCGCCACATGCGACCGCGTTCACTGTTTCGATCGAGGCAAAGGATGGGGTGACAACGGGGATATCCGCTCATGACCGCGCCCACACGGTGGCGGTCGCGATAGATCCGAGCAAAGGAACCGAGGATATTGTTTCACCGGGCCATGTATTTCCGCTGGTGGCGAAGGACGGAGGCGTTCTTGTGCGCGCCGGCCATACCGAGGCCGCTGTGGATATTTCCCGGATGGCCGGCCTGAACCCGGCTGGGGTCATCTGCGAGGTGATGAACGATGACGGAACCATGGCGAGGCTGCCGGATCTGGTGTCGTTCGCCCAGTTGCACGGTCTCAAGATTGGCACCATCGCCGATCTGATCGCCTATCGTCGGCGAACCGAGCGGCAGGTGTCCCGGGTTCTCGAAACACCATTTGAGTCGACCTACGGCGGTCAGTTCCGGATGGTGATCTACCGAAACACGATTGATCGAACCGAGCATGTGGCCCTGACCAAGGGCAAGATCGATCCGGATCATCCGACACTGGTGCGCATGCACCGGGTCGACATGGCGGCTGACATGCTCGGGCATACAGAGGCCCGCCGAGACTATGTTCCCGAAGCCCTCAAACGCTTAGGCGCCTACGATGGCGCTGGTGTTGCCGTCTTCCTCCGCGATCCAAACCCAAGCTGGCTTTCCGAGCGATATGGCGGCATTCAGGCCGAGACGAATATGAATAACGCTCTTCGTGACTATGGCGTCGGGGCGCAGATTCTCCTGGATCTCGGTGTTCGGGAGATGGTCTTGATGAGCACTCGAGCTATTCGACCCGCGGCGCTCGACGGTTACGGCCTGAAGATCGTTGGCTGGAGCGCAATGAGTGACAAGGAATAAATAAATGCCTGACAGCTCGATACGCGTTCTTATCGTCGAAGCGCGGTTCTATGACGATCTGGCCGATGCGCTGCTCGATGGGGCGCGGGATGTGCTTTCAGCGTACGGTGCCGACATCGAAGTCGTGACGGTGCCGGGCGCTCTGGAGATACCCGGCTCCATAGCGATGGCGGAAGCCGCTGGCGCCGGATTCGACGGCTATGTCGCTCTTGGCTGCGTTGTTCGCGGCGAGACCTACCATTTCGAGATCGTTTCAAACGAATCCGCTCGCGGATTGATGGACCTTACGGTCCGATGCGGCGTTGCGCTTGGGAACGGCATCCTGACGGTAGAAGATGAGGCGCAGGCGTGGGCGCGGGCGCGGGCGTCCGAAGGTGACAAGGGCGGGGGCGCAGCGCGAGCCTGTCTCGAAATGATCGCCGTCAAACAACATTGGCGCGGGGAGAAAGGGTGAGCAACGCTTCGCCCGGGCCCGCGCGCCAGCCACGATCTGTTGCAAGGCTGGCCGCCGTTCAGGCGCTCTATCAGATGGAAGTCAGCGGTATCGGTGCGGAGGCCGTCGTTCGTGAATTTCGCGAACACCGCTTCGATCGGGATATTGAAGGGGCGACCCTGGCGAGCGCCGACGAGGATTTTTTCGCCATTCTTGTTCGTGGGACCGTCGCCGCTCAGGTTGAGATCGACGCAGCAATCACTCAGCGTCTCGCGGCCGGTTGGCCATTGCGACGAATTGACGCGACTGCTCGTGCGATCCTGAGGTCCGGGGCCTACGAGCTGACGCATATGCCGGACGTTCCCAGAGAGGTCGCCATCGACGAATATGTCGAGATTGCCAAATCATTCTTCGCCGGACCCGAACCTGCCTTCATCAACGGGGTCCTCGACGCCATCGCCCGGAGCCAGCGATCCGACGGATGAGTTCGCCTGGATCGCCAGGCTAAGGTCGTTGACGCATGGTGACGCACGGGCCCTGGATTTACGTGATGACGCAGCGGTGCTGCCCTCGCGTCCCGGCTACGACCTTGTCATTACCAAAGATGCGCTCATTGAAGGTGTGCACTTCCTTGATGGTGAAGCGCCTGACATAGTGGCGCGCAGGCTCCTCAGGACAAATCTTTCGGATCTCGCGGCCAAGGGAGCCGAGCCGTTCGGCTACTTCCTGATGACAGCGTGGCCGAAGGACCGGGATGGCGCTTATCGCGAAGCATTTGCCCAGGGACTGGCGATCGACGGTGAGGCATTTGGCATCTCCCTGCTTGGTGGTGATACCGTGTCGACCACAGGCCCTCTCGCCGTCAGCGCGACGATGCTGGGTTGGGTTCCGCATGGCGCGGCAGTGCTGCGGTCAGGCGCTCGGTCAGGCGACCGGCTGGTGGTTTGCGGTCCGATCGGTGACGGTTGGCTGGGCCTGAAGGCGGCCCGCGGTGAGGCAATACCCTACGCTGCGGCATTGGCGAATCACTACCGATTGCCTCGCCCGCTATTGATGCTTCGTGAGGCCATGCGTCGCTTTGTCAGCGCCGCCGCCGACATTTCTGATGGACTGCTCGCTGATGCGAATCATATCGCTGACGCGAGTGGACTGGGCCTTGAAGTCGACCTGGATGGCCTGCCCCTCTCTGAAGGGGCACGCAGGTGGGTTTCCATGCAGCCTGAGCGTGTTGACGCCCTGATCAGGCTCGCGATCGGCGGCGATGATTACGCGCTGGCCTGTGCGGTTGGGCCAACGAACGAAGTGGCCTTTCTGGCTGCGGTGAATGCTTTGGGAATTGCTGCTGCGAGTGTCGGCGTGTTCACTAAAAAGCAGGGACTGTTGGTCGCCTCACGCGGCGCCAAGGTTGAGACAGCCAGGCTCGGATGGCGTCATTAACGGCGTTGTGGACCCTATTGGCGAATAGAATTCGATCTCTTGGGTTTGCGTCCGGGGCATTGGGTCGTATATCGCGCCATCTCGGCTTTTGGGGCCGTCAGCCATACGAACCTTTCCAGGGGGCGAATACGCTATGAGTTCAGTGCTATCCCTTGTCATCCTCGCCGGACTTCTGGCGGTGTTATACGGCGCATTACAAACCGCGAGCCTGTTGCGCGCGCCTGCCGGCAACGACAAGATGCGGGAGATCGCCGCGGCGATCCAAGAAGGGGCGCAGGCCTATTTGCGACGCCAGTACACGACGATCGCGATTGTCGGTGCAGTGATTCTGGTCGTCATATTCTTCCTGATCGGCTGGCGAGAGGCGGTTGGTTTCCTTATCGGCGCCTTCCTGTCGGGCCTGGCCGGGTTTGCCGGAATGCTGATTTCGGTGCGCGCCAACGTAAGAACCGCGCAGGCCGCGTCGGAAAGCCTGGCGAAGGGGCTTTCACTCGCGTTTCGCTCGGGCGCGGTCACCGGGATGCTGGTCGCTGGTTTCGCCCTTCTGGGGGTCGCTGGCTACTACGCGGTGCTGACCGGCGTCATGGGACTGGAGAACACCAGTCGTGATGTGGTCGACTCGCTTGTCGCCCTGGGCTTCGGCGCCTCTCTGATCTCAATCTTTGCGCGTCTGGGCGGCGGTATCTTCACTAAGGGCGCTGACGTCGGCGGCGACATGGTCGGCAAGGTTGAGGCCGGAATTCCCGAAGATGACCCGCGTAACGCCGCTACGATCGCGGACAACGTTGGCGACAATGTCGGTGACTGCGCCGGTATGGCCGCCGACCTTTTCGAAACCTATGCGGTGACCACGGTCGCCACCATGGTGCTGGCCGCGATCTTCTTCGTCGGCACCAGCTATGTATCGAACATGATGCTGCTGCCTCTGGCGATCTGTGCGGTCTGCATCGTGACCTCGATCATTGGCGCCTCCGCAGTTCGTTTGGGCAAGAACAACAACATCATGGGCGCCCTCTACCAGGGCCTCATCGTCACGGGCGTTCTTTCGGTCGGAGCGGTCTGGTGGGTCATCCAAAAGCTGGTCCCCACGGATGGCGTGATCGTGCCGAACGGTTCACCCGACGGCCTTCATGTCGCCAGCAGCGCGCTGTTTGCCTGCGGCCTCGTCGGTCTGGCTGTGACTGCGGCAATCGTTGTCATTACCGAATACTACACCGGCACCAACTACCGTCCGGTGAAATCGATCGCCAAGGCTTCGGTCTCGGGCCATGGCACGAACGTCATCCAGGGCCTGGCTATGTCGCTCGAAGCGACGGCGGCTCCCGCGCTGGTGATCATTGTCGGTATCGTGCTGACCTACCAGTTTGCCGGCCTGTTCGGCGTGGCGATCGCCACAACCACCATGCTGTCCCTGGCGGGCTTCATTGTGGCGCTCGACGCATTTGGACCGGTCACCGACAACGCAGGCGGTATCGCCGAGATGGCCGGCCTGCCTCCGGAAGTGCGCATCTCCACCGACGCGCTCGACGCGGTTGGCAACACGACCAAGGCGGTCACCAAGGGTTATGCGATCGGTTCCGCCGGTTTGGGGGCGCTCGTTCTCTTCGCCGCTTATACCCAGGACCTGAAGTTTTTCGCCGCCAACCCCACGCAGTTTCCGTTCTTCGCCGGAATGGGCAGCGTCGCGTTCGACCTTTCCAATCCTTACGTCGTTGTCGGCCTTCTGTTTGGTGGTCTGCTGCCATTCCTGTTTGGCGGCATGTCGATGACAGCGGTTGGTCGCGCCGCTGAAGCGGTGGTTGCCGAGGTTCGTCGTCAGTTCCGCGAGAATCCCGGCATCATGACCTATGATGTAAAGCCGGAATACGGTCGCGCGGTGGACATCCTGACCAAGGCCGCTATCCGTGAAATGATCGTACCGTCGCTGTTGCCGGTTGCCTCGCCGATCGTGCTGTTCTTTGTCATTAAGCTCATCGCGGGCAAATCGGATGCCTTCTCGGCGCTAGGGGCGATGCTGATGGGCGTGATCGTTACTGGGCTCTTCGTCGCCATCTCGATGACATCAGGCGGCGGCGCCTGGGACAACGCCAAGAAGCTGATCGAGGAAGGTCACTATGGCGGCAAGGGCTCCGAAGCCCACAAGGCCGCTGTTACCGGTGATACTGTCGGCGACCCCTACAAGGACACGGCCGGCCCGGCCGTGAACCCAATGATCAAGATCACCAACATCGTCGCCCTGCTGCTTCTGGCGGTTTTGGCTCACGGTTTGGTGAAATAGTTCGGATGATCCGGTCCCCCGCTTGTCGGGGGGCCGGTCGCCATGAATGAGACGATTGCTGCTAGTGCCGATCGTCCGGGTGTGATCCCGGTGTCTGATTCTGATCCTGAGGCAGTGCGCTGGCTGCGCTGATGCTACCCAGCAATTGTTCCAGGACCGTCATTTCGCGACCCCTGGTCGGAGTTTCCCGGCCGTTGAAGGCGATGACCCGTCCATCCTTGAGCGCATAGGTGTTCAGGGCTGTGACCTGCTGGCTGTCCTTGTCAAAGACGATGGCCACGATGTCCCGCTTGAGGATGCGAGGACGGTAGAAGCCGGTCTTGTTGGATACCTGAGAGATGTAAAACCAGGTGTTCTTGTCGAAAGTTGACGTGGCCGTTGGCGTGCCCAGTCGGGCCAGCACGGTCTCGCGCGTATCTGTTCCTACTTTGACATCCGATGGCGCCTGGTCGACGACCTGGAACCCTTGGAAACTGTTGGTGGGGGAGCAGGCTGCTGCGCCGACAAGGCTTAGCGCGATCGCAAAAACGGTAGGTTTCACATTCATGGCGAGCTTGATCTGAGCCTTTGCAATCTCTGACGAGCTTTGACCTAGGGCCGATCGCCGCCTAGTTCAATGCATCGATACCAACTGCCCAAGGCTTAACCGAGGCGTCACTATGTTTTTCGAGCGGTTCAGGAAGAAAAAATCTACGCCCACGGCCGATCGCGTCCTGCATGACGCGGCTGTCGCTCAGTCGCGCATGCCGGCTTTCTACCGTGACATGGGCGTGCCCGATTCGATCGAGGGCCGGTTCGAGCTGCTTACATTGCATATCATCCTGCTTCTCGAGCGACTGAAGGATGAGCTAGCAATTCGGCAGGCGCTTTTTGACACTTTTGTTTCGGATCTGGACGGAGCCTTGCGTGAAATGGGCGTAGGCGATCTGTCTGTTCCTAAAAAAATGAAGGGGTTGGGAGGCGTCTTTTATGGCCGCGCCAAAGCGTATGATGATGCTTACGGGGCGTTACCGGACCAGACGGCACTGCTTGCCCTGATTGGGCGTACGATCCTGAAGGGAGCAATAGGCGCTGACGCCGGCGCGCTGGCTGCCTACATCAGGTCTAGCCGTGAATGCCTCGCCGCTCAACCAACATCGGCCATAGTTGTCGGGAATCTTTTGTGGGGTCAGCTATGAACGATACCTCAGCCTGGTTTCTGCCCCTCCGCTGGCGAGAGGTTCCCAGCGGAAATATTTTGTTGGCGCTGAAAGCCGATCCCACCGAGCGCTCGGCGGTGGCGAAGCAGTTGGAGGCCGAGGGCATCGGCCAGCTCGAGGCAAACCTTTCGCTCTCACCCTGGTTCGATGGTGTCGAGATATCGGGTGAGTTGCGGGCGGTCGTTACACGTCTCTGCGGGGTTTCGCTTGAGCCCTATGACGAAACTGTGGATGAGCCCTTTCAGTTGCGCATAGTGCCATCGAATAGTCCCCACGCGCCGCAACCGACGCACGGCGAGATGGAGCTGGACATCGACGCGGACGATCCACCTGATGTCGCCGAGGCTGATATTGTCGATCTGGGCTTCTATCTCGTGGAGCACCTGATGCTGAGCCTCAGTCCATTTCCGCGCAAACCAGATGCAGTATTCGAGCCGCCAGTTTCGGCTGGCATTATCTCGCCGTTCGCAATCCTTGCGCGCTTGAAAACGGATACCTGAAAGGCGGGGACGCCACGAACTACCGCCGGCTTCGCCACCAATCACTCGATCGTCTTGCGTTTTAAGTCTGTCGGGCCTAAATGCGCGTCATCACGCACGTTGGACGTTCGGCAAAGCTCGGGTCAATCCCCGGGCTTTCCCGTTCCGGTCTTCCTGAATTCAGGGGGTTGGTCCGGCGGAGGCAGAACCGGAAGAAGGATCATAGGTTCATGGCGCTACCCGATTTCAGCATGCGTCAGCTCTTGGAAGCTGGCGCCCACTTCGGCCACCAAACGCACCGGTGGAATCCGAAGATGGAAAGATACATTTTCGGCTCCAGGGCCAACATTCACATTATCGATCTCTCGCAGACCATGCCGCTGCTACATCAGGCTCTGGTCAAGGTGCGCGAAGTCGCCGCTTCGGGTGGCCGAGTGCTTTTTGTCGGCACCAAGCGCCAAGCGTCCGACCCGGTGTCCGTGGCGGCCAAGCGTTGCGCGCAATACTATGTCAATCACCGTTGGCTGGGCGGGACGCTGACCAACTGGCGGACGATTTCCGGATCGATCGCGCGCCTTCGCGAGCTTGAGGCAGTGTTGGACGGTGGTGAAAGCGGCGGCCGCACGAAGAAGGAACTCCTGCAGCTGACCCGTGAACGCGGCAAGCTCGATCTTTCGCTCGGCGGCATCAAGGACATGGGCGGCATTCCGGACCTTATGTTCGTAATCGATACGAACAAAGAGGCGATCGCCATCCAGGAGGCCCGCAAGCTCAACATCCCCGTCGTCGCCATTCTTGACACCAACTGCGACCCGCAAGGTATCACCTACCCGATCCCGGGGAACGACGATGCCGCGCGGGCTCTGCAGCTATATTGCGATCTCGTGGCCGATGCGGTTCTCGATGGTTTGACCGAGGGACAGGTTGCCATGGGCGTTGATATCGGCGCCGCGGAAACTCCGGATGAGCCGGCGCTACGGATGAGCGCCGCGCTTGCGCCGGCCGAGGAAGAAGCTGCGCCTGCCGTTGAACAAGCGGAGGTCGAACAGCCCGTCGAGGGCTGAAGCCATCGCACAATGGCGACTTAATACGCCTATTGTCGTGAATCCTACACGCCTCGCTCTTAAATCGGGCGAGTGCGACTACAATTAGAGAGCGGAGTTTAGAATCATGGCCGATATCACCGCCGCATTGGTGAAGGCGCTGCGCGAAAAGTCCGGCGTCGGCATGATGGACTGTAAGAAGGCGTTACAGGAGACAGGCGGCGAAATGGAAGCCGCCATCGACTGGCTGCGCGCCAAGGGCCTTTCCAAGGCGGCCAAGAAGGCCGATCGCGTCGCCGCCGAAGGCGTCGTCGCTTTGGCGACGCGCTCCGACGGAGCGGGGATGACGGCGGCTGTCATCGAATTGAATGCTGAAACCGACTTCGTCGCTCGCAACGAGTCTTTCCAGAACGTCGCCCGCAAGGTCGCCGAAACCGCGCTCGATGTCGAAGGCGATGTTGCGGCGGTGCGCGCGGCTCAGGTCAATGGCGGCGCGACAGTGGAAGAAACGATCACCAACCTCGTGGCCACGATTGGCGAGAACATGCTGCTGCGCCGCTCGCAACGTTTTACAGTGAGCCCTGGAGCGATCGGCGCGTATGTCCACGGAGCCTTGGCCGGTGCGCCGGAACTGGGCCGAATCGGCGTTCTGGTTGCGGTCGAGGGCACCGGCGACCAGACCGTCCTGAAGGAGCTTGGACGGAGCATTGCGCTGCACGCCGCCGCGACTGCGCCTCTGTCGCTTTCGGTCGATGACCTCGACCCGGCGGCCGTTGAGCGCGAGCGCGCGATCTTCACGGAGCAGGCTATCGCTTCTGGCAAGCCGGCGGCGGTCGCGGAGAAAATGGTCGAAGGGCGTATTCGCAAGTTCTACGAGGAGGCCGTCCTTCTGAAGCAGTCCTACGTGCGCAACCCCGACCAGACCATTGAACAATTGGTGGCCGAAACCGCCAAAGCTCTTGGGTCGCCGGTAACAGTGAAGGCCTTCGCGCGTTTCGCTCTTGGTGAGGGCGTCGACAAAGGCGGCGGCGGTGATTTTGCCGCCGAAGTCGCTGCAATGACGGCCGGCGCCTGATCTGGCGCCACTAGCTCTGGCCGGCGCCGGGCGGCTATGCTCGGCGCAACGACTCGCTGGGGTAAAATTGCAAATGACCGAAGAGCGTCCTCCGTACCGCCGGATCCTTCTGAAGGTTTCCGGGGAGGTATTGATGGGTGATGCCGCGTTCGGCATCGACATAGCCACGCTCGACGCGGTGGCTGCCGATATCGCGGCCGTGGTGGCCGGCGGGATCGAGCTGTGTCTCGTCATTGGCGGTGGTAACATATTCCGCGGCGTCTCGGTGGCGGGACGAGGCATGGAGCGCGCAAGCGCCGACTACATGGGCATGCTGGCGACGGTAATGAACGCGCTTGCCCTGCAGAGCGCCCTTGAAAAGGCCGGAGTGCACACGCGGGTGCAGTCCGCCATTCCAATGGATGCGGTGTGCGAGCCGTATATCCGCAGGCGAGCCCTCAGACACCTCGAGAAGGGGAGGGTGGTGATCTTTGCCGCCGGGCTTGGCGCCCCGTTCTTCACGACCGACACGCCCGCGGCGCTTCGCGCGGCCGAGATGGGATGCGACGTCCTGCTGAAAGGCACTAGCGTTGACGGGGTATATACCGCCGATCCGAAGAAGGACCCTACCGCGGAACGCTATGATCGATTGAGCTATCATGAGGTGCTGTCACGTAACCTCCGTGTGATGGACGCATCCGCGATCAGCCTGATGCGAGAGAACGGGATTCCAATCGTGGTGTTTTCCATCCGGGAACCGGGTAATCTGCTCAAGGTCGTGACCGGCGGTGGCGTCTTCACCACCATCGAAGATATGAACTGACCCGAAAGGATGCCCCCTATGGCGGCTGTCGAAAAACCCAATCTGGCACGCTATCGTGAGCGAATGGACAAGGCCGTGACTGCCTTGAAGGAAGAATTCTCCACGCTTCGCACCGGCCGCGCGTCCTCCGGACTGCTCGATCAGATCCACGTGGAGGCTTATGGCTCGCGGATGCCCATCAACCAGGTCGGCGCCGTCTCGGTGCCTGAAGCACGTTCGATCATGGTGAACGTGTGGGACAAGGCGCTCGTGGTTTCCGTGGAGAAGGCCATTCGAAACTCCGGTCTGGGTCTTAATCCCGTGGTCGAGGGCCAGAATCTTCGCATTCCAATTCCTCCGCTGACGGAAGATCGACGCAAGGATCTTGTGAAACTGGCGGGTAAGTATGGCGAACAGCAACGCGTCGCGGTTCGTAACGTCCGGCGCGAGGCGATTGCCGATCTGAAGGTCGCAGAGAAGGATTCGGTGATCAGCGAGGATGAACTGCGACGATTGGAAGCTGACGTGCAGAAGATCACTGACGAGGTCGTCCGGAAGATCGACGAGGCCTTGAAAACCAAAGAGCAAGAGATCATGCAGGTATAGCGCGCGCCCGGCTTTTCGCGGCGCGAAGGAGCCAGCCATGTCGCGTGCGACCGGCATGCAAAACAGGTCGCAGCCCCGGGTTGGTGGAAGCAGGGGACTGCATGTGGCCATCATCATGGATGGCAATGGTCGGTGGGCCAAACAGCGGAATCTTCCGCGTGCCGTAGGCCACCGCGCTGGCGTAGCAGCGCTCCGACGCACGGTTGAAGGGGCGCCTACGCTTGGTATCGAACGTCTGACAGTGTTTGGCTTCTCCACGGAAAACTGGAGCCGGCCCAAGCACGAAGTTTCAGAATTGATGGGGTTGCTGAGGGCCTACTTCGAAAGCGATCTGGTGCGATTGGAACGTGATGGGGTCAAGGTGAAGATCTTGGGGCGCCGCTCTGGATTGGCCCCGGATATTCTCGAAATCGTCGAACAGGCGGAGGCCCGTACCGCAGATAATGATAGGCTTCACCTGCAGGTCGCCTTCAACTATGGCGGCAGGGCAGATATTGTTGACGCGGCGCGGCGATACGCGGTTGCCGTTGCGCGAGGCGAGGCGAGGGCTGAAGATCTTGATGAGGCCATGTTCGAGGCGGCGTTGTCTACTTCGCCGTCTGCGGCGCCCGATTTGATTATTCGCACCAGCGGTGAACGTCGTCTCTCCAACTTTCTTCTGTGGGAGTGCGCTTACGCGGAACTTGTCTTTCAGGACGTATATTGGCCCGACTACGGCCCGGAACACTTGAGCGCGGCCATTGCCGACTATCGATCGCGTGAACGGCGATTCGGCGGCGTTGCGGATGATGATATTCTTGCCGCGAGCTGATCGATTCGACTGGCGCAACTTTGCGATACGGGCGGCATCGGGGATCGTCCTGGGCTCGGCTACGCTATGGGCCGTGATGGTATTCCGCGAACCTCCTGGGATCTGGGGAGCGCCGTATCTGGCGATGATAGTTGTCGCCGGCGCCTTGTTGTCGTTTGAATGGGGCGCGATGGCGTCCCCCGCCAACGCGACTCGCGCCGCTGTAGTCACTACGCTGGCGGTCGTGTCTGTTGTGCTCTTGGCCTATCTTCGCCGGTACGCCGAGGCCTGGGGTTGTCTGCTGCTTGGGGCTGTCGCCGCCGCGGCGATAGCGCGGTCGTCGCGTGCTCGTGCAGTGGACGCGGCGTACGGCGTGCTCTACATCGCGCCCGCCGGGCTGTTGATGGTTTGGCTGATCGAAACCCGGCAGGGGGCGGGTTGGACCTTGATGCTGTTCGGGACGACCTGGGCGGCTGATATTGCAGCTTTTCTGGTTGGAAATCTTCTTAAAGGCCCGCGACTTTGGCCACGGTTCTCGCCGAATAAGACATGGTCCGGTTTCGTTGGGGGATTGGTGGCGGCTGTCCTTGCCGCGGTGCTTATCGCAGCGGCTTTCATGCAGCTATCGCTGGCGGGCGCGGCGCTAATTGGTTTGGTCGGCGGTCTGGCAACCATGGCCGGTGACCTGTGGGAGTCGATATTGAAAAGGCGATTTGGCGTGAAGGACTCCGGCGACATCATACCTGGTCACGGTGGTCTCCTGGATCGCGTAGACGGCCTGATGTTCGCGGTCGCGGCCTTTTCAGCGGCTCGACTGGCTGTAAGCGTTGGATGGGCGCACTAATGGGCCGCACGGTCACAGTCCTTGGGTCGACAGGTTCGGTTGGTGTTTCCACGCTCGATCTACTTGGTCGGGTGGGTGGCGATATAGATATCCTCGCCCTGACTGCGGGGAGGAATGTCGAGCTCCTTGTCGAGCAGGCGTTGCAATGGCGACCTCGCGTCGCAGTCATTGAGGATGAGCGACTACTTGTTGAGTTGCGCGCACGCCTGGACGGTTCCGGGATCGAGGCGGCGGCCGGATCTCGAGCGATTGAGGAAGCGGCTGGCCGGGGAGCGAACTGGGTCATGTCGGCCATCGTTGGCGCCGCCGGCCTCGCGCCCACTCTTGCCGCTGCACGCGCCGGATCGGTCATTGGCCTGGCCAACAAGGAAAGTCTTGTTTGCGGTGGGCCGGCCGTACTCGCGATCGCGAAAGCCGCCGGCGGTGCAGTCATTCCTGTTGATTCAGAGCACTCCGCGATCTTTCAGGTCTTTGAAGTCGCAAACGCACTCCAGGTTCGCCGACTTATTCTGACGGCCTCGGGGGGGCCCTTCCGTGCCTGGACCCGAGAGGAAATGGCCTTAGCAACCCGCGAGCAGGCCGTGGCGCATCCCAACTGGTCCATGGGTGCAAAAATCTCGGTGGATTCGGCGACCATGATGAACAAAGGCCTCGAAATGATCGAGGCCGCATACCTGTTCGAAATGCCGGCGAGCAAAGTGGATGTCATCATTCATCCCCAGTCGATCATTCATAGCATGGTCGAATATGAGGACGGATCGACGCTTGCGCAGTTGGGTCCTCCCGACATGCGCGGGCCGATTGCATGTGCGTGGGCGTGGCCAAAACGGGTTGCATGGCCAGCGCCTAGTTTGGATCTAGCCGCGATCGGGCAGCTGACATTTGAGTCCCCGGACGAAAGTCGCTTTCCCGCGCTGGCGATAGCCAGGCACGCGCTGAATGCGGGAGCGGGCGCTCCCGCGGCGATGAACGCGGCCAATGAGGTCGCCGTCGGAGCATTTCTTGACCGTCGCATCGGATTCCTCGATATCGCGGCTGCCGTGTCGGAAACGTTGGAACGGCTTAACGGGAGCGGTGAATTGTCGGCGGTGGACGATGATCAAACGCTGGAGTGGGCCTTGATGGTGGATGCCAGCGCCCGTCGTGTCGCCGCCCAAGTCCTGTCCCGATTGGGGCGCATGGCTTGACGTCACGAGGAGACTGACCGCCATGCCGGCCTTTCTGCAGGATTTCGTACAAAATTACGCGCCATTCGTGCTTGTCATAATGGTGGTTATAACTGTTCATGAACTCGGCCATTTTCTCACGGCGCGGGCATTCGGTGTGGCCGTAGAACGATTCTCGATAGGTTTCGGTCGCGCTCTCGTTTCATGGCGTGATCGCGCTGGAACCGAGTGGCGAATCGGGTGGATTCCTGTGGGCGGTTACGTAAAATTCTCCGGGGACGAAAACGCGGCGAGCATCCCAACCAAGGATGATTTGGCAAAAATGCGTGCTGAGATCTTCGCGCGCGAAGGGCCCGGCGCCGAACGCCGATACCTCCATTTCAAGCCACTGTGGCAGCGATCGCTGATCATTCTCGCCGGTCCGGCCGCAAACTTTCTGCTTGCGATAGTCATGTATGCGATATGCTTTGGCGTTTTCGGCGAACCGACTATGTCAGCACGCGTGTTGTCGGTGGATCAAGGCAGCGCGGCGGCAACAGCAGGCTTCACGCCAGGCGACGTGATTCTGACAGCGGATAATCGCCCAATCCACAGTTTTGAGGATGTGCATTTCTACGTTCAGTTTCGCGCTGGTGTGCCGATTGATTTCGTGGTTGACCGGAGCGGACGTCGCATCGAAATTGTGGCAAAGCCAGACGCGGCCACACAGCCCAGCGAATTCGGCGGCGTAGAGACTATCGGGCGGCTCGGTCTTAAGGCTAAGGGCGGCGAAATACGACGGTACAGTCCAATTGAAGCGATCGCCGTTGGGACCGGAAAGACTTGGGACGTGACAGCGACCACGGTTTTTTACCTGGGTCGAATCATTACGGGGCACGCTTCAGCAGACCAGTTGCATAGCATCGTCGGAATTGCTCACGCGTCCGGCGCGATCACCCGGCAGGCGACAGACATGGCGCGCGATGCTGGGGTCAACTGGTTCGTCGCCGTGTCATTCGTGTCGCTCCAGCTAGCCGCGATGATCTCTGTCAGCGTCGGTCTGCTAAACCTGCTGCCGATTCCGATCCTAGATGGAGGGCATCTGCTGTTTCACGCGTATGAATGGATCGCTCAGAGGCCTCCTGGACCCAGCCTTCAGGCGGCAGGATATCGAGTGGGACTTGCTTTGCTGATGGGTTTGATGTTGTTCGCCACGTGGAACGATCTGCACCGTCTGCGCGTATTCCATTTCTTCGGCAGCTAGTTTTCTTAAGGCGACCATTCAACGCATGGCTGATCCGATGAGAGTTTTCCGCGCACGGAACGCGGCATTTGTTTCAGGGCTCGCCCTCCTGCTTGGCGGCGGTCTGCTCGCGGCGCCGACGCTTGTCCTGGCGCAGGCGCAGCAATCGGGGATTGTCGGTCGCATCCTCATTCAGGGAAATGAACGTATCGATCCAGAGACGATCACCTCATATCTGCCGATATCGGTGGGCGATACGGTCGACTCCCCCCGGATCGACGTAGCTCTGAAGGCATTGTTCCGGACCGATCTCTTCAGTGACGTGAAGATCGACCTGCAAGGCTCCGACCTGATCGTGAAGGTCGTTGAAAACCCCGTGATCAACCAGGTCGTGTTTGAGGGAAACTCGAACCTGAAGGACGATAAGCTGAAAGATGAGGTCCAGATTCGGCCGCGAGGCGTGTTTACCCGCGCCAAGGTCGAGGAGGACGTGGGCCGGATCGTTGAACTTTATCGGCGTTCTGGCCGGATTTCCGCGACTGTGACGCCGAAGATCATCGAACTACCCCAGCGCCGGGTCGATCTGGTCTTTGAGATCAACGAAGGGCCCAAAAGTGGCATCCTTCGCGTAAATTTCCTCGGTAATGTCCAATTTTCGGCAAACGACCTGCGCAACGTGATCGTCACGAAGGAGAGCGCCTGGTACAAATTTTTCTCGTCAAACGACAACTATGACCCTGACCGGATCGAGTATGACCGGGAACAGCTTAGAAAATTCTATCGAAATCGTGGCTTCTATGATTTTCGGATTATCTCGTCGGTCGCGGAATTGGCCTCTGACAAGAATGGCTTCGCGGTCACGTACGCCATCGACGAAGGCGCGCGCTACCGGTTCGGCAAGCTGACGGTCAAGACCGAGCTGAAGAAGCTCAACGGTGATATCTTGCGCCAGTTGCTGCCGATCCGTGAAGGTCAGGTCTATCAGGACCAGAAAATCGAGCAGTCGACAGATGCACTCACGTTTGCCGCCGGTGCGGCGGGGTTTGCATTTGTCGACGTTCGGCCTCGATATACCCCCAATCCCGCGAAACACACGGTCGACGTCACCTTTGACGTGAAAGAGGGCCCACGGGTCTATGTCGATCGGATTGATATTGTCGGCAACACGGCGACATTGGACTACGTGATACGTCGCCAGATGATCGTGTCCGAAGGCGATGCCTACAACAGGGCATTGGTCGACCGCTCGAAAATCAGCATCAGGTCTCTCGGGTTCTTTAAGGACGTTGACATCACCAACGTTCCCGGCGATGCGCCGGATCGAACAAATCTCCTGGTGAAGGTCACCGAGCAGCCGACCGGTCAGTTGTCATTCAGCGCCGGCTATAGCTCGATTGACAAACTGGTGACCGATATCGGGGTCAGCCAATCGAATTTCCGTGGCCGAGGTGAAGATGTGAGGGCGCGCATCTCGCTGGGCTCGCTTCGGCAACAGATCGATACGTCCTTTACCGAGCCCCATTTCCTCAATCGGGATCTACAGGCTGGCTTCGATCTCTACGCCTATCGCTATAATTTCTCGCAGCAGGCGTCGTATAATACCGCTTCCGCGGGGGGCACGGTCAGGCTGGCCTTCCCTCTGGCTCCAAGTACTTTACTGACTACGCGTTACACGTTGAGAACCGATGATGTGATCGTCGACAACTCGCTGTGCGTCCCAGGTGCGGAACTGGTGTCAATCGTGCTCTGCCAGCAGCGCGGTTCCTACATCACCTCGCAGGTCGGCTATACCCTCGGACTGGACCGAAGGAATGATCCGCAGAATGCGACCAGAGGTTTCTACGTCAGCCTGTCACAGGATGTCGCTGGCGCGGGAGGGAACGTCCACTATTTGCGCAACGAACTAAATGGTGGCTGGTACCACGGCTTCAATAAGGACTTCATCCTCAGCTTCACCGGTTCGGCGGGCTACATTGATGGCTGGAATGGCGACAATATCCGCATTGCCGACCGGTTTTACAAGGGTGGCGACACCTTCCGTGGTTTCCAGATTGCTGGCATCGGACCTCGTGATACTCAGTATGGCGACTCTTTGGGCGGAAAGCTTTACGCAATCGGCACGTTCGAGCTGACTCTGCCAACAAAGCTGCCGGAACAATATGGCATCCATGCCGCGCTGTTTACCGATTTCGGGACGCTCGGCCTTCTGGACAAGGCAGAGAAAATCAATCCCAACACCAACGCGCCTTTGACCACGGTGCAGGACGATCTGGGCTTGAGGGCGTCGGCCGGCATCAGTATATTCTGGAAGTCTCCGGCCGGACCGCTGCGGTTCGATTTCAGCCAGATCATCCGGAAAGACGCTTACGATCGGACGGAATTGTTCCGTTTCTCAACATCAACAAGGTTCTAGATTCTATGAGCAAGATAACTCTCGCCGTTGCCGGCGCGCTCGCGCTTGCCGCCATCGCCTCGACGGTCTCGGCCCAAACCAGACCAGCTGCTTCGGCGGCATCGGCGCCAGCCACGGGCGCTCTGCCCTTGGGTCCGGCGATCCCGGGCTTTTGTGTGATCGGCCGTGACGAGGCGATTGCCGGTTCGCTTGTCGGCAAGGCTATCGCCGCCCGCCTGAAACAACTTGATGATCAGGCATCGGCGGAACTCCAAGCGGACGCCGCGGCTTTCGAAACCGATAGAAAGCAGTTTGAGACCGTGCGTCCGACGCTTGATCAGGCTGCACTGCAAACACGTCAGCAGGAACTGCAGTCGAGGATCGACGCAATCCGGCAGAAGCAGGATCTGCGTAATCGGGAAATGCGCGCGACGCAGGAAAAGGCGCTCGGCCGCGTTTATCAGGAAATGATCCCGGTCCTCACGCAACTCTATGGCCAGCACAAGTGCAGTGTCCTTCTTGAGCGCCAGGCGTTGCTGGGCAGCAATCCGGAGATGGACATTACCGGTGAGGCGGTGACCGGGCTCAACGCAAAAATCACCACGATGACTTTTGATCGTGAACATCTTGACACGCCTGCCCCGGCGGCCGCCCACTAGAGCCCGAATGCGTTGAACGAAACAGATTCCCATTTTCAAACAGGCTCTGTTTCGTTCGCGCATTGCCAGAGACCGGACATTGGGTCTGTCCATCGGACATTTACCCGTAGTGGCCGGGCAGATTAAGCCGGCGAGATTGAACTATGCCGGACCCGCGGTTTTTTGAGACCCAATCGCCGATCAACTTGGCCGAACTGGCGAGGTTGGTCGGCGCGGTTTCGAACTACACCGACCTGCCCTCTGTAGTGGTCGGTCGCGTAGCGAGCCTTACCCA
>JANXTX010000244.1 GCA_025352165.1 Caulobacteraceae bacterium | reverse complement strand
GTCATTTGGACCCAGGCACACGCCGCTGATTCGCCAGTCGATGGCCGCGCACGGCCTCGACGGATTTCTCGTGCCACACGAGGACGAGCATCAGAACGAATATCTACCCGCGGCCAATGACCGCCTGGCCTGGGCGACCGGGTTCACCGGCTCGGCCGGCGCGGCGGTCATTCTCAAGGACAGGGCGGCCGTATTCGTCGACGGCCGTTACACCCTGCAGGTCCGCGACCAGGTCGACCAGACGCTATTCGAGATTCGCGACCTGGTCGAAGGCGGCATCCCGGCATACCTCGATGAAGTCGCCCAGCCCGGCTGGAAGATCGGCTACGACGCACGGCTGCACAGTCCCGACGCTTTGGAGCGCCTGCGCGCGGCGGCGGCCAAGGCGGGAGCGGAGCTGAAGCCCGTCGACGTAAACCCGCTCGACGAGGCCTGGAGCGCTGCACGCCCCGCCCAACCAACCGCGCCGGTGGTTCCGCACCCGCTGGAATACTCTGGTGAGGCATCCTCGGAAAAACGCGCGCGCATCGGCGCGGCGCTTGCGGAGATGAAGGCGGACGCGGCGGTGATCACTGCTCCGGCCTCAATTGCCTGGCTATTCAACGTACGCGGTGGAGATGTGATCCGCTCGCCCCTACCGCTCGCGCAGGCGATCCTCAATGCGGACGGCACGGCGAGGCTGTTTCTCGATCCCGCCAAAGTCACCGCCGAACTGCCGGCCTGGCTCGGCAACGGCGTAAGGCTGGAAACGCCGGACGACCTTGCAGCCGCCCTGGCGGACCTCAAAGGCAAGCGGGTGTCGATCGACCCGGCACAGTCGGCCGCCTGGTATTTCGAGGCTCTGGATGGCGCCGGCGCGCTGGCGGTGCGCGCGGCAGATCCATGCGCCCTGCCCCGCGCATGCAAGAATTCCGTAGAGATCGAGGGAACACGTCGCGCGCATGTGCGGGACGGAGCGGCGCTGACCCGGTTCCTGCATTGGGTGGGAACCGAGGCTCAGAGAACGCTGCCGGACGAGGTAGAGATTGTCGGTAAGCTTGAAAGCTTCCGCGAGGCGACCGGAGCGCTGAAGGATCTCTCGTTCGACACCATCGCGGGCGCCGGATCCAATGGCGCAATCGTTCACTATCGCCCCACCCACAGGCTGAACAAGCGCGTTGAGACCGGCTCCTTGCTGCTCGTGGATTCAGGCGCGCAGTACCTGGATGGCACTACCGACGTCACCCGCACTATCGCGATCGGTGAGCCGAGCCGCGAGATGATGGAGCGCTTCACACTGGTGCTGAAGGGCCATCTGGCCCTGGCGCGGGTTCGCTTCCCGTCCGGAACGACCGGCTCGCAACTGGATACGCTGGCCCGCGCGCCCTTGTGGTCAGCCGGCTTCGACTACGACCACGGCACCGGCCACGGCGTAGGCTCCTATCTTGGAGTACACGAAGGTCCGCACCGCATCGCCAAGTTCCCGAACACAGTGGCGCTGTTGCCCGGAATGATCGTCTCCAACGAGCCCGGCTACTACAAGCAAGGCGCCTACGGCATCCGCATCGAGACCCTGCAATACGTCACGCCAGCCACGCCGATCGCCGACGGCGAACGCCCGATGCTGGGCTTCGAAACGCTTACATTGGCGCCGATCGACCGCAGACTGGTGGTGCGAGAGCTGCTGACCGAGGAAGAGCGGGCGCAGCTGAATGCCTATCATGCGCGGGTGCTGCGGGAGATCGGGCCGCTGGCGCCGGCCGATGTTGCGGTGTGGCTGGAAGGGGCCTGCGCTGAGATTTAGCGCGTTCGACGCGATTCCTTGCACGTACTCCCAAGCGACTACGCGTCCGCCACCAATGCCAACCATTCCTCCTCGGTCAGCACCTCAATTCCCAGCTCCGTTGCAGTCTTGAGTTTGGAACCGGCGCCGGGTCCCGCCACCACCAGGTCGGTCTTCTTTGACACGGAAGATGAGACTTTTGCTCCGAGGCGTTCGGCCTGGGCCTTGGCTTCGTCTCGGGTCAGGCGTTCGAGGGAGCCGGTAAATACGACGGTCTTGCCGGCGACTACGGTGTCGCGCTTGGGCGCGGCGGTGGGCTGGACATCCAGTTCACTGGCGAGGGCCTCGACCATGCTGCGATTGTGGGCTTCGGAGAAAAAGGCCGCGCAGGCCTCGATCACCGCACCGCCGACCTGATCGAAGGCGTCGAGTTCGGCGATGGCGTCGGTATCTCCCGCCGCGACCTTGTCCATGGCGGCCAAGAAAGTCGCAACGTCGCCATAGCCGCGGGCGATCACCAGGGCGGTGGTCTCGCCGACATGACGGATGCCGAGCCCATGTATGAATCGTTCGAGCGGAACGGAGCGCCGCGCCTCGATAGCGACGGTAAGGTTGGCGACGGACGTTTCGCCATATCCGGGACGCTCACGCAGGGTCGCCAGGGCTTCGGTGTTGCGGATCAGCCGGAAGATATCGGCCGGCTCGGTGATCAGGCCTTCGTCGAAGAAGGCGCGCAGCTGCTTCTCACCCAGGCCCTCGATGTCGAAGGCCTTGCGCGAGACGAAGTGGCGGAGGTGCTCGACGCGCTGAAATGGGCAGGCGAACTCGCCCGTGCAGCGGCGCACGACAGTCTCGGCCCCCGATACGGTGGTTTCCCGGGCCAGGGGCGTGGCGAGACTACAGGGGCAATGAGTGGGAAATTCGAACGGCGTGGAGTCCGCCGGCCTTTCCGGGAGCACGACTTCGACGATCTGCGGGATGACATCTCCGGCGCGCTGCAGGACGACGGTATCGCCGACGCGAATGTCCTTGCGGGCGATCTCATCGGCGTTGTGCAGGGTGGCGCGCTCGACCACCACGCCGCCGACCGAAACCGGGCGCAGCCGCGCGACTGGAGTGATCGCGCCGGTGCGACCGACCTGGATATCAATCGCCTCAAGCAGGGTGCGCGCGCGCTCCGCCGGGAACTTCCGGGCCACCGCCCAGCGGGGAGAGCGGGAGACAAATCCCAGCCTCTCCTGCCAGTCGAGGCGATCGACCTTGTAGACCACTCCGTCAATGTCGAAGCCGAGATGGGGACGTTGCGCTTCCATCATCTGATAGGCCGCCAGCAGCCCCGCGACACCTTCGACACGAGCGGCCTGAGAGGTGACCTGAAATCCCCAGGAGCGCAGCGCTTCGAGAGCCTGCCACTGGCTGTCGGCGAACGGTGAACTGCTCAGGCCCCAGGCATAGGCGAAAAAGCGCAGCGGACGCTGGGCGGTAATGGCGGCGTCGATCTGCCTCAAGGAGCCGGCGGCGGCATTGCGCGGGTTGGCGTAGCTGCGCTGGTCGGCCTCCAACGCGGCGGCGTTCAACGCCGCGAAATCAGCATGGCCAAGGTAGACCTCGCCGCGCACCTCGATAACATCTGGCCAAC
>JANXTX010000236.1 GCA_025352165.1 Caulobacteraceae bacterium | reverse complement strand
GAAAAATGCGCCCCGACGAACCTGGCGCCCATCAGGTGACGCCCGGCAAGGTCACAGTTTTCGCAACGGCCGCCATAGGAAGCCAGACGGGAAACAACATCATCGCTTGAAAACGCCAATGCCTGACCGGCAATCGCCAGCCCGCTGAGAACGCTGACGATCAGCGCCGCGATGTGAGACCAGGTAAACACCGATCGCAACGAAGGGGTCCTCTCCAATGGCTTGTCCATGACCCTTATGTGGGCCGATTGCCGCCGGATGCCATTTAAATCGCGGTAATTCTACGCTTCGCTGTCGCCCGCGCGGCCCTCTCGCACACCGCAGGTCTGACAGATCCGGCTCTGGCCCTTGCGGACAAGAGCAACGTCGCCGCAGGCAGGGCAGACATCGGCGGCGATCGCGCCGTTTGCCGGTCGTGACGGAACCGGCAGGAAGACGAGGTTGTCCGGCGTCGCGCCGCGCGAGAATCCCTTTGAGATGAAACGGGAAATCGGTTGTGGCTCTTCGGCCTGCCCCCGCCCCAGGCCGTCGGCGTGAAACTCGTCGGGGTCGATATTGGCGAGGTCGTTGCGGCCGAGGTAGGAAACGCCCAGTTCACGGAAGACATAGTCGAGGATCGAGGTCGCCGAGCGGATCGAATCGTTGCCGGTGACCGGGCCGGCGGGGTCGAAGCGGGTCAGCACAAAGGCTTCGACGAACTCGTCCAGCGGCACGCCGTATTGCAGTCCGATCGAGATGGCGATGGCGAAATTGTTCATCAATGAGCGGAACGCCGCCCCTTCCTTGTGCATGTCGATGAAGATTTCGCCGAGTTCGCCCTCCTCGTACTCGCCGGTGTGCAGATAGACCTTGTGTCCGCCGACCGAGGCCTTCTGGATATAGCCCTTGCGGCGATCGGGGAGTTTGCGGCGGCTGCGTCCGACCTCGACGACGCGTTCGATGATCCGCTCGACGATCTTTTCCTGTACACGTTCCTGCACGGACTCTGCGGATGTCCGGCCATCGCCGGCGCCCAGCGCGGGAATGTTGAGTCGGAAGGATGCCGGAGGACCGGCCCGCCGAATCTGGATGGCGCGCGCTCCGGCGGAGGCCGCCAGGGCCTGCAAGGCCACGGCATCGTCGGGCGATTCAGCAAACGCCAGATCGATCAACAGCAGCGCCGGGCCGGTCACGAACGGCTGCACGGCCTCCAGCATCGACACCCGCGCCTCGATCGAGGTTTCGGCGGCGCCGGTGAATACAGCGCGAGCCTCGGGCGGCAGAAAGCCGGCGTCATCGAGGTTGCCGATTCCCCGCGCGAAGGCCTCGGCCTGGTCGATCTCGTCCGGCGTGAATCCCGCCAGAGCCAGCGTGTCGAACGCGGGATCGGTAAGAGCTTGTTCGGATGCGCCCAGCACATCGCGGACGAATCCCGCGCCGACCACGGCCGGTGCGAAAGCAGCCCGCAGGCTTGGCGCCGCGGCGAGGGCGCTCTCGACGGAGCCGATCTCGTAGTCGGTGAACCCCCTGGCCGCCAGTTCGGCGTGACTGATTGCCGGTGCACCGTCCAGCGTCAACCGACCCAGCAGGTGTGTGCGAGCGAGATCCGGATCGATCCCGAGACGCGAGAGCGCCAGCAGAGACGGCGCCGAAAGCACCGCGACCATCTCACCGTCCGCGCTTTCGGCCAGTTCGCGCGGACCGCGCCAGGGCGCTATACCAAGAGTCGGGCCGCCGAGGCGCAGCGCCATTTCGGCATCCTCGACGATGCCGATCGGCGCCGATTCCCGGACAATGCCGTACAGGCCCGCCGCGCGGGCCCGCCCGGCGTCACTGTCGAAAGCCAGCCCCTCGGCCACCAGACGCTCAGCGACTCCGGCAAGCACCGCTAGCCGCGGCCGATGGCGGCGACGGGCGTGAGCGGCCCGCGAGGTCGCGCTGAAACCCGCCGCGCATTCGATATCCAGCGCCATCGCCAGGGTTCTGGCCGCTGCCTTCAGATCGGCATCCTGCTGGAATGCCAGGACATTGATCGCCGCGCGGGGGGCGATCCTCGCCAGATCCAACGCCTCGG
>JANXTX010000204.1 GCA_025352165.1 Caulobacteraceae bacterium | reverse complement strand
CGAGGCCAGCTACGGTCCCGACCATTCAGACGTCGCGAGAGATCTCAACAACCTCGCCGGTCTCCTGCGAGACACCAACAGGCTAGCCGAGGCCGAGCCCCTCTTCCGTCGAGCCCTCGCCATCACCGAGGCCAGCTACGGTCCCGACCATCCAAACGTCGCCATCCGGCTATGGGGTCTTGCCGCGCTGTTGCGTGACACCAACCGTCTCGAGGAGGCCGAGCCGCTCCTTCGGCGCGCCGTGCTGATCTTTCTGAACTTCACCCGCGAAACCGGCCACCAACACCCGCACCTAGAGGGGGCGACGGCATGGTACCGCCTCGTGCTCTCCGAAGTCGGGCTCGACCAGGCCGCGATTGAGGCTCGCCTCGCCGCCCTCTATGCCGAAGCCGGCCTCCCGCCTCCGACGCCACCCCCCGCCGAGACCGCGCCATGACCGAACCCGCGCCCGCGAAGCCGATCCTGGCTCTGACTCTGGCGCTGGCCGGAAAGCGGAAGATCGATGCTATGGCGATCGCGCCGCTGAGGGTCGCGCTCGCCCTGACGTTCGACACCGTCGCCGCCCGGCTGGGCGAACTCTCGGTGCTGGCGGGGCAGGCGAACGATCCGCTGGCGGCGCGGTTCTCGGGCGACACGGCCAGGTTGACGCTGGTGTCGGGCCTCGCCGACGGGGTCGACATGCTGGGCGCGGCGATGTTCGTGACGCCGTCCGTCCACGCGGACAATCCCAGGCGCATCCTGGGGGCCGCCCTGCCGTGCGGCCGCGACGACTTCGTCAATCACAGTTCCGTCAGCGACAGGACGAGTTTCGATCTCCTGTGGGATCGGTGTTCGTTCATCATCGACGTGGGCGCGCCGATGCCGGTTTCGCCATCGGCCGCGCCGCCCGGAAGCCTGACGCCGGACGAGGAGAAGGCGAACCGCCGGGACCGCGGCTACGCCTTCAGCGCCCAGTCGGAGGTGTTGCTGCGCAACGCCGATATCCTGGTCGCCGTCGATGACCCGGACGACGACGGCAAGACCGGCGGCACGCGCGAGTCGGTCCGCAAGGCGCTGGACGTCGGCATGCCGGTCATTCTCATCCGCCTGGGCGAGGCGGGACTGGTGGTGTTGCGCACCCGCGCCGACTTCGATGAGCCGCGGATGATCGCCGGCGATGTCGCGGCGCGCGCGAGCGTGCGCGCGTTGGTGGATGACGTCGCCGGCTACAAGGCGTCCCTGCGCGAAGACGACTATGTGAAGTCGCTGTTCGCGGAATTCTTTTCAGGCGACGGCCGCAAGGCGGGCGCCCTGGGCTCGATCTGGTCGTGGTTTGAGGCCCGCTTCAAGAAGCCGTCCAGCGGCGGAGGTTCCAGGGGCGCCGCGCCGGCGGAATCGCCCGCCTATGCCGCCTATAAGAAGCGCGCCAGCGACCTCAGCGGGGCCTATGCCGGGCAGTACCGGGGCAGCTTCCTGGCCGGATACATCCTCGCCGTGCTGGCGGTGTTCGCGGCCGTCGTGTCCCTGTCGGTGGTGGCGATCAACCGGGATGCCGGACCGCCGTCGTGCTGGGAACTGGGATTGCTGTTCTTCCTGGGCCTCGTGAAGCTGGCGGCGGTGGTCGCCATCTTCCGGCTGTCGACGCGGGCGCACCGGATGCGGCTGGCGCACCGGGCCGCCGACTTCCGCTACCTTTCCGAGCGCCTGCGGGCGATGCAGTTCCTGCCCGGCGCCGGTTGGATGCGATCGCCGGCGAACTGGTCGCTGCCCTATACCACCCGCGTTGCCGCCCAGGGGGTGATGGACCGCCTGTTCGCCGCGATCGTGCGTCAGGCGGACCCGCTGCTTGTGCTGGGCGGAACCCGGGGCGCGCCCTTGGTCAGGCTCGATCCAACGGCCGCCGAGAAGACCATCCGCGATGCCTGGCTCGCCGAGCAGGGGCGCTATCACGAGCGCAACGAGGCGACGCTGGGGCGGCTGAGCGAGTTCCTGGAAGTGACCAACCGCGTCCTGAACGGGCTGGTGATCGTCATCGCCGGCCTCGACCTGGTGATCCTGGCCGCCGTCGCGACGGGGTTTCCGCCATGCCTGGACATGGAGCTGATGCACGGCGTGCTCACACCGGTGCTGATCAGCTTCGCCGCCATCCTTCCGGCCGCCGTGGCCAGCCTCAACGGCGTGCGCTTTCAGTCCGAATGCACGCGCCTGGCCGACCGCTCGCGGCAGATGTCGGTCGAGCTTTGCCGCCTCGCCGCCGACCCGCCCGATCGCGGCGCCCGTCCGCCGCGCATGATGGAGGTGCAGCGTTTGGCCGAGGACGCCACGCGGCTGACCCTGGGCGAAGTGGCCGAATGGTCGGCGATCTACGGCAAGGACTTCCCCGAAATCTAGTCAGCGCAAGGATCGTGAGCGATGGCGGAAAGCGAACACCCGACGACCATTCTGGTCCTCGGTCCCATGAAGCCGATGGATGACGGCAGCCCTGAGAAATCTCCCAGGACAGCGGTGCTGGCGAGCCTGCTGCGCTCGATCCTTTCCCACCGCGCGGATGCGTCGGGCTCCGTGGTGGTGGAATTCCCCGACGAAAATACCTTCTCGGATATTATCCCGGGGATCCTGACGATGATCGAGAGGGCTGATCTGGTCGTGCTCGACCTGACAGGCGACTCGGCCGGAACCATGTACGAACTCGGCCTGATTCACGCGCTTGGCCTGCCGTATGTGCTGCTGACCAGCGAGACGACGCGGCCGTTCTACATTCGTGTCGCGCAGTGCATCACGCGCTTCGATCTGACGGCGGATTACGACGCGGCCCGGTCCGGGCAGGCCGTGCTGGCGGGGCGTGTGGGCCAGTTTCTTGAGTTGTTGGACGACGATCCCAGGGGCGGCGGGCGTCTGGAGGATTTCGCCACCAACGCCGTGAGCGCATTCTTCGACGGCCTGCCGATCGTCGACATCTCCGCGCCCGCCGGGCTGGCGGCCGGCTATTGGCGCAACGCGGTCCGCCGTTTTGTCGGCCACGCCGGCTATTTCGATCCACCCGACCGCATCGTGGCGCTGAAGGTATCCGGCGAAGCGGTTGAGCGGCCCCTGAAGCTGGCCCATTTCGTGGCGGTCAAGCCCGCGTCCGGGCTCGACGCCTCGGCCGACGACGACTTCGCGACACTCGATACCACACTCGAGGCGGCGGGCTTCGTTCTCGCGTCAGGCTCGATCAGGAAGGCCAATCCGCAGGACCTTCGCGACTTCGGGGTCAAGCTGCTGTGCCGCAAACTATCGGGAGGCGGCGCCGAACTGGTCGATCCGGGCATCGTCATCGACCTGCCGACGACCCTCTATGCATTGCAGCATTCGCCACGAATCGAACGGATCGACAAGGGAGGCGGCCGGGGCATGGACGATGACATCGTCCAGCGGCTCCGTCGCTGGCGCTATGAGCACATGATCCAGCGATTCGATGTTCTGATGAAGCACCACGTCCGCAACTGCGATAACAAGGGGCATGTCGGCAAGGTGCATTTCGTCGACATCGCGGTTCTGGCTGACCTCCTGCGGCGCATCGAGAACCGATAGGCGACCGGGCGCTCAATTTGTCCGGGCGGACTTGTCAATTTGCAATGCACCCCCATCTTCATCGCATGACATTCGTCTCACACGTCCTCCCCGCCACCCTCACCGTTATTAACGGTGATTAACGGTGGGCGTCGCCCCCGCTTGACCCATTCGCTTCGGCGCCCGACAAACCCGCGCGCCATCAGGAGCCCGCAACGACATATGACCGACCTGTTTTCTCCCCTCGAACTTACCCGTGGACCGGCCTGGAAGAACCGCTTCATGCTGGCGCCGCTGACCAACTGCCAGAGCCATGCCGACGGCGCGCTGTCGGATGATGAATTCCACTGGCTGACCCTGCGCGCGACCGGCGGGTTTGGCCTGGTGATGACCTGCGCCGCGCACGTGCAGGCACAGGGGCAGGGCTTTCCAGGGCAACTGGGTATCTACTCCGACCATCTGCTGCCCGGCCTGACCCGGCTGGCGGCGGACATCAGGGCCAAGGGCGCGGTTTCCTCCGTGCAATTGCATCACGCGGGCCTGCGCTCGCCGGCCGACCTGATCGGCCACGCGCCTGTCGGCCCGTCCGCGGACGCCGAGACCGGAACCCGTGAGCTGGCGTCCGGCGAGGTCCATCAACTGATTGAGGACTTTGTCGCCGCCGCGGTGCGGGCGGAGAAGGCCGGCTTCGACGGCGTCGAGATCCATGGGGCGCACGGCTACATCGTCTGCGCGTTCCTTTCGCCGGAAACCAACCGCCGCGAAGACGACTTCGGCGGCTCGCCGGCCAGGCGCGCGCGCATTTTGAAGGACATCATAGCCGGCATCCGCACCCGCTGCCGGCCCGACTTCCAGCTTGGCCTGCGGCTCTCGCCGGAGCGCTTCGGCCTGATCACCGCCGACATGCGCGCACTGGCGGGCGAACTGATGGAGTCCGGCTCCCTCGATTACCTCGATATGTCGCTATGGGATTGCTTCAAGGCGCCGGTTGACGCGGCGTTCAAGGAGCGGCCGCTGATCGACTGGTTCGCCGATCTGCCAAGGGGCCAGACAAAGCTTGGCGTCGCCGGCAAGATCATGAGCGCCGCCGACGCCCATAGGGTCATGGAGCACGGCGTGGACTTTGCCGTCGTCGGCCGCGCCGCCGTACTGCATCATGACTATCCCAGGCTGGTCGCCGCCGACCCCGGTTTCGAGCCGATCGCACGTCCTGTCTCGCGCGAGCATCTGCGCCGCGAGGGCCTGAGCCCAACCTTCGTCGAATACATGGATCAGTGGAAAGGCTTCGTCGCGCCCGAGCCGGTCAGGGAGGCGGAAGCCGTCGCCTGATGACCTATCGCATCGGCGTCATCGGTCTGGGCCAGCGCATCGCGCATGTGCTGGCCGCGATGCGAGCGGTCGGCTGGTCGTTTGAGGTTGCCGGCCACGCCGATCCCGCGCCGGTTGGCCTGCCCATACTGGCTGAAGCCGGCATAGCGCCGGGTCGCGCCTTTGCCGATGAAGCAGCGCTGCTGGCGGCGGGCCCCTACGATCTGGTGATGATCGGTTCGCCCAATCATCTTCATTTCGAACATCTGAAGGCGGCTTTCGCGGCGGGCTATCCGATCTTTGCCGAGAAGCCGATCGTCCGCACCCCCGCCGAGACCTTCGCCCTCGCGCGACTGATCGCCGAGAAGGGCTCGCCGCCGCTGTTCATCGGACTGGTGATGCGCTCGATGCCGATCGTGCGCGAGGTGATCGCCCGGGTCGACAGCGGCGCGTTGGGCGACCTGATCTCGATGGACGCCACCGAGCATCTGCACCCGGAACATGGCGCCTATCTGGCCCGCAACTGGCGGCGGCGGATCGAATGGGGCGGCTCGTTCATGCTCGATAAGGTCTGCCACGACTTCGATATCTTCGGCCGTATCGCCGGCGGCCGGGCCGGGCAGGTCGCCAGTTTCGGCGGGCGGCGGATATTCACGCCCGAGCAAGCCGACCTGCCCCGCGCCTATGATGACGGTGAGCCCGCCTATGCCATGCGCGACGCCGGGTGGGGCTCGGCGAACGACGCCTTCTGGTCCGACATGGACGTCGCCGACCATCAGACCGCGATCGTGCGCTATGACAGCGGCCTGACCCTGGCCTTCCATTCCAACAGCCACGTCGCCCTGCAGGAACGCCGCTGGTACATCGCCGGGACGCGCGCCACGCTGATCGCCGATCTGGTGCGCAATCGCCTGATTGTGCGCGGCGCCCTAAGCCGAGGCAGGCCGGAGAGGATCGACTACGGCGGCGTCACCAGCGATCTGCACAACGGCGCGGATGAGGCCATGGCGCGGGACCTGCTGTCGGCGCTCGAGGGGCGCGCGGCGTTTCCCGTCACGCCGGGCGACTCCATGGAAGCCGGATTGACCGTAATGGCGATCGATCTGGCCATGAGCGAGGGGACAGTGGTCGACTGCCGGCCAATGTGGTCTGAATACGATTCCGCACGCGCAAGGTCGCCCTCATGAGTCGTATCCCCAATATCCTCACCGGAATGCGGCTCGCCCTGGCGCTGTTCACCTTTTTCGGCCTCGCTGGCGCCGCCCTGCTTAGTGAACAACTGACACCGGCTACGCAGTTCGCTCTGGAGCGCTGGGCGTTCTGGGCGTTCGCGATTGCGGCGGTCAGCGACTTCTTCGACGGCTGGCTCGCGCGGCGCCTGCATGCGGAAACACTCTGGGGGGCCATACTAGATCCAATCGCCGACAAGGTGCTGATCTGCGGCGCCATCCTGGGCCTCCTGTCGCTGGGCTCGAACGCGCCGGTGGCGATCCCCGCGGCCCTGATCCTGTTCCGCGAATTTACCGTCAGCGCCCTGCGGGAGATCGCGGCGAGTAAAGGGGTTTCCCTGCCGGTGACCCTGCTGGCGAAATGGAAGACGACGCTGCAGCTGGTGGCGTTGGGAGCGGAGTTGCTGGTGGCCTGCTGGGCCGCCTTTTCATTGCCTGGCGATCCGGCGGTGTTGGGACCCGCCACGATTGCCGCTCACAGTCTGTTGTGGCTCGCCGCGGTCATCACGTTGATCACCGGCGCGCAGTACTGGGAACAGGCCCGCCACGCGCTGAGCAGGGACTGACGTTTCAGCCCGGTA
>JANXTX010000178.1 GCA_025352165.1 Caulobacteraceae bacterium | reverse complement strand
TCCCCCTCCCCCATTCAAGGGCATGGGGGAGGATTGATCCTCCTCCGCGAAGCGGGGGAGGGGGACCCCGAAGGGGTGGAGGGGGCACGGGCCGCGCACCGGTTTCGGTCGTGAAGGCCAGCGAAACTTTGCGTAGGGAATCCCAAATATGAGCCACGAACATCTGATTCTCGAAACACGCGGTGACGCGCTCTGGGTGACGATGAACCGCCCCGAGCGTCTCAATGCGTTGAACCCGGGCCTGGTGAAGGAGCTGCGCGAACTTTTTGTGGACCTCTACTGGCGTTACGACGTACGGGTCGTGGTGCTGCGAGGGGCGGGTTCCAACTTCTGCGCCGGCCTCGATCTGAAGGAACGCGGCAACGGGGGGCCGAGCGGTCCGTCGACCGGCCTCGTCAGCCAGCGCAGCATCAGTGAGATCGTCATGGCCATGCGGCGTTGCCCGCAGCCGATCATCTCGCTGATCGACGGCGCGGCGGCCGGCGGCGGCTTCGCGCTGGCGCTGGCTTCCGATGTCCGTATTGCGACGCCGACGCTGAAGATGAACGCGGCCTTCATTCGCATTGGCCTGTCAGCCTGCGATATCGGCGTCAGCTATTTCCTGCCGCGGATGGTCGGCTCGTCGGTCGCCGCCGAGCTCATGCTCACCGGTCGCTTCCTGCGCGCCGAACGCGCGCTGGCGCTGGGGCTGGTCAGCGCCGTCGTCGCGCCGGAGGACCTGGAGGCGGAGGGGGAGGCGATGGCGGCCGATATGCTCGGCGCGACACCGCTCGGTCTGCGCCTGACCAAGGAATGCCTCAATCACTCGATAGATGCGGGCGGCCTGGAAGCCGCGATCGCCATGGAAGACCGCAACCAGATTCTCTGTGCGCAAGGCGAGGACTTCCGCGAAGGCGTCGCGGCCTTCCTCGAGAAACGCAAACCGGTCTATGGGCGTCCCGTGTAGACTTGCTGAGCAGACTGACCAGCTTTCTCTCGCGGATGGATGCCCGCGCCTGGCGCAGCCTGGCGGTTTCCTTCGCTCTGTTCGGCGGCGTCGGGCTGGTCTTCGTAATCGGCGCGAAGTTTCTGGGAGCGGATACGGCGCGTCACTGGTTGCTGGTGGCGCGCGGACCCTGGGCGCTCCCCGTCGCCGTCGGCGCCTTTGCCCTGCTGGCGTTTCTCGGCGTACCTCAGTTTGTGCTGATCGCCGCGGCGGTCGTGGCATTCGGGCCATGGTGGGGCTCGATCTACAGCTGGGTCGGCACGATGACGTCCGCGCTCATCGGCTTCTGGCTGGGCCAGGCTTTCGGTGCGCGACTGCTGCGGGATCTGCGGACCGAGAGTGTGGAACGGTTCATTTCCCTCGTTTCGAGAAATGGTTTTGTCGCAAGCCTCGTCGTGCGGCTGGTCCCGTTCGCACCTTTCGTCGTCGTCAACATGGCGGCCGGTATGACGGCGATTGGGTTGCTCGACTTTGCCGCCGGCGCCGGACTGGGCATCGTACCGAAGATCGCGTTGACAGCCTTCGCCGGAAAGTCGGCGATGCAGGGTGGTCTGGCATCGCTGCTCATGCTGATCGGAGCCGTCGGGGTCTGGCTGGCCGCGGGTCTGATGGCGCGGCGATGGCTGCAGCGACCTATTGGGCGAATGACCCCCTAATACGGTATGTACCGATCTTGACCCTGAACGGCCCAGAGGCGCACCTGAACTCATGACAGCCGAAATCGGACAATTCGCGCTCATCCTCGCGTTCGTGCTCGCGGTCGTGCAGTCCGTGGCCCAACTTTGGGGCGCCGCCCGCAACGACGCCGCGCTGATGTCGGTCGGGCGAAACGCGGTCCTGCTGCAGGCGGCATTTACTCTGGCGGCGTTTGTCTGCCTTGCCACCTTGTTCGCCACCAACGATTTTTCCGTCGCCCTGGTGGTCCAGCACAGCAACAGCGCTCAGCCATTGATCTATCGGCTTGGAGCGACATGGGGCAGCCACGAGGGCTCGATGTTGCTTTGGGTGCTGATCCTCGCGGTCTACGGGGCAGCCGTCGCCCTGTTCCCGGGAACGCTTCGCGACACGATGCGGGCGCGTGTTCTGGGCGTGCAGGGTCTGCTCGGCGCCGCGTTTCTGGGCTTCCTGATCTTCACTTCGAACCCGTTCAGCCGGCTGTTTCCCGCTCCTCTCGATGGGGGAGAACTCAATCCCATCCTGCAGGACCCCGGCCTCGTCTTCCACCCGCCCATCCTCTACCTCGGCTACGTCGGATTCTCGATCGCGTTCTCGTTCGGCGTTGCTGCCCTGATCGAGGGGACGGTGGACAATGCGTGGGCCCGCTGGGTGCGCCCCTGGGTGCTTGCTTCCTGGCTGTTCCTGACCATCGGTATCTCGGCCGGAAGCCTGTGGGCCTATTATTCGCTGGGCTGGGGCGGCTGGTGGTTCTGGGACCCGGTCGAGAATGCGTCCTTCATGCCGTGGTTGCTGGGCACGGCGCTGCTGCATTCGGCCCTGGTGCTGGAGCGGCGTGGCGCACTGATCAGCTGGACCATCCTGCTGGCGATCCTGACGTTCTCGCTGAGCCTGGTCGGGACCTTCCTGGTCCGTTCGGGCGTGCTGACCAGTGTGCACGCGTTCGCGCTCGATGCGCGACGGGGCGTCTATATCCTCGGCATAATCGCCGCATTCACCGGCTCGGCTCTGGCACTTTTCGCGTGGCGCGCGCCGGCGATGCGCACCGGCGCCCTCTTCGCGCCGCTATCTCGCGAAGGGGGCATAACGCTCAACAATCTTCTGCTGCTGTGCGCGACAACGACGGTTTTTCTGGGCACCTTCTATCCGGTTTTCGTCGAGGTTCTGCGCGGTGACGCCATCACCGTCGGGCCGCCATTCTATAAAATCACTTTCATCCCGATCGTCCTTCCGCTCCTGCTGGTGGCCGGCTTTGGTCCGTTTATGAACTGGAAGCGTGAAAAGGCGCTGCCGTTACTCAGGCGGATGATCATTCCGATTGTCCTGGGAATGATTGCACTGGTCGCCGGTGTGATTGTCTTCGGCATCGGACGGCCCCTCAACATACTGGGACTGGCGCTCGGTGTCTGGCTGGTCCTGGCCGCCAAGATGATCCTGATCCGGCGGTGGAGAATCGGTGAGGTCGGTATCGGTGAAATGGCTCGGCTGGTCCGCGCTACGCCCCTGGCCGTATGGGCGATGGTGCTGGCGCATGCGGGTCTGGGCGTTACCACGCTTGGCATCACCGGGGTGACCGCCTGGCAGACCAACAAGGTGCTGAGCATGAATGCGGGAGACAGCTTAGCGCTCGGCCGCGACACGGTTACGCTGCAATCGGTGCAGGTCGTGCGTGGCCCGAACTACGAGGCAAACCATGCTCGCTTCCATGTCGAAGGGCCATTTGGCGAGAGGATATTGATCTCGGAGAGGCGCTTCTTCCCGGCCAGCCGTACCACCACAACGGTGGCCGGCATTGGCTTCGGCCCGCTTGGAGATACCTATATCTCGATCGGTGACCAGGACCCACAAGGCGCTCTGGTGGTGCGGATGTGGGACCATCCGCTGGTCGGGTGGATCTGGGCGGGTGGCATCATCATGGCTTTGGGCGGGATGCTGTCGCTGGCCGACCGTGGATTACGGCGGGTCGCCCTCAAGCGCGGTCCGCGCGTTGTTTCCGCGAATCCCGAGGTGCAATCGCAGGGAGCGGTCGCATGAGGCGTCTGATCTTCCTGTTGCCCATCGTGCTGTTTGCGGCGGTCGTGGCTGCTTTTGTCGTTGGGCTTGGCCGAGACCCCTCGAAGTTACCGTCGACAATGATCGACAAGCCGCTGCCCGTCTTCGATCTGCCGCCAGTGCGCGCGGGAGACACCGGATTGAAATCCGCGGATATCCAAGGTGAGCCACGGCTGTTGAACGTGTTCGCGTCGTGGTGCGTTTCGTGCCGCGTGGAGCATCCGGTGCTCCTGGCGCTGAAGGCGCGCGGGGTGCCCATTGATGGCCTCGACTGGATGGACAGGGCTGATGCGGCTTCGGCGTATCTGGTGGCGAACGGAGATCCATACGCGCGTGTCGGCAACGATCAGCCGGGTCGGGCGGGTATCGATCTCGGCGTTGCTGGTGTGCCGGAGACCTTCATCGTCGATCGGCGGGGGAGGGTGAGATACAAGCAGATCGGCCCGATTTCACCCGACGACTGGACGCATGTTATCGCGCCTCTGATGGATCGCCTGAGGGCGGAATCGTGAGACGCTTCGCGGCCTTGATCGGTGCGGTGATGCTCGCCGCCGGACCGGCGCATGCCGTATTACCCGATGAGCAACTGAAGGACCCGAGACTGGAATCGCGCGCGCGGGCGATCGGCTCGGAGCTCAGGTGTGTCGTTTGCCAGAACCAGACCATTGATGATTCCGACGCGGAACTCGCCCGAAACCTGCGCATCCTGTTGCGAGAGCGTCTGGTGGCCGGCGACAGTGACCAGCAGGCCATCGCCTATATCGTACAGCGTTATGGCAACTTCGTGCTGATGAAGCCGCCATTAAATGAGGAGACCTGGCTGCTGTGGCTGGGGCCCTTGATCGTGCTGATAGGCGGCGGCATTGCCGTCGGTGTCTACTGGCGCGGACGCGCCCGGGCGCTGCCTCCATTGAGCGATGAGGAACGGGCAGGCCTCGAACGGGTCGGCCGGAGCGATGAGATATGATCCTCTGGTTGATCCTCGCATTGATGACGGTCGTGGCAGCGGCCGGCGTCAGTCTTCCCCTGGTTCGTGACTTGTCAAAACGGTTGCCCCTCGGAATTGGTCTGGCGGTTCTGTTCGCTTTGTCATTGGGCGTGCTCTACCCCCGTCTGGGACGGCCTGAGCTGGCTTCGCTGGGAATGCCCGCCCGTCCTGCCACGGAAGCGCCGCCGCCGGATCCGGAACTGGCCAGACTGGTCCCACAACTGGAAACGCGAATGAAGGCGTCGCCTGGCGATCCACGCGGCTGGCGACTGCTCGGATGGTCCTACGAACGGATGGGGCGCTTCGGCGATGCCCTGACCGCTTATGGACGGGCCGCGGAACTTGAGCCCGGCAATAGCGACGATCTGTCCTCGCAAGGTGAGGCGCTGGCCCAGGCCGCCGGCGGTGTCGTCACCCCCGGCGCGCGACGGTTCTTCGTCAAGGCTGTTGCGTTGAGCCCCGACGATCCCCGCGCCCGGTACTTCCTGGCGATGGCCAAGGATGAGGACGGTGATCACACCGGGGCAATGGCCGACTGGATCGCCTTGATAAAGAGCGCTCCGCCCGGCGCGCCATGGGTGGCCGATGTGCAATCGTTCGTCACCAAGGTGGCGGCCGACCGTGGCATCGACCTTTCAGGGCAGTTGCCAGGCGCCGCCGCGGCGCCTGCCATTACCAACGGGCAGAACGCGATGATTCGCGCGATGGTCGACCGCCTGGCGGCGCGCCTAAAGGCCCAGCCACGCGACTCCGACGGCTGGATACAACTGATGCGTAGCCGCATGGTGCTTGGCGAGTCTGCGCAGGCACGGGATGCCTTGCGCGCCGGGCTGACCGCCTTTGCCGATTCGCCGTCCGATCAGGCGAAATTGAAGGCCGCCGCGTCAGGGATGGCCGTGCCGACGGTTTGAGACGTCCTCAGTCCTGGGGATTGGCGGAATGTGAGCGCCTAACCATTGCCTGAAACGGGCACGGGCCTTTCTGGCGTTCTCACACGGAGTACATAAGTGAGGCTTGTTCGCTGCGATTCCACCGGCGAAGCGTTGTTGCAGCGAGTGTTAAAATGCGTCTGGTAATGATCGGTACGGGCTATGTGGGTTTGGTGTCGGGGGCATGCTTCGCCGACTTCGGCCACGAAATTACCTGCATCGACAAGGATGAGGCGAAAATCGCCCGGCTGCAGGAAGGGGTTATGCCGATCTACGAGCCCGGTCTCGATGCGCTCGTCGACCGAAATGTGCGAGAGGGCCGGTTATCTTTCACCAGCCACGGCCTGGACGCCATAGCGGCGGCGGATGCGGTCTTCATCGCCGTCGGCACGCCCTCCAGACGCGGTGATGGTTATGCGGACCTGAGCTATGTTTATGCCGCTGCCCGTGAGATTGCCGCGCAGTTGCGTGGCTTCACTGTGGTGGTTACAAAATCGACCGTGCCGGTTGGTACAGGCGATGAGATTGAGGCAATCATCCGCGCCGAGCGTCCAGATGCGGATGTCGCCGTTGTCTCAAATCCGGAATTCCTGAGGGAAGGAGCCGCGATAGAGGACTTCAAGCGGCCCGATCGTGTCGTCGTTGGGCTCGAGGACGAGCGTGCGAGGGCGGTGATGACCGAAATGTACCGACCGCTAAATCTGATCGAGACGCCGCTGATGATCACGGATCGAAGGACCAGCGAGCTGATCAAGTACGCATCCAACGCCTTCCTGGCGATGAAAATCACCTTCATCAATGAGATGAGCGATCTTTGCGAGAAAGCTGGCGCCGACGTGCAGCACCTCGCGAAGGGCATAGGACTGGACAAGCGTATCGGCCCCAAGTTCCTGCATGTCGGGCCAGGATATGGTGGTTCCTGCTTTCCGAAGGACACCCTGGCGCTAACCCGGACCGCGCGGGACCACGATGCGCCGCTGCGGTTGGTTGAGACGACCAACGAAATAAATGAGGCGCGCAAGAAGGCCATGGCGGGAAAGGTCGCCGCTGCCCTCGGTGGAGACGTAAGAGGCAAGGTGATCGCGGTCCTGGGGCTGACGTTCAAGCCGAATACCGATGACATGCGTGACGCACCGTCTCTCGAGGTCGTCCCTGCGCTGCAGGCGATGGGCGCATCAATACAGGCCTTCGATCCCGAGGGCCGGGAAGCGCGGCAACTGCTGCGCGGCGTCGCGTTCAAGGACGACCCCTATGAGGCGGTGACCGCCGCGGACGCCATGGTGATCCTGACCGAGTGGGATCAATTCCGCGCACTTGATCTCGATCGCGTGGCCAATCTGATGAAGTCGAAGGCAATTGTAGACCTGCGAAATATCTACCGTCCCGAAGAGATGCGACGTCGCGGCTTTGCCTATACAAGCCTCGGGCGGCGTTAGATTTGGCTTGCCGGGCGATATCCGACATCATGCAAACGGCGACGGATATAGATGAATAGAGCCGCGCTTCTTGCATCTTTGGACGAACTGCGAATTCGGCCACTTTTCGAAAGTGGACGTTGGAATCTGATTTGCGATGAATCCTTCGAGCAACTGATCAAGTCCTGGGGAGACGTCGGAAACAGGGTAATTTCGGCTGCGTCATTGGCAGGGAATGCGGAGTTGGGTCAGTTGAAGGGCCCTATCGCCGTCTGCACCGAAAAGCCCGAAGGCCCTGTCCAACAATTGTTACGGGAACATGGGCGGCCGAGTCTGGGATTGTTCAGTCAAATTGTGCCGAGGCTGGCGGCCGGGTTGCCCCCCCGATACGCAGTGACGACGACGAACGATGCCAAGGTCGAGTTTGCAATTCTATGTTCTGGGCGTTGTGGAAGCACGCTTCTGTCACGTGAACTCCGGGCGGCGGGCGCCGGCAAACCCCGAGAGCATCTAAGACCCCCAGTTCGGACGCTGTTACGCCACCGGGACGTGAGTGGGTTCGAATTCTATCGTTGGTGGGATCTGGTTCGACTTGGCCACACAGTGGAGGGTGTTTTTGGCACAAAGATCATTTACGGTTTCTGGATCGCCTCAAAAGAGTACATGACCGCCGATGAGCGGAGTTGCTTTCTCGAATTCCTGGGTCGCGCAACAATTGTTCACATCTATAGGCGTGATCGCGTAGCACAGGCTGTTTCAGATTTTGTCGCAAACAAGACGGGCGTGTGGCATCTGTTGAAAGGGGGGGGGCGAGCAGCCTACGATGCTTCCACCGCCCAGATCGATGTGGATGTAGCGGCTCTCGTTTCCATATACGATCGGTATGCCAGGCACGAGGAGGCGATATCGAGGCTCATTAAGGAGTTGGGGGGACGGTTGCTGGAAATCGAATACGAAAATCTGGCCGCCGACCCAAAGCAGATCGTCGCGCTTGCCGTTGAGGCCTTGGGCCTGACGACGTCAAGCGGCTATTTTGCGATGGACGTCAAGCTGGAACCTACCACAACAGAGGCGCACCAGATGTTAGGTGACCTGCTTCGGCGAGCTTTGGCCAATTGACGTGCTGGACGGACAGCCACGGACATGATCGTATCCTGATGATTTTAATCTCGGGCGATGTTCGTTCACCGTGTCGCATTGATTTAATGCCTGGCTACCGATAACGGCTAACCACACACCAGGAGGGAACAATGGCCAAATCTCGCAGCAAGACCGTGTCAGCAACGAAAGAGCCTGTCGACAAGGCGGTGCAGGAAAAACGGCGCGAACTCCTTGAATTGAGGATTCGTTGCAAGATTATTGATGAGTTGGCAAGGCAGTTTACAAATGAGCGCAAACAGATTCGGGCACAAATTGAAGCCTTAATGAAGGGGAGCGCGCCCGGAGAAGTTGAGATTGAAGGGGATTGATCTGGCGCTGAAGCGCTTGGTCTGCTTGTGACTAACAAGGTTCCATCGCTGTTGGGCAAACAATTGCGGCCGAGAAATATCGCGGTAATTTTTCTTGAGTCTATGCGCTGCTAGGAACATCGCATATTTCAGATTGGGCTAAAATCGAGCCTTTGGCTGCCGTTGCAGACTTTCAAAAACTGCTCGCCAGTATCGCAATCGCTTAGGGCCGGTATCCGGCTTCGCGCGACGCTCTTGTTCAAGAAATGCAACAACGTCCTCAGGACGACATGGCAGACCGGTCGGCGGGTGGATATAGATCGGATAGGCGATCAACGCGCCAGCGATCAGTTGTGCGAGCGTTAATCTCCTTGCCCGCCGCGGGAAGTCGAGCGCGTCGGTCGTCAGGCCCCATCCCGCATAGAAGGGCCGGCCATAGGTCCATACCGCCTTTCCTCTCAACAAAGCTTCGAACCCTGCCAGGGACGTCATTGTCGCCAAG
>JANXTX010000155.1 GCA_025352165.1 Caulobacteraceae bacterium | reverse complement strand
GGCGAACGCGCATTGGCCATCTCTGCGTCTAGCTCCCTTAGAAAGGTGGATGCTAGGGATGTCTCGACGTCGGCTCGGGCGTCAAGAGGCGCTCCAAAAGGGAAACATACAGGAATGAATGTCAGCGAAGCCACGGCGCGTCGTTTTTCGGCGCGGGCCTTCAAGAGCGACCCGGTGCCCGGCGCCCTGGTGCGCGAGATCCTGGAGATCGCCCAGCGCGCGCCGTCCGGCGGTAACCTGCAGCCCTGGCGCGTCTATGCCCTGACCGGCGAACCACTCGAGGTGTTGAAGGCCGCCGCCAAGGCCGATGGTCCCGCGCCGACCGAATACCCGGTCTATCCGGAGAACCTCTGGGACCCGTTCCGCACCCGGCGTTTCGTTTGCGGCGAGGACCTCTACGCCTCGATCGGCATCCCGCGAGAGGACAAGACCGGCCGCTTCGCCCAGTTGGCCAAGAACCTCGACCTGTTCGGCGCGCCGGTCGGCCTGTTCTTCTGCATCGATCGCAACCTCGGTCCGCCGCAGTGGTCGGACCTCGGCATGTTCATGCAGACGGTGATGCTGCTGGCCGTCGAGCGAGGCCTCGACACCTGCGCCCAGGAGTTCTGGGCCCGCTTTGCGCATACCGTCGCCCGCTCCCTCAACCTGCCCGACGACCACATGGTCTTCTCCGGCATGGCGCTCGGCTACCTCGACCCCGACCATCCGATCAACAACTGGCGCACCCGCCGCGACCCGTTCGACGTCTGGTGTGAGATGCAAGGCTTCGAGGACTGAACCATGAAACTCTACTGGATCAAGGCCCAGGCGCCGCTTCGCGTGCTCGCGCTGATCAAGCACCTGGGCATTGACGCCGAGACCGTCGAGGTCGACCTGATGGGCGGTGGCCTGAAGACCACCGAATACGCGGCGCTGAATGCAAACCAGAAAGCCCCGACCCTGGTCGACGGCGAGACGGTGATCTGGGAAGCGTCGGCGATCATGGCCTATCTGTGCATCAAGACAGGCTCGGACATGTGGCCTGCCGCCAATCCCGCCGAGCAGGTCGAGGTGCTGCGCTGGCTGTCGTGGAACGACTGCCATTGGGCGTCCGCTGTCAGCCCGTTCTATTTCGAGCACATCGTCAAGACGACCTTCGGCTTCGCCGAGCCAGACGTCGCCAGCCTGCCGGCGCGCATTCCCGAATTTCAGCGCTACTCCGCCGTGCTGGACGCCCATCTCGAGGGGCGAGACTGGGCCGCCTGCGGCCGCCTGACCATCGCCGACTTCCAGCTTGGCTCGATGGCGAGATACTGGCGCGAGTCCGAGATGCCCCTCGAACCCTATCCCAACATCATCCACTGGCTTGGAAACCTCACCCGCCTCCCCGCCTGGGCCAACCCCTGGCCGGACTGATACAGGATACTGTCACGCCAAATCGACGGGCGATTGCGCCAGTCATGGCCAAATGATATCTTTGATATCAATCGCGAAGGAAAAGCGCAAAATGCCTGACCTGATTGTCCGTCGCGTCGATGAGGATCTGGTCCGCAGACTCAAGGAGCGCGCCGTCGCCCATGGACGCAGCGCCGAAGCGGAACATCGGGAGATACTCGCGGCCGCGCTGACCGCGCCGCGCAAGCGGTCGTTCGCGGAGGTCATCGCAGACATACCCGACGTCGGCATCGACAGCGATTTCGAACGATTTCAGTCGACCACCGTCGCCCGCGACGCCTTCGACTGATGTATCTCGTCGACACCAATGTCGTCAGCGAGTCACGGAAGCGCGGCGCCGCGAACCCCGGCGTCTCAGATTTCTATCGCCGCGTCATATCGACCGGCGAGCAGGTCTATGTATCTGTGATCACGGTCGGCGAACTCCGTCGCGGCGTCGACCTCATTCGTCATCGCGGGGATGTGCGGCAGGCATCACATCTGGAGGCCTGGCTGACGCTCATCCTCGAGGAATTCGCCGAAAACATTCTGCCGTTCGCCGCCGAAGCAGCCCAGATCTGGGGACGACTGAGAGTCCCCCATCCCGAGCACGAACTCGACAAACAGATCGCCGCCACCGCCCTGCTGTATGATCTCACCGTCGTCACGCGCAACACCAGCGATTTTGCCGATACGGGCGCGCGGCTGCTGAACCCGTTCCGATAGTGTTCCTCCCTTCCCTTTTTGGGGGGGCGGGTCCACCCCTCAGTACGCGAACGCCTCGAACACCGGGGACACATCCCCGCCCCACGGCCCGTGGTAAAGCTCCAGCAGCCGGTCGGCGGCGGTCAACCCCGACTCGGCGATGTCCTCGATCTCGGCCAGGTAGTTGGTCTCGTCGACCATGCCGGCCGAGAGGCGGTTGCGGGTCTTCAGGCCCTGGTGGGCGATGGCCAGCATTTCCTTGGCGACGTCCTGCACGGTGCGTCCGGCGACCATTGCCTTGAGCCCCAGCCGCGCCGCATCCAGGCGCAGCGCAGCGCGGTCTTCGGTGGTCCAGTGCTTGCACAGGTCCCACGCCGCCGCCTGCGAGGCCGGGTCGTAGAGGATGCCGGCCCATAGCGCGGGAAGGGCGCACAGCCGCGTCCACGGACCAGCGTCGGCGCCACGCATCTCCAGGTACTGCTTCAGCCGCACCTCCGGGAAGGCCGTGCTGGTGTGGTCGACCCAGTCCTTGATGTTGGCCCGCTCGCCCGGGGCCTCCTCCAGCTTGCCGTCAATGAAGTCGCGGAACGAGCGGCCGGCGACGTCGATGTAGCGGCCCTCGCGCTTGACGAAATACATCGGCACGTCCAGCGCATAGCGGGCGTAGGTCTCAAAGCCGAAGCCGTCTTCAAACACGAAATCCAGCATCCCCGTACGGTCGGGATCGGTGTCGGTCCACACATTGGCCCGCGCCGACAGGAAGCCGTTGGGCTTGCCTTCGGTGAACGGTGAGTTGGCGAAGATCGCGGTAACGATTGGCTGCAGCGCCAGGCTGACGCGGAACTTGGCCACCATGTCCGCCTCGTCGGCGAAATCGAGATTGGCCTGCACCGTGCAGGTGCGGAACATCATGTCGAGGCCCTGACCGCCAACGAGGGGCATATAGCGCCGCATGATCTTGTAGCGGCCCTTCGGCATGATCGGCACTTCATCGCGCCGCCACAGGGGCGTGAACCCCAGGCCCAGGAAACCAAGCCCGAGCTCGGCGGCGACCGCCTTGACCTCCTCCAGGTGCTCGCCCGTCTCCGAACAGATTTCGTGCATGTCGGCCAGCGGCGCGCCGGAAAGCTCGAACTGTCCGCCCGGTTCCAGGCTGACGTTGGCCTTGCCTCGCGACAGCCCGATCAATGTCTGGCCGCCGCCCGGCGCCGGCTCATAGGTTCCTTCCCAGCCGTAGCGCATCAGGCCGGTGAGCAGGGCATGTATGCCGTTATCGCCATCGTAGGGCGCCGGAGCGTGGCTGCCGGTCCGGAACACGAACTTCTCATGCTCGGCCCCGACGCGGAATTCGGATGCAGGCTTGCCGCCCACCGCGAACCACGCCGTCAGATCATCAAGCGTCAAAGGGCGATCGTCGCACGTCGTCTCGGCCATCGCCCGCCTCTCGTTCCGTTCCCGTTGCTCGACACTTGGGCGCGCACGGGGCGAACCTCAAGTGCCGCCTTACTCGCCACTCCGCCAATCCCCTAGAGTCGCCTGCCAAAGAGTCAACGCGCTGATGGCGGCCGTGTCCGCCCGCAGGATGCGCGGGCCAAGCGAAACCGGGACCGCATTTGGCATCTCGCGGATGCGCGCGCGCTCCGCCGGAGTGAAACCGCCCTCCGGCCCGATCAGCAATGCCCATGACGTCCCCCCCGCCGCCGCCAGAGCCTCGGCCGCCGGTGGCGCGTCGCCCGCCTCGTCGCAGAACATCAACCGCCGACCTGAATCCCAGTTGGCCAGGACCCGTTCCAGTCTCTCCGGCTCCAGCACCCGCGGGAACTCCACCCGCAGGCACTGCTCGGCGGCCTCGATGGCGATCGCGGTCAGCCGCTCCACATTGGTGCGGTCGGCGATCGAGCGCTCGGTGATCACCGGACGCAGCCGCCGTGCGCCAAGCTCCGCCGCCTTCTCGGCGATCACGTCCATCCGCGTGCGCTTGACCAGCGCCACCAGCAGGTCGAGGTCAGGCCCTACGGTCTGAGTTCGCGTGCGCATTTCCGCAAGCAGGGTCATGTCCCGCTTACCGACCGTTTCGACGCGCGCCTCCCACTCCCCGTCCCGCCCGTTGAACAGCCGCAGCCTGTCGCCGACGTTCACCCGCATGACATGCCCCAGATAATGCGACTGCTCCCGCGTCGGCGTCACCGCCATCCCGGCCTCCAGATCGTCACGCACGAAAAGTCGGATCACAGATGTCTCCCGATGGTCTAAGCTGTCGGTCATGGCCAGTAAGAGCGACTACGACCGGACGCTGCGCGAGTTACAGATCGGCCTCGTGCGCTATCAAAGATGGGCGATCAAGACCGGAGCCAAGGCGCTGATCATTCTCGAGGGTCGCGACGGGGCGGGCAAGGACGGGACGATCGCCCGCATCACCGAGCATCTCGCGCCGCGGAACACCCGCGCCGTCTCACTGCCGAAGCCCTCGGATCGCGAGCGATCGCAGTGGTACTTTCAGCGCTATGTCGAGCACATGCCGTCCTGTGGCGATCTCGTGATCTTCAATCGCTCCTGGTACAACCGCGCGGGCGTCGAGCCGGTGATGGGCTTCTGCACCGAGCGCGAACACGAGGACTTCCTCCGCGATGTCCCCTCTCTCGAACGCATGCTCGAGGAAGCCGATACCCGACTGGTCAAGATCTGGCTCGACATTTCCAAGCATGAGCAGGCCAAGCGGCTGGACGACCGCCGCAATGATCCGCTCAAGCAACTCAAGGTCAGTGATCTCGACGCCGTCGCGCAGAAGAAATGGAAGGCCTATTCCGAGGCGCGCGACCAGATGTTGCTGCGGACCCATACCGCCATCTCACCGTGGATTTGCGTTCGGGCAAACAACAAGAAGACCGCGCGGCTGAATGTTATCCGGCACCTGCTGCATACGCTTGCGCCGGCCGACATCACCGCGGGTATCGATCCGCCCGATCCGGCGGTATTGTTTACCTTCGACCCGACCGCGATCGAGGACGGCCGGCTGGCCGGATAGGACGACCACAAAGGATATGGCGATGGAACACGTTCGACTGGGCAATACCGGACTGAAGGTCTCGCGCCTCTGCCTCGGCTGCATGACCTATGGCAGCCCGAAATGGCGCCCCTGGGTGCTGGACGAGGATGCCAGCATGCCGTTTTTCAAGGCGGCGATCGAGGCGGGGATCAACTTCTTTGATACCGCAGACGTCTATTCGCTTGGTGAAAGCGAGCGTGTCACCGGCAAGGCGCTAAAGGAATACGCCAAGCGCCATGAGGTGGTCATCGCCACCAAGGTATTCAGTCCGATGGGCGGTGATCCCAACAACCGCGGCCTCTCGCGCAAGCACATCTTCGACGCCATCGACCGCAGCCTGCACCGCCTGGGCGTCGACTACATCGACCTCTACCAGATCCACCGTTTCGATCCCGACACCCCGATCGAGGAAACGCTGGAGGCGCTCAACGACGTCGTCCGCGCCGGAAAGGCCCGCTACATCGGCGCCTCGTCGATGTACGCGTGGCAGTTCATGAAGATGCTCGCCGTCTCGCGCGCCAACAACTGGACGCCGTTCGTCTCGATGCAGCCGCAGTACAATCTGGTCTACCGCGAAGAAGAACGCGAGATGCTGCCGCTGTGCCTGGATCAGGGCATCGGGGTCATCCCGTGGTCGCCGCTGGCCCGGGGCTTCCTCGCCGGAGGTCGCGCCGCGCCGGGCGAAGGCAACACCGAGCGCGCCCGCACCGACGAGTTCGCACCAAGGCTGTACTACCGCTCATCCGACTATCAGGTCGTCGACGCGCTGGAGACCATCGCCAGGGCCCGCGGCGTGCCCAACATGCAGGTCGCCCTTGCCTGGGTGCTGCGCAATCCGGCAATCACCGCCCCGATCATCGGGACTTCGAAATCTCACCATCTGAGTGACGCCGTCGCGGCCCTGTCGCTGAAGCTGACCGACGAAGAGGTGAAGGCCCTGGAGGCGCCCTACCAGCCCAAGCCGGTTCTCGATCACCTGTAGGGAAACAATCGGCGGGAACGTGCCACAATGTCCGCGGTGATCCCGCCCGAGTTTCTTGATCGTCTCAGGCAGGTCCTGGGCGAGGGCGGCTGGAGCAATGATCCGGCACGGCTCGCGCCAAAGCTTGTCGAGTGGCGGGACCGCTGGAGCGGGACCACGCCGTTCCTGGCGCTGCCGAAATCTACCGCCGAAGTCGCCGCGGTGGTCTCGCTGTGCGGCGAGGCTGGAGTCCCGATTACACCCCAGGGTGGCAACACTGGCCTCGTCGGCGGTCAGATTCCGGACGGCGAGATTCTGCTCTCGACCGAGAAACTGGTGGGCGTTCGCAGCCTGGATGCGGATGATGATGTGCTGGAAGTTGCCGCCGGCACGACCTTGGCCGCCGTCCACGAGGCCTGTTTCGCCGTCGGCCGCCGTTTCCCGCTGTCTCTCGCTTCCGAGGGATCGGCCACCATCGGCGGGCTGATTTCCACCAACGCCGGCGGCACCGCGGTGCTGCGTTATGGGACCATGCGCGCGCTCGTGCTCGGCGTCGAAGCGGTGCTTCCGAATGGTGCGGTGTGGAACGGCCTCAAGCGCCTGCGCAAAGACAACACCGGTTATGACTTCAAACAGTTGCTGATCGGCGCCGAGGGCACGCTGGGCGTCGTCACCGCCGCGTCACTGAAGCTCTTTCCAATCCCCGCATCTACCGCCGTCGCCTTCGTCGGCCTGGAATCGCCGGCCGCCGCGGTCACGCTGTTGCGTCGGGCGAAGGACGAGACCGGCGGCGCGGTCGAGGCGTTCGAGCTGATTTCCCGGCTCGGGGTGGACCTCGCGGTTAAGAATCTGCCGGGCGTTCGCGACCCGCTTTCGGGCCGGCCGAACTGGTCCGTGCTGATCGAGATCGCCGCCGGCGCGCCGGGCGAGGCGGAACCGGCGATGGAGCGCCTACTCGCCGGCGCGCTTGAGGACCAGCTGATCAGCGATGCGGCGCTGGCCCAGAACGAGACCCAGGCGCGCGCCTTCTGGGCCCTGCGCGAGGGCCAGTCGGCGGCGCAGAAACCAGAGGGGTCGGCCTGGAAGCACGATGTCTCCGTGCCCGTGTCTCGCATCGCCCGGTTCATCGAGGTCGCCACACAGTCGCTGGCCGAGCGCTTTCCGGGCGTACGTGTCGACGCCTTCGGTCACGTCGGCGACGGCAATATCCACTTCGATGTCCTGAGCGGCCCAGGTGGCGACCAGGCCGCCCATGCCGCCCACCGCGACGCCGGCGCCCACATGGTTCATGACCTGGTGGTGTCCCTCGGCGGGTCGATCAGCGCGGAGCATGGCCTGGGTACAATGAAGACCGCCGAAGCGGCGTCCTACAAACAGCCGGAGGAACTCGCGGCCCTGCGCGCGATCCGTGCCGCGCTCGACCCGAAGCGGATCATGAACCCGCGGGTGCTGTTCTAGCACGATGGCATCCGCACGCCCCCGCGCCGAACTGTCCCGCGATCGGATCCTGGCCGCCGCGCTGGACCTGATCGACGCCAAGGGACTGAATGCATTGAACATGCGCGACCTTGGCGGGGCGCTCGGCGCATCGACGATGGGCATGTACCGGCACTTCCACAATAAGGCCGAGCTGCTCGACGCGGTCGTCGACCATGTCGTCGAGGGGTTCGCGCCAACGCCGATCGCGGGTGGCTGGCAGACGCAGGCCAGGTCGCTGAGCCTGCGGGTGCGCGCCGCCATGCTTGCCCATCCTGAACTCGCCGACCTGATCGGGCGGGAGCTCCGCCGTTCGCCGACGTCGCTCAGGGTCAACACCGAGATCATCGAGCGACTGCGCGTCGCGGGCGTTCCGGAAGCGCTGCTGCCACATACCTACTGGGCGATTTCCAGCTACACGACCGGCTATGCGTTGCTGGAGGCGCAGACCTATCGTCACCGTCGCAAGTCGGCGGCAAGGCGCTCCGATGCCGAGCGCCAGCGAAAGCTCGCCGCCATGCTGCAGGCCGTCGAGGACATTCCCGTCGAGGTCCGCCAAGGGGCCGCGGTGGTGCTGTCGCGTCCTCTCGATGATGGGCAATTCCTGTTCGGCCTGGATTGCCTGCTACGGGGTCTGGAGGACCGCTTCGCTGATTTGGGAACGGTTCAGACGCAGGCGTAGACGGCCTGCACGAGGCCCATGAAGCGTGGGTCGGGACCATCCGTCGGCTCGCGCATCATGTTCATCGCATAGGCGACGCCGAGCTGCTTCTCGGGGTCGGCGAAGCCGAACGAGCCGCCCCAGCCATGGTGCCCGAACGCCGAGGGATTGGGACCATAGGCGCCCATCGACTTGTTGAGAGCGAAGCCGACGCCCCAGGCTATCGGGAACAGCAGCACCAGGTCCTCGTTCTCGATCTGTACGGAGGTCGCTGCCTCGAGGGCTTTTTCGCTGATCAGTTCGACGCCGCTGATGCGGCGATCGGTGGCCAGCGCGGAATAGATCGTGGCTATGCTGCGGGCGTTACCCTGCCCCGCGGCCGACGGCATCCCCTGCGCGCGCCAGGCTCGAAGATTGGCGAGACCAGAGTGGGCCGGCAGGCTGACCTGCGCCAGTCGCTGGAATTCATTAAGGTTTTCGGCGCCGCCGAACTCCGGGTGATCGTCATGGAGGATATCCGCCACGCGGTGATCCTCGCTCTCGGGCAAGCCGAGATGGAAATCGACGTCGAGCGGCGCGGCGATCTCGTCACGGAAATACTGGCCGACCGTCTTGCCGGTCACGCGCCTGAAGAGGCCGTCACCGAGAGGACCGATGCTCAAGGCGTGGTAGCCCGACCGCGAGCCAACCGGCCAATGCGGCGCTTCGGCCGCCAGGGTCTCGGACATGAAATCCGTATCGAGCAGCTGTGCCTCGGTCAGCTGTCGGCTCGTACCGCACACGCCGGCCTGGTGCGAGAACAACTGCGCCACGGTGACGCCGCCTTTGCCGTGGGCGGCGAACTCCGGCCAGTAGTCGGCCACCGGCCGGTCGTTCGCCAGCAGACCCTGGTCGTTCAGACGCGCGACACACAGCGCCATGATCCCCTTGGTGGTGGACCATACATTGACCAGCGTATCGCTCTGCCACAGCCTGGTTCGGGCCGCATCGGCATAGCCGCCCCACAGGTCGACGACCTTGCGACCGCCCTGAAACAGACTGAACGACGCGCCGACATCCTGTTCGTGAGTGAAGTTGCGTGCGAACGCCTCCGCGACCGCTTCGAAGCCCGCCTCGCAGACGCCGTTGATGGAAGTCTCACTCATGAGCTGATCCGTGCTGATCGGGAAAACGCGATAATCGCCACGCGGGCTACTTGAACCGGTAGTTCAACGTCGCACCGTAGGTCCGCGGCATGCCGGTGAACCGCACCGTCGTATCGAGATCGCGGTTGACCGCGGTCCAATAGTAGGTGTTGCCGATGTTGCGGCCCCACAAAGTCAGGCGCCACGCTCCGTTCGGGGACTCCACGCCGAGTCGCAGGTCGACGAGCGTGTAGGCCTTGACGTTGAGCAGCGGCAGGTCGCCGAGCTGGCTGTTGGTCGCGCCCTGATAGGTCAGGTTGCCGCCGACGAAGCCGTTCAGCGAGTCGGTCAGGTGGAACCGGTAGTCGACGTCGGAGACGAACTGCCACTTGGGCGTATTGGGGAACGCCTCGCCGTTGAAGTTCGTCAGCACGCCGTTGGGATCGTAGTTGGTGAAGTTATCGAGAACCCGCGAGTTGATGTACGAGGCGCCGGCGCTCAGCGTCAGACCGTGGACCGGGAACCACAGCATCTGCAGTTCGCCGCCGGTCAGGCGGGACTTCGGCACGTTGACCAGCCGCAGCAGCGGCCCGAACACCGGGTCGAGCACCTTCCCGAGGATCTGCTTGTCGCGGTAGTCGTAATAGAACACCGCGCCGTTAAGCTGCAGGGTGCGCTCGACCAACTCGGTCTTGAAGCCCGCCTCATAGGCGATCACGGATTCCTGCGTGGCCGGCAGGAACTGACTGGAGGCCGACGCCGCCAGGTCGGGGAAGCCGCCGGCTTTGAAGCCCTTGCTGACGTTGGCGTAGAGCAACGTGTGCTCCATCGGCGTCCATTGGGCGCCGGCGCGCCAGGAGACATTGCTCTGGTTGAGGGTGTTGGTCACCAGCCCCGGCACGAAACCCGGCGCGGCGGTCACGCAGCCGCCCGGCTGGATCGGCGGGTTGGGCGGCAGGCCCCCCAGGCTGCGGAAGAAGTTGAACAGAAAGCCGAAATCCTCGGCCGCGACGCCATCGCCGGTGTCCGCCGTGCATCCGTTGAAGCTGTTGTCGGAGCGCGTGTAGCGGAGCCCGCCATAGACCTTCACGGTGTTGGTGACGTCATAGTCGACGTTGGCGAACCCGGCGGTGGTGTTGGCGTCCTGGTTGTCGCTGTCCCGGAAGCTGGTGAACAGCGGCAGGCCGAACGGTACAAAGGTGAACGATGTCGTGGCCTGCGAGATATCGTCGAAGTTGGTCTCCAGCACCTTGTCATGGGCGTAGTTGAAACCGACCACGAAGTGGCCGCGCTCGGTCAGATCGCCCGCCAGCCGGACTTCCTGCGAGATCGAGGTGATCCTGCCGAGGGTCACCTGACTGAGGTTCGACAGGGTGGTCCCGTCGATGTCCTGCAATTGATGCTCGGTATAGCGGCTGAACGAGGTGATCGAGGTCAGCGTCAGATGTGACCCGAGGCTGTAGTCGAGGCGCAGGTTGGATTGGAAGAAGCTGTTATGGCGGTGGTAGTCCTGCTCCGGATTCCAGTCCGCCGCCGTCGGCGTCCGCGGCGACATCGGATAGGTCAACAGACCCGGAATGAATCCGGCGGCGGCCGGGATGCTTGGCGTGATGGCGATCAGCTGGCCCGCCTGGACGTCGGAATGGTCGACCCATCCGTTGACGTTGAGCTGAACCTTCAGTGCACTGTTTGGCGTCCAGGCCAGCAGGACGCGGCCGTTGGTGAAGTTCCCCTCGCCATTTTTTGCGCCGGTCGTGTAGCTGGTCTGCCAGGGATCATTGCCCGTATGATCGACCGCGATCCTGAACCCGAGCGTATCGGTGATCGGCCCGCTGACGAAACCGCCGATATCATAGGCGTTATAGTTGCCGTAGCTGGCGTCCAGGCCCGCCTGGAAAGTCTTGGTCGGCTTGGCCGCGACATAGTTGATCGCGCCGCCGGTGGCGTTCTGGCCGAACAGCGTGCCTTGCGGACCTTTGAGCACCTCGACGCGGTCGAGGTCGAGGCTCGCGCCGCGCGTCTCGATCGCATAGGGGATCGGCGCTTCGTCGCTGTAGATACTCACCGTGGGCCGGCCGCCCAGGCTGATGTCACTGAAGCCGACACCGCGGAGTGTGTAGATCGGCGAGCCGACGTAGGAGTCCGTGTAGTTGAACGACGGCGTGATCTTGACCAGGTCCCGCGGCTGCCTGATGCCCTCGCGCTCCAGCTGAGCGCCCGTCGCGGCGGTGATCGACATCGGGACCTTGTTTATGGTCTCCTCGCGCTTCTGCGCGGTGACGATGATCTCCTGGACGGACGTCGCGGCCCCGGAGTCCGGCGCGGTCGCCTGTTGGGACAGCGCGGGGCTCGCGCCGACGGCTGCGACCGAAACGCCGCACAGCATCAGCAGGCGCAGGCTCATGCGCGGCCGCGCCTCGGCGTCGCGCTGGATGGATGAATGTCCGGTTGGTTTCGCCATGGCGATTGCTCCCCTTGCGTGGTGGCGCGGTTAAGTCCGCTTTAGTTTGGGGCGGCTCGCCCCGGTCATCTCGATTGCCAGTCAGTCTCTACCGTCACGGTGCGCCCGACAAGGCGCGTACCGCTCAGGACGACATGTGTACAACGTACGCAATGGGCTGGACAAGCGAATTCTCGCGTCGTAGCGTACGAAGTACACAGTTCACACGTCGCGCGGCCGGCGCGCCAGGAGGGTTTGGAGTGGCGGCGCGGATCAACAACGGACAGGGACGGTTCGCAGGCAAGGTCGTGGTGATCACCGGAGCGGCCGGCGGAATCGGCCGCGCCAGCGCTTTGCGGCTGGCGCGGGAGGGCGCCGACATCGTCGGCCTGGACCTTTCGAGGGAAGGCCTCGAAACCTTGGCTGAGGATATCCGCGCGCTCGGTCGCGGATGCGAAAGCGTTTGCGGCAGCGTGACCGACTTTTCGGCAATGGATGCGGCGATCGCCCGCGCCGCCGAGGTGTTCGGCGGCTTCGACGGCCTGGTCAACAACGCCGGGATCGCCGGTCCGATGAAGCGCTTCGACAGGATCGAGTCGGAGGAATTCGACGCCATCGTCGCCATCAATCTGAAAGCGGTCTGGTATGGCGTGAAGGCCGCCTATCGGCCGCTGCGCGAACGCGGCGGCGGGGCGATCGTCAATGTCGCCTCGATGGCCGGGCTGCGGCCCAACTGGCGGCACTCGCCCTACGGCATCACCAAGGCCGCCGTGGTCAGCCTCACCCAGCATGCCGCCATGGACTATGCCGCCGACCACATCCGGGTGAACTGCCTGTGCCCCGGTCCGATCGACACGCCGATGTTCGAGCAGATGCGGGCGGTGATGGAACCGGCCGCCTATCAGGCCTCCCGCCGGCAGATCGAACAACGCACGCTGATGAACCGCTTCGGAATCGCCGAGGAACAGGCGGCGGCGGTGGCGTTCCTGCTGAGCGACGAGGCATCTTACGTGACGGGTATCGCCATGCCGGTCGACGGCGGATGGTCGATCTCGGACGGACACGCACACTGATGGATTTCAGGGACATGGGCATGACTGACAAAATTCGATTGAAAGCACATTTTCCATCGCTGCGGAGGACGGCCCCATGAGCGGGGGCCGGCTCGAGGGTAAGGTTGCGGTGATCACCGGCGGGGCGGGCGGCATCGGGTTTGCGACCGCGAGGCGGTTTCTGAATGAGGGCGCCGCGGTCCTGATCGGCGACTACAATGTTCAGGCCGGAGAGGCCGCTTTGGCGAGCCTCGAAGCCGAGGGCTTCGCCGGCCGCGTCGGTTTCATGCGGGTGGACGTCTCCGACGAGGCCGACGTCGAGGCGCTGATGGCCGAGGCGGTGAGCGCCTATGGCGGGCTGGATGTGGTGTTCAACAATGCCGGCATCGGCGGCGCCATCGGGCCGATCGTCGAGACCAGCGTCGAACACTGGGACGCGACCTTTGCCGTCACCATGCGGGGCGTCTTCCTGGGCGTGAAGCATGCGGCGCGCCACATGATGGCCCACGGCGGCGGTTCGATCATCAACACCGCCTCGATCGCCGGCGTCTCCAGCGGCGTGCTTCCGGCAGCCTATTCCGCCGCCAAGTCCGCCGTGGTCAGCTTCACCCGCAATGCCGCGGCCGAGCTCGCCGAATACCGTATCCGGGTCAACGCCGTCTGCCCGGGGATCATCTTCACCCCGCTGATGCACAACGGCCGCGAGGAGCAGGCCGAGGCTGTGGTGGAAGAAATCCAGCCATGGCCCGACTGCGGCGAGCCGCATCATATCGCCAGCGCCGTGCTTTACCTGGCCAGCGAAGACAGCGCGTTCGTCACCGGCGAGGCCCATGTCGTCGACGGCGGCTATCTGGCCAATGGACTGCTGCGCGTCCACCCGCTGCCAGGCGCGAAGAAGAAGCCCGACTACGCGGGGATCACCTACGGCATGACCGGCCGCCCCCGGGATGTCCGCCGTCTTGGCTGACGGCGAAGCAGCATTGGCGTCACGAGGTTTGCGAGAATGAGTTTGCCGTCAACGGACCTGTCACAGTCCGAACAAGTCCCGGTACATTGCGACGTGCTGATCATCGGCGCCGGGATCACCGGGATCGGCGGGGCGTACCACCTTTCCCAACAATGCCCCGACCGCGGCTTCCTGGTGCTGGACAGCCAGGAGACCTTCGGCGGCACATGGTGGACGCATAAGTATCCGGGCATCCGCTCCGACAGCGACCTCTACACCTTTGGCTATCGCTTCAAGCCATGGATCGGCGCGCCGATCGCCAGCGCCGCGGAAATTCGACGTTACCTCGGCGAGGTCATCGAGGAGAACGATCTCGCCGGCCGCATTCGCTACAACCATCAGATCACCTCGGCGCGCTGGTCGAGCGAGACCAACCAGTGGACGCTCGAAGGCGTCCGCAAGGATACCGGAGCGCAAGTCGCCTTTACCTGCAACTTCCTGTGGATGTGCCAGGGCTATTATCGCCATGCGGAAGGCTACACGCCACAATGGGCCGATATGGACAGCTTCAAGGGTCGCATCGTTCATCCGCAGACCTGGCCGGAGGATCTCGACTACAAGGGCGCCAGGGTGATCGTCATCGGCTCGGGCGCGACGGCCGCGACCATCGTTCCGGCGATGGCGGACGACTGCGGGCACATCACCATGCTGCAGCGCTCACCGACCTATTTCTTCGCCGGCCGCAACCGCAACCGGCTGGCCGACATGATGCGGGAGCTGGGCGTCGACGAGCCGACCATCCACGACATCGTCCGGCGCAAGATCGTCTTCGACCAGCGCAAGTTCGTCCAGCGCGCCCTGGGCGAGCCCGAGGTGGTCAAGCAGGAAATGCTCGACGCCCTGGCGGCTTATCTGCCGCCGAGCGACATCGCCGAGCATTTCACGCCGACGTACAAGCCCTGGCGCCAGCGCATCGCCTTCGTGCCCGACGGCGACCTCTTCGAGGCGGTCAGGTCCGGCAAGGCGTCGGTGGTCACCGACCACATCGACCGTTTCACCGAGAAAGGCATCCTGCTCAAATCCGGCCAGGAGCTGGAGGCCGACATCATTGTCACCGCCACCGGCTTCAACATGAACGTCATGGGCGACATCGCCTTTGCGGTCGACGGCAAGCGCGTCGACTTCGCCGACACCATCACCTATCGCGGCCTGATGTTCACCGGCGTGCCGAACCTGCTCTGGGTGCTCGGCTATTTCAGGGGCGCCAGCTGGACGCTGAAGGCGGACCTGGTCTCGGACTTCGTCTGCCGGCTGCTGAACACGATGGCCGACAAGCATGCCGCGAAGGTCAGCGTCGCCCCGCGGCCGGAGGATGCGGACATGTCGCTGGCCCCCTGGATCGATCCCGAAACCTTCAACCCCGGCTACCTGCAACGCGGCGTCCACCTGCTGCCCAAACGCGGTGACAAACCCGAATGGGCCCACAGCCAGGACTACTGGTCGGAAAAGGAAATCCTGCCGACCGTCGACTTCGACGACGACATCTTCGATTTCGGACAGCGGCCGAACAGAGACGAGGCTTAGCCCAAGGGCGACGTGAGGGACTGCCTCGCCGACCGTCGACTGACATTGCTCGTGCCTTGGGCGCTTGTTGTTTCCGCGCCTTACGCCTAATTAGTCCCCCCTTAGGGAAATATTACAATGGACACAAAATTTACGGCGCGGGAAGTCGCTGAGCTATCGGGCGCCTCCCGGCGGACCGTGGAAAAGGCCGTGGAAGAAAAAATCATCAGGCCAATCACCGCGCGCGGCCGATCACGTCGCCGCGTTCTTCCCGATCATGCCGTCGCCTACGCAACCATCGTTGGCAAGCTGCGCACGCGACTTGATCTGGCCAGCAAGCACCGACTTGCGGCCCGACTGGCGGATTTGCAGCCCGCGAGCATAGCGACCGCGCGGTTCGAGCTTGAGCCTGCGGTCGAGATGGATCTCGGCCGTCTGGTAGGCGACGCCATGGCGCGCGCCGATCGTTACCGCACGGCGCGCGACGCCTACATTGTCAGTGACGAAGGTATCCTTGGCGGAACGCCGGTTATTCGAGGCACTCGGATCAGTGTCTATTCCGTCCTTGGACGGATCAATGATGGCGACCGGATCGAGGATATCATGGCTGACAACCCTGACGTCTCGCCCGACGCCCTGGACGCGGCGGTGATATTTGCCCGCAGCCATCCACCGGTTGGGCGACCTGCTGGGCGCCCATGGGCATCGGCTGGGTGAAACTGTTCATCGACGAGTCTCTACCGCCAGATTTCGCATCAAGACTGAATGAGCTTGGCGAATACGACGCCATCCACCCGCTTCATGTGGGTCGTCGAGGCGAAGCGGACCATCGAGTACTGGTCCGCTGCCTGAGTGAAGATCGAGTAATCGTTACTCAGAACGCTCGCGATTTTCGCAAGCTCGTGGGACGCGTCGCACGCCATCCAGGGCTGATTATCCTGCCAGGACTCGGCAAGGCGACCACTTGGTGCATACTTCAGACCGCGCTTATCTTTCTTGCGCAACGCGGCGATCCGGCCACGCTTATGGTCAATCACGTCCTTATTGGGCTGGCGGACAACGCGCTGACCTTTGGGCGTCTGAATTCGCTATCGCCTGACGCGGACTAACCGCGTCAGGCTGGGACAGCAAGCCCGACCGTGCAGACCCGAAGGCGCCGCCGCCGCGAGCTCGGCCCAAAGCTCGACGCGATCACGCCCCTGGCGGCGTAGTCAGCACCGTGATTTCCTTCACCCCCCTGTGTGAGAAGAAAACGCGCAATGACTCCTACACGAGTTCAAGTCGCAGCTTGCGGCCAACGAGCGTGGCCGCGCGCTGGAGGGTCTCGATGGTTACATTTCCCCTGGCTTTCAGGATGCGATCGACCTGGACGCGGCTGGTGTGCATGCGTTCGGCGAGTGTCGCCTTCGTGATGCCCTGACGCTCCATTTCCTGGTGGAGCTGCCAGGCGACGACCCGCGTCACAGCTTCGGTCCTGGCGGATTCGCGGATGTCCTCCTCGCTCAGAAAGTCATCGAGGGACGTGCCCCAATGGGGGTTGGTTTCCGTCATCCTTTCATCTCCTTCATTCGCTTGCGCGCCATCTCCAGATCCTCCGCGGGCGTCTTTTGGGTCTTCTTGATGAACCCATGAACAACGCCGATACGACCCTCATCGACGAAGAACACCAATCGCGCGATCCGCCGACCTGCCAGCGTAGAGCGCACTTCCCAAAGTCCACCACCGAGAGGCCGGCAAATTGGCAATCCAATTGGCCAACCAAACTGTACGGTAGCCAAGTCCGTGCCGATCACGCGCCTGTCTTACGGCGGCAGGCTTCGCAGCTAATCGAGAACGGGCTCAGCGCCACCTGCCGTCCTATAGAAAAACGCAGGTATTTCAGCCAGGCGCCTTGGGGGCATTCAGATCCCTTCCGGCAATCCGCATCATAAATAGTACGTCAACTCAAGTCATCGCTGATGCCGCCACAGGGTAGTCGGGTGAACGACAATCGGATTGGGAACCTATGGCGAGCGAAGGGAAATTTGAACGACGAAGGACAAGAAGGACACGAGGAAGGTTGGATTGCGCTTCGCGCGAAGCGCATTCGAACTTCCTTTGTGGTCTTCTTCGTGTCCTTCTCGTCCTTCGAGATAAAAAATGACTTCACCCGATTGCCCTGGATGCCGCCAACGGCAATGAAGTCGGCGTGACAAAATATCGCTTCTCGCCATTTGCTGGCGAGCGCCCCGCAGATTGTTCCTCAACCCGCCGTCATAGTTGGGTTCCTATCCCGGCCACAGAAGCGGAACGCCGAGTTTAAGGCCAGATTCTATCCAAAGACCCCTCAAGCGCATTCTCCCGCAACAAACCCGAACGCAAAGCCCCAGAGGCGTCGCCGGCAGGCTCAAGCCCCCCTTGGAACCAGCAGAGTCGGCCTGATTGCCTCAGCCAGCAGGGCCGACGCCTGGGCTGACGCAGCGCCCGCGCCCAGTCCCGCCATGGCGGTGGTGAAGGCGTTGGGCGAGGGCGCCTGGGGCGGTGTCGGGTCGATGACGATCACCCCGCCGGCGCCGTCGCTGGAGCAGGTCCAGGTCGAGGTGGTGTAGTTGCCGGTGAGGTTGATTTTCGCGGTGTGGGTTCCGTCGGTGACGGTGAGGACGCCGCCCTTGGTCGTGCCGGAGAAGGTCGCCTCGCTGGCGGAGACGAAGCCGATGTCGCGCAGGTCGAGGCTGGTTCCGCCGGTCTTGGAGAAGCCGGTGATGGTTCCGGTGTATCCCTGCGACTGGGCCAGAACGAGTACGCCGCTGGATCCGCTGAAATTGACGTTCTCCGCGAAGGCCGAGGCGAAGGTCATCGTACCGGCGTTGATCACCGCCGAGCCGGTTCCGGTGACCGCCGCGCTGACCGTGAGGTTGCCCTTCACGGCCTCCAGCAGGCCCGTGTTGGCGATCGCGCTGGCGATGGTCGCGCCACCGGAGCCGGTCGCCTCGATGGTTCCGGCGTTGGTGATCGTCTTGGTCCCGGTGTTGATGGTCAGGGCGACGGTTCCGGTCTGGTCGATGACGCCGGCGGCCTGGTTGACCAGGACCAGCCTGGCGGCGCCAATCAGGCCCGAGCCGCTGATGGTGTTGTCGACGTTGGTCAGGGTCGCGGTGGTCGCCGCGCCGGTCAGGGTGTTGAAGGCGCTGGCCCCCAGCACGATCGAGCCGTGACCGCTGAGGGTCGCTCCCGCCTTGCCGATGATCAGGCTGGTGGCGGCGGTCTTGCCGGCCAGGGATATCTTGCCGCTGTTGGCGATCGCGCCCTGGATGGTCAGCGCGCCCTTGTTGGCGACCGAGAGACTGGCCTGGTTGGTCAGGGTCGCCGTGGTTCCATCGAGGATATTGCCGGTTCCGCTGACGCTGACGGTGGTCGCCGACTGCAGCGTCCCGCCGATGATGTCGGCCTTCTTCAGGGTCAGCTTCGACCCGGCCTGGCCGGTGATGGTTCCCGCACTCGTGACCGTTCCGGCGATGGTCAGCGTTCCGCCAACCAGCAGGTTGTCCCCCGCCGCCAGGGCGTTGGTTCCGGTCACGGTCCAACTGCCGCCAGCGTCTAGCTGATAGGTCCCGAAGCCGCTGAACGTCATCGCCTCCGCAACCGAAATCGTGCCCGTGGCGCCCAGCCCGGTGATGGTTCCGGTTCCTCCGGCCAGTTCCAGCGTCCCGCCGCCGCCCTGAACCGATCCGACCCAGGTCGAGCCGGCCTCGGCGATCAGGCGGTCGCTGGCCGACCTGAACTGCACCGAGACGCCGCCGGTTCCTTCGATCGTGCCCCAGCTGGTCACCGTCGCCGCGCCGCCGGACCCGGCATAGACGCCGATCAGACCTTCGATAAGGGCGGCGGTGGAGCTTGTGCTTCCGTTGATCACGACGCCCCCGGCCGTCACCGCGACGCCGTCTCCGGCGATCCCGGCCGGGCCATGGCCTCCGCCATACTGCGCGCCGGGCAGTCCCGCCGCGCCACCCAGTATCGCGCCCGATCCGTTGACCACCGTGCCGCCGGCCGACAGAGCGACTCCCGCGCCGCCGGTCCCGCCGCGACCGCCATAGAAGTATCCATACACGGCGCTGCCGCCCGCGCCGCCGGTAACCGTTCCGCCGTTGTTGGTGATCAGGCCGCCGGCGGTCACCGACACCCCCGCGCCGCCCTGGCCGCCGTTGCCGGAATAGGGGGTGTAGACCGCGTTGCCGCCAGCCCCGCCGACGATCGCGCCGCTGTTGGTCAGGACGCCAGCGGCCGCGAGCCAGACGCCCGCGCCGCCGTTCCCGCCCCAGCCGCCGCCATGATCGGGGGCGGCGCCACCCTGGCCGCCGGCGCCGCCGACGATGGTCCCGCCATTGCCGATCGAGGCCCCGGCGGTCGTGATCACCACCCCGGCGCCGCCGGTTCCACCAAAGCCGGCGTAGACCCCAATGCCGCCCATGCCGCCCTGGCCGCCCTGGCCACCCGCGATTGCGCCGGTATTGCTCAGGCTCGCCGAGGCGGAGAGCAGGGTGAGGGCGGTGACACCGGCGCCTCCGGTCGCTCCGTAGCCGCCCGCCACGCCGGCGCCCCCACGAATCGTCCCGGCGTTGCTCAGGGTTCCGGCGAGGTTCAGGGTTCCGTTAACGGCCAGGGACTGGCCCGTCGCCAGTGCATTGACTCCATCGAGCGCCCAATGAGCGGTCGTATCGATTTGATAGCCGCCAAACCCGCTGAAGGTCATCGCCTCGGCGCCGGAAACAGTGCCGATCGCACCCAGGCCGGTGATGGCTCCGGATCCTCCGGCCAGTTCCAGCGTTCCGCCGCCGCCCTGCGCCGATCCGACCCATGTCGAGCCGGCCTCGGCGATCAGGCGATCGCTCGCCGACTTGAACTGCACCGAGACGCCGCCGCTCCCATTGATCGTTCCCCAGTTGGTCACAGTCGCCGCGCCGCCGGACCCCGCGTAGACGCCGACGAGGCCCGATATCAGGGCGGCGGTCGAGCCGACCGCGCCATTCACCACCACTCCACCCGCAACCAGATCGACGCCGTCTCCGGCGATCCCGGCCGGTCCGAGGCCGCCGCCGGGGCTGACGCCCGGCATGCCCGCCGCGCCGCCCAGGATCGCGCCTGACCCGTTGACGAGCGTGCCGCCGGCCGACATCGCAACGCCCGCGCCGCCGAACCCGCCGCCACCGCCGTAGAAGTAGCCGGAGACCGCATTGCCGCCGGCGCCGCCGGCGATCATGCCGCCATTGTTGGTGATAAGGCCGCCGGCGGTGACGGACACGCCCGCGCCGCCGCGACCCCCGTGGCCTGAATAGGCCGGGCTCGCGGGCGCAAGCCCGCCGGCACCGCCGGTGATCGCGCCGATGTTGGTCAGGGATCCGGCCGTTGCCATCCACACGCCCGCGCCACCGGTTCCGCCGCCGCCGCCGCCGCCGCCGAGATCGGGGGTATAGCCGCCGCGTCCGCCGCCGCCGCCGGTGATCGTTCCGCCATTGCCGACGGAGGCCCCGGCGACCGCAAGCAGTACCCCGACGCCGCCTGTGCCGCCCTGGCCGGCATAAACCGCGTCTCCACCCGGGCCAGCCTGTCCGCCGGTGATCGCTCCGGCGTTGTTCAGACCGGCTGACGCAGAGGAAAGGATCAAGGCGGCGCCGCCGTTCCCTCCTTGGGCCCCATAGCCTCCCGCGTCGCCCGTAGACCCCTCGATGGCGCCGGTTGCGGAAAGGCTGACGGCGCCATCGACGATCAGGCTGTGCCCACCGGTCAGGAAGTTGCCGCCGTAGACCGTCCACACGCCGCCCGCGTCGACCACGTAGGATCCGAAGCCGCTGAAAGCGCTGCCCAGTTCACCGATCGAGCCAACCCCGCTCGCCAACTCCAGTGTTCCACCGCCGCCCTGGACGGCGCCGACGAAGGACGCGCCGGCCTCGACGATCAGGCGGTCGCTCGCGGAGACGAACTTCACGGCCACACCGGCGGTCCCGTCGATCGCGCCGAAATTGGTGACTGTCGCCGCACTACCGACGCCGGCATAGATGCCGATAGCGCCGGAAATCAGACTCGCCGCGCTGGCGTTGATGAGTGACCCACCAGCCGAAAGGTCGACGGCTGTGGCGCCGGCACCTATTGTACCGTTGTTGGTCAGGCCGCCCGCGACAACCAACGTCTGGCCCGTCCCCAAAAGATTCGCGCCAGTCAGCGTCCAGGCGGCGCCCGCATCAATGTCATAGGTCCCAAAGCCGCTGAACGTCATTGCCGCGGCGCCCGATAGCGTTCCCGTCGCGCCCAGGCCGGTGATCGTCCCGCCGACTCCGGTGAGTTCCAGGCTGCCACCACCGCCGGCTACCGAACCGATCACCACTGAACCTGAACCCTCGATCAGGCGAGCGGAGGCGGCCGTCAACGCCAGGGGACCCGTCAGTGTCCCGGCATTGGTCAGGGTCTGGTTGGCCGCAACGGTGGAACCGCCAGTCAGAGTCCAGTTCGTACCAGCGTCGATGAGATAAGAACCGAAGCCGCTGAAGGTCATCGCCTCCGCGCCCGATAGCGTCGCCGCGCCACCAAGGCCGGAAATAGTTCCCGATCCAGTCGCCAGTTCCAGTGCGCCGCCACCGCCTTTGACGGCGCCGATCCACGTCGACCCGGCCTCGGCGACAAGCCGGTCGGCGACCGAGTTGAACTGCACCGCCGTGCCGCCGGCGCCCCGTATCGTACCGAAACTGGTCACGGTCGCCGCACTGCCCGCGTTTGCAAGGACGCCGATCACGCCAGAAATCAGACCAGCCGCCGCGTTGTTGACCGATCCGCCGGTCGCCATGTCGACACCCGTCGCGCCGGTTCCGTTGATCGCGCCGTTATTGATCAATGATCCGCCGGCCAGCAATTCGACACCGGTGGCGTTGGCGGGAGTGAGCGTACCGCTGTTGATCAGCGAACCAGACACGGCGAGGATCTGGTTCCCCGCCAGGGTGTTGGCGCCGGTCAGGGTCCAACTCGCGCCGGAGTCGATCGCATAGGCTCCAAAGCCGCTGAAGGTCGTCGCTTCCGCGCCCGACAGCTTTCCCGTGCCGCCAAGGCCGGTAATCGTGCCGGTTCCACCGGCAAGCTCCAGCGTCCCGCCGCCGCCCTTGACCACACCGGTAAAATGCGAGCCCGACTCGACAATCAGCCGGTCGCCAGACGATTTGAACTGAACCGCTGTGCCGCCAGCGCCTTTGATTGTCCCGAAGTTGGTCAGCGTCGCCGCGCCGGTCGCGTCGGCGTACACGCCGATGATTCCGGAAATCAGGCTGGTCACCGCCGCGTTGTCGAGCGAACCGCCCGCCGTCAGGTCGAGCCCCGCAGCGCCCGCGGCGATGATCGCGCCGTTGTTGATCACCGCACCCGCCGCCGTCAGGGTCTGGGTCGAAGCAAGCTTGTTGGTCCCGCTCACACTCCAGGCGCCGCCCGCATCGATCACGTAGGATCCGAAGCCGCTGAAGGTCATCGCCGCGCCGCCGGACAGGGTTCCGGTCCCGCCGAGGCCGTTGATCGCACCATTGCCTCCGGCAAGCTCAAGGACGCCGCCTCCGCCAGTGGCCGAGCCGTTCACGATCGAGCCTGACGCCACGATCAGTCGATCGGACGCCGCGGTCAGCGCGAGGGCGCCGCTCAATGTCCCGGCATTTGTCAGGGTCTGACTGGCGGCCAGGGAATGACCTCCCGCCAGGATCCAGCTTCCGCCGGCGTCGATCACATAGGAACCAAAGCCGCTGAAGGTCATCGCCGAGGCGCCGGTCAGCGTCCCGCTCGTCCCGAGGCCCTTGATCGTGCCGGCGCCGCCCCGCAGTTCAAGCACGCCGCCACCGCCGGCGACGCGGCCGTTGACGATCGAACCAGAGGAGAGGACCAGGCGATCGGACGCCGCCGTCAGCGAGAGGAATCCGCTCAGGGTCCCGGCATTGGTCAGGGTCTTGCCGGCCCCCAAGGCATGGCCACCCGCCAGGGTCCAGCTGGACCCCGCGTCGATCGCGTAGGACCCGAAGCCGCTGAAGGTCATAGCCTCCGCACCCGACAGCGTCGCCGCGCCGCCAAGGCCGGTGATGGTTCCGGTTCCGCCGGCCAGCTCCAGGGCGCCTCCACCGCCGTTGACGACGCCCAGCCATGTCGAGCCGACCTCGGCGATGAGCCGGTCGCCGGTCGAGTTAAACTGCACCGCCGTGCCGGCCAGACCCCGGATCGTGCCAAAGTTGGTCACGGTCGCGGCGCCGCCGGATCCCGCATAGACGCCCCTCACCCCCGAAATGAGCGCGCTCGGAACCGCGGCGCTTCCATTGATCACGACGCCGCCGGCCGCGAGAACCACGCCATCGCCCGCCGCGCCACCTGGTCCTCCGGCGGTCCCGCCCGATCCGCCACCGCCGCCCGCGCCGCCGGAGATGGTTCCCCCGACATTGATCACCGTACCGGCTCCCCCCAGGACGACACCGGCGCCACCGGCGCCGCCAGGGCCGCCGTAGTAGCCACCCGCGCCGCCGGCGCCGCCCACGCCGCCGGAAATGGCTCCGCCATTGTTGGTGACTGTCCCGCCGCCAGTCAGAATGACCCCCGCGGCGCCCGCGCCACCGTACCCGCCACGGTCGTAAAAACTGACCCCCGAGCCGCCCGATCCGCCGGAAATGGTCCCGCCGTTGTTGGTGACGGAGCCTGAGCCAAGACTCACCCCGGCGCCGCCGGCGCCGCCGACACCTAGGTAGTAGTAGCTCGCGCCGCCATTGCCGCCCGCGATAGCGCCGAAATTGCTGGTGATGGTCCCCGACGACGGTCCGGCTATGGCGACGCCGCCGGCGTCACCCTGGGCGTTGGCGCGGTTGCCGTTCATCCCGGCCCCGCCACGGATCGCACCGCTCAGCGTGACGACCCCGCCCGCCAGCAGTTCCACACCCTGCCCTCCGGCGCCGCCGGGGGCATTGACGCCGGGTAGGCCGACGACGGCGCCGCCGACGTTCAGGGAGCCGCCAATCTCGACAACGCCGTAAGCCTGGAGCGTCGACCCAGCACCGATGGTGACGGCGCCATTGCCGATGAGCGTCTTGCCCTGGGCGATGACCGAAAGCCCCGTCAGGGTCACCGCGACCCCTGAATCAATGACATACGACCCGAATCCGGCGAAGGCGGCGCTCACGGCGCCGCTCAGCTGACCGGCGCCGCCGAGGCCGCTGATCGATTCCGCGCCGCTGCCGGCCAGTTCGAGGACGCCGCCACCGCCCACCAGAGCTCCGATGAACTGAGAGCCCGCCTCGGCGATCAGCCGGTCGCTCGCCGACGTGAACTTCACCGCCGTTCCGCCGGAACCGGAAATGACGCCGGAGTTGGTGATGGTCACGCCGCCGGCTGCTCCGGCCACGATCCCCACGCCGTCGATGGTTCCGTCGTTGACGACCCGGTCATTGCCGAACGCCAGAACGCCGTCGATGCGCCCCATATTGTGCAGATACGCGGCGACCGCGCCCGAGGAATTGGTGAAGTTGACGCCAAAGCCACCCGCGGCGGTGACGATCCCGGAAGTGGAATTGATGATCGTACCGCCGTTGGCGAGGCGGATGCCCGAGATGAGCGCCGCGTTGGCGATGTCGCCCGCCGCGCCGGCGATCGACACGCCCATACTGGAGCCCGTGATGGCGCCGCTCTCATTCACGACGAGGCCGCCGTCCGCCAGAAAAACGCTGACCGCCTGACTGGAAATCGTCCCGCCGTTGATCACCGTGCCGGAGCCGCCGGTGACCTCCACGCCGAAGAAATACTTCCCGTGGCAGGTGAGCAGCCCGCCCGTCTCGTTGTAGACGAAACCGCCGTAAAGCATGCGCACGGCGGAACGGCCCGCGGTGATGGTCCCCTGGTTGAAGACCGTTCCGCTGGCGGCGGTCAGATAGATTCCGTTGAATGTGGGGCAGTCGATCAGGCCGGTGTTGGTCACGGTTCCGGCGAAGCCCAGAGACACTCCGGTCGAGGACGTCACCGTACCGGCGTTGATGAAGGTGATCGTGTTGTTCGCATTGGATCCGCGAGCGCCGAGCTGAACGATGCCGTTGATGATTGCTCCGGCTTCGTTGACCACCAACCCGCCGTCGTGGAAGTCCACCGCCGTTCCATACGAGGTGGTGACAGTTCCGAAGTTGGTCAGCGTGGCGCGTTCTCCCGTGGCGTTTACGCCATAGTGCTGACTCGCGCCGCCGCCGTAGTAGCCGTTTGAAACCACGACACCCGCGTTGATCGTCACGGCTGAATCGAAGAAGCTGCCGGGTGAAATATCGACCTCGCCATGGTTGACCGAGACCGTGGTGAGTTTCTGCGCGCCGAAGGAAATGTCGACGCCACCCGAGGCGCCCGCTGTCACGATCGGTGCATAATTTATCGGGCCGGTGAAATAGATCGCACCGAGGCTCACTTGGGGATTGCCGGCTGCGCGGACGCTTAGCCAATAGTTCTTGTAACCCAACGAATTGGTGTGGGCGTAGACCACCGCGCGCTCACCGGCGCTGAAGGCGATGGCGGTGTCGTCGAAGCGGTCGGCGGCGTTCAAGCCGCTGAAGTAGTCACCCTGGATATTGCCGCTGACGACCCAGTTCGCGCCGGGAGCAAACGTGATTCTGCCGTTCTGGAAGGCGTAGGTCTGCTTGGTTCCGACCAGCGTCAGGTCCGACAGGTTCAGGTGGCCGACGTCGCCGTTTCCGGCGGCCAGAGTGACTGTGTTGAAGGCATTCGACAGTCGAACACCGCCGGACAACCGCGCATCCGGACCGAGCACCAGCGTATTCCTGTTCAATCCATATAACTCGGCGGCTGCAACGCCGCCGGAGATCGTTCCATAGTCCACCAGAGTCGTATACCAAGAGTTCTGGTTCTTGCCGCCCAGGTATACGCCGACGCTGCCGCCGCTGATCGTCGCGCCCTCGGCGTTGGTCAAACTGACCGTTGAGCGCCAGCCGGCCGAAAGCGTCACGCCGACGCTTCCGCCATGGATGTAGGCGCCGGCGAGGTTTGTCACGGTTCCGCCGGCGAGCGCGCGGATCGCCGCCACGCCGCCGGTCAGTTTGCCTTGGTTTTCGACTGATACGGGGTCATAGGTATAGATTCCGTTCTTGACGCCCTTTGAATAGAGGCCATAGGTCGAGCCGGTGATTGTGCCGGACTGCGCGTTGTAGAGGCTGCCGCCCTGGGCCAGCGACACCGCCGTGGTTGCCTGGATATATCCGTTGTTGACGACCGAGGCGGCCGGGTTGGCGATAGATACGCCCAGCTTGGTCGCGGTGATCCGCGCACCGGCTTCATTCTTGAGCGATCCCCCAACCGAATAAACGCCTCCGGAAAATCCGGTGATGGCGCCCTGGTTGACCACCGCGTCGTAGGTGTTTCCCAGCAAGACGATGCCGTAGCCCGCTGCGGAGCCCGAACCGGTGATCCGCCCGCCGGTTTGCACGTCGACCGTCCCGCCTTCCTGCAACACGACGCCATTGCCGGTCGCGGTGATCAGTCCATAATCGGTAATCAGAGCGGCGCTGAGAGTGCCGGTTTCCACGCCGTAGATGGCGCCGGTAATCGTGCCCGTTGAGGTCACCACCAGGTCGGTGCCGGGCTTGGTCAAGAGGACGGCGCTGGATTTGCCCTTTACTGTTTTGATAACCGGGGTGGCGAACGTCTGCACATCCACCGTGCCGGTCGTCGTCAGCGTCTCGTAGAATGACTTGCTGTAGAGCCCAAACAATGTCCCGCTCAGATCAAGCAGGTTGAAATTGCCCAACGGGCCGATGCCGGCCGACACGCCCAGGATTGAGGCGGAAACCGACGGACCCTCCAGTGTCAGCTTGATGTTACCATCGAGGGACAGGGTGGTCGTCACCTTGAGATCAAGCCCGAAGCTGACCGTGAGCGGGATGATGCCGCTGCCGCTGGTCGGTGCGGCAAAGTTGAACCTGCTGCCCAGCGGCCCCGAATGCGTTTCGCCGGACAGGGTATCGGTCACCGTTTCCATGATGCGGACCGGGGTTATCTTCACGTCCTCGTTCAGCCAGAGCGAGCCGGATAGCGGCAGCGACAGAAGCTTGTAGGATAGGCCGGCTATGCCATAGAAACTCTCGCTGCCCTGTAGGGCCGCGAAAGGGTCGGGGATTTCCTGCGCCAGGATCGACACCAGATCGGTATTGGCGACGAAGAACGGGTCAGTGTTGCCGGACAATTCCAGCGTGGGAAGGGCGCCATAGGCGCTTTGCGGCGTGGAGTTGAGCACCTTGGATTGCAGTTCGCTCAGCGTCACCGTGCCATCGCCAGGGATGGAGATGCTGGTGTTGGACGGCAGGCTGTAGATCTTCCCCGCGTTGAACCCGAGGAATTGCGATGGGATCGAGACAGTATAGCCCTCGAAGCCGACGAACGGCAGGGTCACGCCGATGCGGATACTTGGGAAGCTGAGCTTTACGCCAGCTTGCGCCTGCAGGCCAAAATCAAGATTGGCGTTCGCCTGCGGCAGCGAAAGCGAGAATTGCGCATCGTTGGTGGAGACCAGCGATGGATCGATCGAGAAGAACTGGTTCGGGCCGGACTGAACATAGGGCGCGACGCCGGGATTGATGGTGACCGGGTAGTCCGGCGTGAACTGCCCCAGACTGAGCGACACACTGCCTTTAATCCCGCCGGTGATGCTTGCCCCCGCGTGCAGTCCGAACCCGGCGAAGGAAGCGCCAAAGCCGAACGCGTAGTGCTGATAGAGGAATGAGGGCAGGGAGAAGGTGAAGCTGGTGTTGCTGCCGAACACCCCTTGCGGACCGGACGTGAAAACGAACTGCCGCGGCTGGGTCGTCGCCAGGGCGGACTTGTTGAAGCCGGACGGCCCCCCCGTCGTGAGCAACCCCGATGTTCCACCTTGCGTCGTCGACGACACAGGCGTGGGCGCGGGGATGTCCATCGCCGCCAGCGCCTGAGCCCAGGACGGAGCCATGAGCAAGGCATTCGCCAGCGAGTTCGCCCCTGACCGCAATGCGATCGGCGCGAGCGACCCGTCAGGGCTGAATGCCTGGTCAGAAAACTGTGCGGCATCGTTGCCGAAATAGAGTGGGCCAAAGGCCGCCACATAGGTGGCGAAACCGCCGCCGACCGGCATCGGCTCGTAGGACCGTGGCAACGCGTCGGCGGCGCCAGTAACGCTGACAGTGATCAGTTGTGTGGGCGAGGCGGCGTCCGCCGCAGTCTGTCCGGGCAACGAGGCCGCGGGATCGGTATCGCGACTGGACGCGAGGGTCACCTGATCGTCGAGTTCATTTCTTGGCTTCAACATCAACCCGGTCCAATTGTCGCGGCTCGCGCCGCTTCTAAAAACGACCCCAGGCCAGTCAATGGCGCTGGGGGTAGATTGGCGGTTTCCCGCCTAGTCTGCACGCCAGTTATCCAGCGCAGGTCCCAGCGCCTGAGCGAGTGGGGCAAGGAATGGCTCATAGTTGCGCCAGCGATCGAGCGCCCCGCGGAACACCGGCGTGCGGACCTGTTCGGAACTGTGGGTGGATATCGGCCGTTGGGTTTCCCAGAACCGCAGGCACGACTCATCAAAGTGCAGTCCACAGTAGTCCAGCAGCCGGCGGATCTCGACCTCGGTATTCTCGACCAGGACCTCATAGATCACCCGATGGATCCGGCCGGGCATCTGTCTGTCGAAATGCCCCATCACAGCCAGATAGTCGCGGTAATAGCGGCCCAGTTCGGTCTGCTCGTAGGAGAACTCCTGGCCGCTGAAGAACAGCTGTTTGTACATCGAAAAGCCCGCGGCCATCGGATGGCGCCGCACGTCGATGATGCGCGCGTTCGGCAGCAGCAGTTCGATCAGCGCGGTATGCATGAAGTTGCCGGGCAGCTTGTCGACGAAGCGCCCGGTGGAGCGGCGGCGATGGCGCGCCGCCTGCTCGAGATAGCGGTCCGCATAGGCGGCCAGGGCCGGCTCATCCAGCGCGGCGACGCTCTGATAGAAATCCGGGCCTCGCCCCACCCGGCCCGCCCGTCCAAGAGCAAGCGCGATGTGCGAGATGTAGGGTAGTTCCATCGTCGGCTCGACGTCGGGGTGGCTGACCAGAATCTGCTCGACCAGGGTCGATCCGGTGCGCGGCATGCCGACGATGAAGATCGGCGCGTCGGATTGCGATCCGCGCGGGCGAGCGGCGAAAAAATCCCGCGTGAAGGTTGCCCGGGTCAGCTCGGCGGCCGCCGCGTTCTGATCCGCGTCGTACTTCAGAAAGACGCGTCGCAGGCGCGCGCCGGCGTCATAGTGTCTGAACGACTCGGCCCAGTCGCCGCGATCCTCCAGCGCCTTGCCGGCCGCATAGAACGCCTGCACGCGATCCTCAGCTGTCAGGCCAGGGTTAAGCGCCGCCGCCCGCACCCGCGCGATTTCGGCATCGCCGAAACGCGTGGTCTTCAGGTCGGCCAGGCACCACCATGCCTCGCCGGAGCTGGGTCGCAGCGCCAGCGCCCGGCGGAAGGCGGCTTCGGCCTCCCCGCCGCGGCCGGCGATGCGCAGTGTCTGGCCGTGGCTCAGCCAGAAGGCCGATTCGGTGGGATTCTCAGCCAGCAGCGCCGCCGCCATTGCCTCGGCGCCGTCGTAGTCGCCGGCGAGGACACGGCATGACATCGCCAGAAATCGAATCCGCGTCTCGTTGGGGAAGCTGGCCAGCAGAATGTCCAGCTGCTCGAGCGCATCGTGCGGGCGATGCTGCGCGTGCAGCACCTGCGCGTATAGGAAACGCGCGTCCGCCGGGACCGGTTCGCGCCGCAGACAGCGTTCCAGGACATCGACCGCGTCCTCGAGATGGCCCAGCCGGGCAACGGTCTGCGCCAGCAGGATCAAAGCAAGACTATCCTCAGGCACGCGCGCCAGATGACGTTGCAGGATCGCCGCGGCCTCGCTCAGCCGACCATCGCGCAGCGCTTCCAGCGCGGCCGCCGGCGGCCCGTCCTTCGCCTCACCAAAGGTCTGCTCGGCATAGGCCAGGGCCGCGCCATCGCGGTCGCCCGCGAGCGTCAGCTGGTCGCCGAGCCTGCGCCACGCATCCGGCAACTCAAGGCGGATATCGCTCGCCGTGCGCAGCGCCGTGATGGCCGCCTCGCTCTCGCCCAGGCCCGCCAGGGTCAGGCCGAGCTCATGGTGGGCGTAGGCCGATCCCGGGTGCGCGTCGACCACCCGCCGCAGCAGTGCGCGAGCGCCGATGGTGTCGCCCTGACGGCGTCTCGCGGCGCCAATGATGAACACCGCCCGGGCATCGTCGGGCAGGAATTTCAGGATCTCGCGCGCCTGCCGTTCCGCCGCCGCCGGATTGGCGTCCAGCAGCGCCATGGCGTTGGCCACCGCCGTAGCGGGTGAAACCCCGCGCGATGCCACCGCCGTCATAGGTGTTACGTCCCCCTTGGAAGCATAGCCATGGTAAACCCGTCGGCGAAGGGACAGATCGAGGACGATGTGGAAGCGCAATAGCCGTTCATGATCGTGGTCATCATCGGAAAACTCCGCCGGCGGTCATGCAACAGAAAGTGCGCGCCAAGCGCAGCCCGCCGATGTCGCCCCATCAGGCATTAGATGGCAGTAAGTCGACGCCGAGCGATAGGACTGAAATCTGATTTCTCGCCGACCTCTTGCCGACTTTTCCTGGTATTGGGTATGAAGGCGCCGGGCGACGCTATCAGGCGCGCCCTGGGATTGAGAGCGTGTTGCAGATAGCCGGCGAGGCGAGTTTCCGGTTGGGTGCGATGCAGGTCCGACCCGGGCTGCTGGAGGCTGTCTGGCCGGGCGGCCGCGCCGATCTGCAGCACAAGGCCATGCAGGTGCTGGTGACCCTGGCGCGGGCAGGCGGCTCCGTCGTTGCGCGCGATGAATTGCACCGGCAGTGCTGGGGTGAACGCGCCGTCAGCGACGACGCGGTGCACCGGGTGATCCGGCTGCTACGGATGCTCGAGAGCGAGAGCGGCGGATGCGGCTTCTCGATCCAGACGGTGTCGAAGGTTGGCTATCGCCTGATCGAAGCGGCGGCGAACGAGGGCCCGCCACCGCCTGATGATCGTCCGACGCCGACAGGTCGGCCGCTGCTGGCGGTGCTGGCGTTCGACAACCTGACCGGCGAGCCGGACCTGACCTATCTGTCGGACGGCATATCGGAAGAAATCCTGCACACGCTTGCCAAAACCACCGGGTTGCGCCTGGTGGGCCGGTCCTCGAGTTTCGCGCTGGCAGGCACGGATAAGGCCGCGCCACGTGTACGGGCCCTGCTCGGGGCGACGCATATTCTGGCGGGCTCCGTGCGACGCGCCGGCGACAGACTACGTATAACGATCCAGCTTGAATCCTGCACCACCGGCTCGACTCTGTGGTCGGACAGGTTCGATGTGTCGCTGAGCGATATCTTCGGGCTGCAGGATGAAATCGCGGCGGCTGTCGCGCGGGCGCTGGACGTCGCCTTCGCGCCATCGCTGGCGACAGGTCCGATCGATCCGATGGCGTTCGAGCTATATCTGCGCGCGCGGGGACCGGGGCTCGATCGCCTGGGCGGCGACGTCGCGCTTCTCGAACAGGCGGTCGAACGCTCGCCTTCATTCGCGCAGGCGTGGGCGCAACTGGCCTATTGGCGGGCGATGATCATGCGCCTGGGGCTGGGCAGCGAGACCATCGACCGCCAACTGGACCGGGCGACACAGGCCGCTCAACGCTCGATGGAACTGGACCCGGCGGAGGCGCTCGGCCTGTTGGCGATGGCGACGCTGCTGCCATTGTGTGGCCACCATGCGGAACACCGGCGACTGGTGAACCGGGCGCTGGCCGCCTCGCCAAACGATCCGGTGGTGCTGACGCACGCCGCCGGCATGTACGACAACATTGGTCGCCAGCGACAGGCGTATGCCATGATCGTCCAGGCCTATGAACTGGATCCGCGATCGACCGGCTGGTATCGCGGCTATATCCTGCAGGTTATCGGTCGCTTACCGGAGGCCGACGCCGGTTTCGACCGCGATCTCGATCGATGGCCCGACAGCCAGCCTCTATGGTTCGTCGCTCTGGGCTGCGCCTATGAGCGCGGTGATTGGGAACGCTACGACCGGCTTCTGGCCGGCTTGCCTGTGGAATTGCACAACGCGCCGAACATCCTGGCGGTCAGGTGGTCGGTCGATCGGGATCGCGTCTGGACCGCTGGGACGGCGCGCACCATGCTGGAGGAGATGAGACAGTCGGTGGGAGAAACCGGAACCGCGCGCCTTAGCCGGGCCGGACTGCTGTGCGAGCGCGGTTATGTCGACGACGTCTATCATATCCTGGAATCGGCCTCGTTCGCCCACATGTTCACGCCGGAGGGGGCGATGCCGTTCGGAGATCTGGGATTAAACGTTCTGTTCAAGCCAGGCTTCGCGGCGATGCGGCGCGACCGACGGTTCGTGGAGCTCTGCGCGCGTCTTGGCCTGTGCGCGTTCTGGGCCGAAAGCGGCGAATGGCCCGACTGCGTGGCCGAGGTCGCGCCCTTCTATGATCTGAAGGCGGAGGCGATCCGGGCGCTGAAAGCCGGGCGGCAGCAGGGCTGATCTCCACATTGGTATTAGGCGGGCGGCGGTCAATTCGACAATTCATAAGCTGTCACCGAAATCCACCCACCGAAATCCACCGAAATCCTTGAATGGACTTTCGCCGTAATCCATACTCGATTTGAGTTTGGGATCGCGGCGGCCAACGATTGTCTCCTCGCCTACGCTATCGCGCGTAACCCATTTTTCTTCACAACGGTGAGCAGGCGCAGCGCCGGGCCGCCAGGCCGCTTGGCGCCGCGCTCCCACTCGGACACCAGGTTTTTCGAAACGTTCAGATAACGGGCAAATACAGGCTGGGATACGGCCTCGCGCTCCCTGATCGCCTTGATTTCGCCAGGCGACAGCGCGGGGGCCGGCGTAAGGCAAGCCTCGTCGAATTCCCGCATTGTCTGCTTGTCGATCGCGCCGGTCTGATGGAATCCTTCCATCATCTCGTGAACGGCCGCCATCGCCTCACTTTTGTAAATCTTGACCATCGCATTTCACCTCTGTCAGGCGTCCACTTTCTAACTCAGCGTCCATTTGCTCATTCGAAAACGCCAGGACGAGCTTCGCTGCTTTCTTGAACGCCGCCTCTTCGTCCTTATTCAGGTTCGCCTTATCGTTTTTGGCGAACCCGAACGTAAACACCGCACGCGTTTCAACGCGAAAGAAAATCAACGTTCGGTAACCGCCGGACTTTCCGGCGCCAGGCCGCGCCACGCGCTGCTTGATAAGGCCGCCGCCGAGATCTGCGTCGATCAGCCCCGATTCCGCACGCGCGACGGCCTCGCGAAGGGCCGCGTCGCTAATTTTCTCCTTGCGGGCGAACTTCTGAAACCAGGCGTTTTGAAATACCCGCACAATCTCGTCTGCTCCTCGCCAGCCACACTAAAGTGTCAGGCTTGGTATGACATTTCAAGTCGGGCGGAAAATGAGACGCCGTCCAGGTGGGGGTGGTGTATGATGGTGGAATTGCGCAACGCCCTGAATATCCTGGCGGTCAGGTGGTCCGCCGAACGTGAGCGGGCGTGGAGCGAAGAGACGGCGCTCGGCGTTCTGGAGGACATGCGACAGTCGGTAAGGGACAGCGGAACCGCGCGACTGAGCCAGGCCGGGTTGCTAGCCGAGCGCGGTCATATCGACGCCGACTACGAGATCCTTGAATCGGCGTCGTTCGAGCACCTTTTCACGCCGCACGGGTCGCTGCCCTTCGGAGAACTGGCGGTGAACGTGCTGTTCAAGCCAGGCTCCGCGGCCCTGCGACGCGATAGACGGTTCGTGGAGCTCTTCGCGCGTCTTGGTCTGTGCGCGTTCTGGGCCGAAAGCGGCGAATGGCCCGACTGCGTGGCCGAGGTCGCGCCCTTCTATGATCTGAAAGGCGATGCGGGTGCTGAGAGTGGCTCGGCAGCATGGCTGATCTCCACATTGGTATTAGGTGGGCGGCGGTCAATTCGACAATTCATAAGCTGTCACCGAAATTCACCGAAATCCACCGTGAACGCGTCGGCCTGGACTTACCAGGGCAGGGACATTCCCGCGCTCGCTCTGAAGGGGGACATCACACTGCCCCCAGTCAAGAGGTTTGAAGCCGCGCTGGATAGCACGTCGGACTGGAACAAATACGCAATCCATATCGAACGCATCAACGGACCCATCTTCTTCATCTCAGCCGAAAATGATCAAATCTGGCCGAGTGTGAGGATGTCGAACGAGATGATGTTGTATCTGAAATCGCACGACTTCAAATGCACGGTGCGGCACGACAGCTACCCCACCGGGCACGGCTTCAGTCAGGAGGTCGCGCCCATGATCAGGCAATCGGTCGTCGAACGGTTCCTTGAAATGCTCTGACGGACGCCGCCGGTCAATGATCTGAAGGTGGCGGCTAATTCGGCAATTCATAAGCCGTCACCGAAATTCCGAAATTTCCACGAAGGTCGGACCCGTCCGTGTCTCACGAATGCATAGTGCTCCTGACGAGCCACATGATATATACCAAAGGTATCTATCTGGTTAGAGTGGATAAACCATCATGAGCGACAGCGGCGTGGCGAAGATTTTCCAGCATGGACGCAGCCAGGCTGTGCGGCTGCCGAAGGCATTCCGCTTGCCGGGCGAGGCGGTGCGCGTCCGGCGATTTGGCCGCGGCGTACTTCTCGAGCCTATGGAAGCGGACGCAATCCAGATCCGCGCGGTATTCGCGGAAATCGACCGGCTAGGCGGAATTGATTTCCTGCCCGAAGGCCGGCCGGTGCAACCGCCCATGCCGCCGCAGCGAGCCGATTTTGACGAATGATCTGCCTCGATACCAACGTCGTTATCGCAGCGATAAATGGCCGATCACCCGTCGTGCGAACCCGACTGGAGGCTGCGCTGGTCAATGATCCTGAGGTCGGTTTGCCGACGATCGTGCTCTACGAACTCTGGTTCGGGGTCAGCAAAAGCGCGCGCATGCAAGCTAACTCAGCCGCCCTCGACGCGTTCCTTACGCTGGCGGTGACGCCCTGGCCGTTCGATGCGGACGACTCAAAGGAGGCAGGCGAAATCCGCGCCACTCTCGAACGCGCCGGAACCCCGATCGGACCCTATGATGTCATGATCGCCGCCCAGGCGCGCCGACGTGGCGCGATCCTGGTGACGGCGAACACCGGTGAATTCGCTCGTGTGCCTGGGCTGATGACGCGGGATTGGATGGCGTCTGACTGATCTGAACACTGCCGGCTGACAGCAGCGCCAATGTCGATCCGACGCTGGCCCCCTCGCGGACAGTCCTTGCTTGACCGCCGTAGCGGAACGGCGATTGTGATCGGAACAGTTGTTCGAACGAGGAAATGCCATGGCCTATGCGCCGTTCAACCTGACCGGCAAGGTCGTCCTGATCACCGGCGGCAATCGCGGGATCGGGCTGGGGATGGCGAAGGCGGTGGCTGAGGCGGGCGCCGATGTGGTCGTCTGGGGCAGCAGCGCGAGCCACAATCAGAATGCGCTCGGCGTGCTCGACACCTTGGGGGTGCGGGCGCTGGCGCAGCAGGTCGATGTCTCGGACGAGGCTGCGGTGGTTGCAGCGATGGCCGAGGCGGCCCTGACCATGGGCCGGATCGACTCGGTGTTCGCCAATGCCGGCATCGGCCTGGGCGCGCCGTCGTTCTCCGAAATGACCGCCGAGACCTGGCGCAAGGTGATGGCGGTCAATATGGACGGGGCGTTCTTCACCTGCCGCGAGGCCTGCAAACACATGGTCGAGCGGGCCAAGGCGGGCGATCGGGGCGGATCGATCGCGGTTACCTCATCGTTGGCGGCGATCGACGGCGCCGCGCGCAATGAGGCCTACGCGGCCGCCAAGGGCGGGGTGATCACCATGATGAAGGCGATCGCCGTTGAGCATGCGCGTTATGGCGTGCGCGCCAATGCCATCCTGCCCGGCTGGATCGCCACCGACATGACCGCGCGCAATCAGGACTCGCGGAAGTTCAATGACAACGTCATCTCGCGGGTGCCATTGCGGCGCTGGGGCGAGCCGGAGGATTTCGGCGGCATCGCGGTCTATCTGACCTCCGATGCGTCACGGTTTCACACCGGCGATACCTTCCTGATCGACGGCGGTTACGCCATCTACTGATTTCAATCCAAGGAGTCCTTCTTGTCCCTGCACACCCCCCTCTGCGACCTTCTGGGCATTGAAAAGCCGATCATGCTGGCCGGCATGGGTGGGGTTTCCTATGCTGAACTGGCGGCCGCGGTTTCCAATGCCGGCGGCTATGGCGTGCTCGGCATGGCCGGGCGCGACCCCGGCTTCATCCGCGAGCAGATGCGACGCGTCCGGGCGCTGACCGACAAGCCGTTCGGCGTCGACCTGCTGGCGGCATCGCCGGAGTCACTGACGGCGGCGGTCGAGATCATCATCGCCGAGGGGGCCAGCGCCTTCATCGCCGGCCTGGGCGTGCCGATGCCGATCATGCAGCGGCTGAAGGGCGCCGGACTGAAGGTGATGGTGGTCTGCGGCGCGGTGAAGCACGCGGTGAAGGCCGAGCAGGCCGGCTGCGACGCGGTGATCTGCCAGGGTGGCGAAGGCGGCGGCCACACCGGGCTGGTCGGCACCATGCCGCTGGTGGCGCAGGCGGTCGAGCGGGTGAAGATTCCGGTGGTGGCGGCCGGCGGCCTGTATGACGGACGCGGTCTCGCGGCGGCGCTGGCGCTGGGCGCGACGGGCGTATGGATGGGCACACGGTTCATCGCCTCGACGGAAGCGCACGCGGGCGGGCTCTATCGCGAGACCATCCTGGAGGCGGCCGACGAGGACACCGTCCGCACCAAGTGCTATTCCGGCAAGCCGATGCGGGTGCGCAAGAACCCCTATGTCGATGACTGGGAGAGCCGCCCGGGGGAAATCCAGCCGTTTCCGATCCAGGCCGGCATCTCGATCCAGAACGGCGTTATGGGCGGCATCGGCGGACAGATCGAGGGCCTCGACGGCGATCGATCCTGCTTCGCCATGGGCCAGTCGGCGGGCGGCGTGCATGACGTGCTGCCGGCCGGCGAGATCGTCGAGCGGCTGATGTCCGAGGCGGAAGCCGCGATCGGACGCATCGCGGCGCTGACCAGGGTCACCGCCTGACAGCGAGATCGGCCTCCAGCAGGGCCAGCGCGTCTGGCGTATTGGCGTTGCGGAACGGGGCCGCGTCGGCAAAGCTGACCAGCGTCGCCTTGATGTCATCGAGAAAGACGCGGACGGCGGGGTGTCGACCCATCGCCAGCCGCACGCCCAGCATGCCGAGCAGGTCCACACGCCAGACCGCGCAAAGCGGCTGCGGGCCATCCTCGGTGACCGCATAGGCGGCGGGGCCGGCGCCAAGATCCGCGAGCAGTCGGGAGAGTTCCCGCCCACTTACCAGCGGCGTGTCGCAGGGAAGCGTGACCAGACGATCGAAACCCAGGGCGTGCGCCCAGGCGAGACCGGCGGCGAGACCGGCGAGAGGACCACGGGCGTGCCGCGGGTCATCGACAACCACGCCGAGGCGCATCGATTTCGCCAGGATCGCCGCCTCGCTGACGGCAACGGCGCTGACCGCGACAGTTTCGCAGACCTCGGCCAATGCCGCCGCTGACCACGCCAGCAGCGGACGGCCGGCCAGTGGCGCGACCGCCTTTTCCGAGCCGAACCGGCTCGAGCGCCCCCCCGCCAGCAGCAATCCGGCTATGCGGCGGTCTTTTCCTTCTCGCGAGCGCTTGGCCATCCGCGCTAGAATAGCGGCATGACGAGCCTCGAACCATGGCGTCCGGAACGCGGCGAAGAGATCATCGCCGGTCTCACCCGTCTCGACGGCGCGGTGCTGCCGATGTTCCACGCGCTGCAGGGGGCATTCGGCCATGTGCCGAAAGAAACCGTGGCGATGATCGCCCACGCGCTCAACCTGAGCCGCGCCGAGGTGTTTGGCGCACTCAGCTTCTACCACGACTTCCGGCACGAACCGCCCGGAGCACGGCTGGTGAAGATATGCAGGGCGGAGTCCTGCCAGGCGATGGGTGGCGAGGCGGCGAGCCGCTTTCTGCTTGCGGATCTGGGGATCGACTGGGGTGAAACCACGCCCGATGGCGCGGTGACCGTCGAGCCGGTCTATTGCCTGGGGCTGTGCGCGGTCTCCCCGGCGGCGCTGGTCGACGGCCAGCCGCTCGGGCGGGTCGACGGGATGCTGCTGGTCGAGGCGGCACGGGCATGAGCCGCGTGTGTGTTCCCAGGGACGCGGCGACGCTTGCTGTTGGAGCCGATGCGGTGGCGGGGGCGATCGCCGAACGAGGCGTCGAGGTGGTTCGCACCGGCTCGCGCGGCCTGGTCTGGCTCGAGCCGATGATCGAGGTGGAAACAGTGGCGGGGCGGATCGCCTACGGTCCGGTCATGGCGAAGGACCTGCCAGGACTGTTCGAGGCGGATTTCCTGAATGGCGGCGAGCACCTATTGCGGCTGGGGCGGCCGGAAGACCATCCCTGGCTGGCCGGCCAGACGCGGATCACCTTTGCCCGCTGCGGAATCTTGGATCCGGCTTCGCTGGACGACTATCGCGCTCATGGTGGCTTCAAGGGTCTGGAGCGCGCCCGCGAGATCGGTCCCGCCGCGACAATCGCGGCGGTCACGGATTCAGGCCTGCGAGGACGGGGCGGCGCGGGTTTTCCGGCCGGGATCAAGTGGCGGACGGTCGCCGAGGCCCCGGGCGAGACCAAATACATAGTCTGCAATGCCGATGAGGGCGACAGCGGCACCTTCGCCGACCGGATGATCATGGAAGGCGACCCCTTCACGCTGCTCGAAGGCATGGCCATCGCCGCCTTCGCCGTCGGCGCGAGCAAGGGTTATGTCTATTCCCGCTCGGAATATCCTCACGCGAACGCGACCTTCGGCGCTGCGATCGAGACCGCGAGGTCGGCCGGCGTTCTGAGCGACTTCGATGTCGAGCTGCGGGTCGGCGCGGGGGCCTATGTCTGCGGCGAGGAAACCGCGCTGCTGGAGAGTCTGGAAGGCAAGCGCGGGCAGGTGCGGGCAAAACCTCCACTGCCCGCCCACCAAGGTCTGTTTGGCAAGCCTACGGTGGTCAATAATGTCCTGACCCTGGCGACGACGCCGTGGGTGCTGGCCAAAGGCGGCGAGGCGTATGCGGCGCTCGGCGTGGGCCGATCACGCGGAACCCAGCCGATCCAGCTGGCCGGCAATGTCCGCTATCCCGGCGTGTATGAGGCGCCTTTCGGCCTGACGCTGGGCGAGATCGTCAATGACATTGGCGGCGGCACGGCGAGCGGCCGGCCGGTCAAGGCAGTGCAGTGCGGCGGGCCGCTGGGCGCCTATTTTCCGCCGTCACTGTTCGACACGGTCTATGACTATGAGGCGTTCGCCGCGCGTGATGGGCTGATCGGCCACGGCGGCGTCGTGGTGTTCGACGACACCGTGGACATGGCCGCGCAGGCACGCTTCGCGTTCCAGTTCTGCGCCCTGGAAAGTTGCGGCAAGTGTACGCCGTGCCGGATTGGATCGGTGCGCGGGGCGGAGACGATGCAACGGGTCATGGATGGCGTGGACACCGAGGCGAACCTCGCCCTGATCACCGACCTTTGCGAGACCCTAAAGTTCGGGTCGCTGTGTGCGCTCGGCGGCTTCACGCCTTATCCGGTGATGAGCGCGATCAATCACTGGCCGGAAGATTTTCATGTCGTCAGGGATATTTGAACAGCGGGCCCGGCCGTGCTACATGTAGGACGACATGAGAACTGTTAGCGCCCGAGACGCCAATCAGCAATTTTCCCGACTGCTTTCCGCCGTCGAGGAGGGGGAGACCGTGTTCATCACCAAAAATGGCCGAACGGTCGCGGAACTTCGTCCCCGTGCGCCCGATCGCCGTGATGACCCCGAGTGGCGGGCGGCCTATGACGAAATGATCAAGCTAATGCGGTCGACGGTGGCGACTGGCTATCGCGTCGGCAAGATTACCGAAGAGGACAATTATGGCGACGCGCCTTTATGATGTCGCCCTGGGCGAAGGTGGCGATAGACAGTAATATCCTTGTCTATTGTGAGCTTGAGCCTGATTCCGAAAAGGGCGCGCACTGTCAAACCATCCTGGAGATGACCGCCCCACGCGGCGTTCTCGCCGTCCAGGCCTCATTGGAGTTTCTGGCAGTCGTTCGACGGCGCCGACCGCAGAATCTGGCAAGCGCCATCGCCAAGACGCGCATTTGGTCCAAGGTATTCGAGATGGCGCCGACCACGCCGCAGGTTGCTGAACTGGCCTTGGAATTGAATGTGGGACACAACTTCCAGGTCTGGGATGCTGTCATCTGGTCGGCAGCCTACGCGATGGGCGCGCGCACGTTGCTATCGGAGGATATGCAGGACGGCCTGGAGCTGCGCGGAATGCGCGTGCTTAACCCCTTCAAGCTGGATCTGCCCACCCTGCGTGAGCAGATCGACGCGTGATCGTCGTGCGAAATGGTCGTATACTCAAACGGCCATGCTGATGATTGAGCGCGATCTCGGAACGCCTGCCGCCAACGGAAAGGTGGTCAATCTGACCATTGATGGTCGGCCGGTGACGGCGCCGGACGGCGCATCGCTGATGCGCGCGGCGCTGGAGGCGGGAATTGAGGTTCCCAAGCTCTGCGCGACGGATACGCTCGGCGCCTTCGGGTCGTGCCGGCTGTGTCTGGTGGAGATCGAGGGGCGCAACGGCACGCCCGCTTCGTGCACAACGCCGGTGGCCGAGGGCATGGTGGTCACAACCCAGTCCGAACGGCTCGGCCGGCTCCGGCATGGCGTGATGGAGCTGTATCTCTCCGATCATGCGCCCGACGCGATCAAGGGCGAGGTGGCCGAGGCGGCGAGCCGCGCCGGCGTGACCCACGTGCGCTATGCAGACGGGAACAGCCATCTCGATAGCGAGGCGGATTGTTCGAACCCATACTTCACCTTCAATCCCGCCAGCTGCATCGTCTGCTCGCGCTGCGTGCGGGCCTGCGACGAGGTGCAGGGCACGCTGGCGCTGACCATCGCCGGACGCGGGTTCGGCTCGCACGTGGTCGCCAGCGAGGCGCAGCCGTTCCTGGAATCCGAATGCGTGTCATGCGGCGCCTGCGTGCAGGCCTGCCCGACCGATGCGCTGATCGAGAAGTCGCTGGCGGCGCTCGGCCCGGCCGAGTCCTCGACGGTGACCACCTGCGCTTACTGCGGGGTCGGCTGCACCTTCAGGGTGGAGATGAAGGGCGATCAGGTCGTCCGCATGGTTCCGTGGAAGGACGGCAAGGCCAACGCCGGTCACAGCTGCGTCAAGGGCCGCTTCGCCTACGGCTACGCCAGCCACCGCGAGCGCATTCTGGAACCGATGATCCGCGAGCGGATCAGCGATCCCTGGCGCGTGGTCAGCTGGGATGAGGCGATCAGCCACGCGGCGGCCGAATTCAGGCGCATCCAGGCCGAGCACGGGCGCGGCGCGGTCGGCGGCATCAGCTCCTCGCGCTGCACCAACGAAGAGACCTATCTGGTGCAGAAACTGGTGCGGGCGGCGTTCGGCAACAACAACATCGATACCTGCGCCCGCGTATGTCATTCGCCGACTGGGTATGGGCTGAAGGCGACGTTCGGCGCCTCGGCCGGCACGCAGGATTTCGCCTCGGTGGATCATGCCGACGTCGTGCTGGTCATCGGAGCCAATCCGACCGACGCCCATCCGGTGTTCGCCTCGCGCATGAAGCGCCGGCTGCGGGCCGGAGCGAAGCTGATCGTCATCGACCCGCGCGGCATCGACCTGGTGCGAACCCCGCACATCCAGGCCGAGCACCATCTGGCGTTGCGACCGGGAACCAATGTCGCCGTGCTCGATGCGCTGGCCCACGTTATCGTTACCGAAGGCCTGGTCGACGAGGCGTTCGTGCGCGAGCGCTGCGACTGGGCCGCTTTCCAGGCGTGGGCGCGCTTCGTCGCCCTGCCCGTCAACAGCCCCGAGACGGTCGCCGTTATCAGTGGCGTGCCGGCGGAAGACCTGCGGGCCGCCGCGCGGCTGTATGGGACCGGCGGCAACGGCGCGATCTATTATGGCCTCGGTGTCACCGAGCACAGCCAGGGCGCCACCGCGGTGATTGCACTGGCCAATCTGGCCATGGCAACCGGCAATCTCGGCCGCACAGGTGTCGGGGTGAACCCGTTGCGCGGACAGAACAATGTCCAGGGCGCCTGCGATATGGGCTCATTCCCCCACGAGATGACCGGCTACCGGCACGTCTCGGGTGAGGCGGTGCGTGAGACGTTCGAGACGCTGTGGGGCGTCCACCTCGACCCGGAGCCCGGCTTGCGCATACCCAACATGCTCGACGCCGCCGTCGATGGCTCGTTCAAGGGCCTCTACGTGCAGGGCGAGGACATCCTGCAGTCCGATCCTAACACCCACCACGTTGCGGCGGGACTGGCTGCGATGGAATGCGTCGTGGTGCAGGACCTGTTCCTCAACGAGACCGCCAGCTATGCGCACGTGTTCCTGCCGGGCTGCAGCTTCCTGGAGAAGGACGGGACGTTCACCAACGCCGAACGCCGCATCCAGCGCGTGCGCAAGGTGATGGAGCCGACGAACGGGCTCGCGGACTGGCAGGTGACACAGAAGCTCAGCCAGGCGCTCGGCTACCCGATGGACTACGACCATCCCTCACAGATCATGGCCGAGGTCGCGGCGACCACGCCATCCTTCGCCGGGGTTTCCTATGATCGGCTGGATCTGCTCGGGTCGGTGCAATGGCCCTGTAACGCGAACGCCCCGGAGGGGACGCCGGTGATGCACGTCGCCGGGTTTGCCCGCGGCCTCGGCGAGTTCATTCTCACCGAATATATCGCCACCGAGGAGAAGACCGGACCGCGCTTCCCGCTGTTGCTGACCACGGGTCGGATCCTCAGCCAGTACAATGTCGGCGCGCAGACGCGCCGCACCGACAATGTCGTCTGGCATCAGGAGGACAGGCTGGAGATTCACCCGCATGACGCCCAGGACCGCGGCATCACGGATGGCGACTGGGTCAGGCTGGCCAGCCGCGCGGGCGAGACGACGTTGCGCGCATTGATCACCGAGCGCGTGGCGCCGGGCGTCGTCTACACGACGTTCCACCACCCGCTGACCCAGGCGAATGTAGTGACCACCGAGTTCAGCGACTGGGCCACCGACTGTCCCGAATACAAGGTGACGGCGGTGCAGGTCTCACCCTCGAATGGACCAACGCAATGGCAGGAAGCGGCGGAGGCGCAGAACCGCCTCGCTCGCCGCGTTCAGGCCGTCGCGGCCGAATAGCCCGGGATGGAAGCGAACCGTCTTACCGCCATGGCCAACCAGATCGGCCTGTTCTTCCGGGCGCGGGGCGACGCCGCGGCCGTGGATGGGATAGAGGATCATCTGCGAAAATTCTGGGATCCGCGCATGCGGCGCGAGATCATCGCCGTGCTGGATACCGGCGGCGGCGGGCTCGATACGAACGCACGGGAGGCGGTTGCGCGCCTCAAAAACGTCCCAAACAGGGCCTGAAGGTAGTGTTCACTCTGCGTTCAGGGGGCCATTGTTAGAGAACACACAGACGAGGGCGAACCGTGTTAGGTTTCTCCCGTTTGACGCAATCCACGCGATGAAACACAGGAAGATGACATGAGCAATCGCACTCTAAAATCGATGGCGGGGGTCTGCCTCGGCGCCATCGCCGCGACCAGTCTGGTGGCTGAAGCCACGGTCGCCGACGCACAGAACTACAACAATCAGTCCAACGGCTATTCGCAGGGCCAGTATGGACAGCAGCAGTACGGGCAACAGCAGTACGGCGGTCAATCCGGCTACGATCAGGGCTATCAATCCGAACCTGCCCCGCCGCGCGGCCAATACGCACAACCGCCCCCGGGCTATGAGCAGGGCGGCGCCTATGACGACCAGTCGCAACAATACGATCGCGACTACGCCAACCGCTACTCGCAATGGGCGTCGCAATATTGCGTTGATCAGCGCAACAACAACACAGCCGCCGGCGCCATCATCGGCGGCGTGCTCGGCGCGGTCATCGGGAGCAGCGTCGCCGGTCGCGGCGATCGGGGAGCCGGCGCGGTCATCGGCGGCGCGCTCGGCGCCGGGACCGGTGCGGCAATCGGCTCGAGCAGCAACTCGGGCGCCGGCTGCCCTCCGGGATACGTAGTCCGAGGCGGTGCGCCGGGCTTCGCCTGGGCCGGACCTTCCGTGGTGACCTGGGCCCCGGCCTGGTATCACCCCTGGGTGTTTGCTGGCGGCCGCTGGGCCTACCACCCCTACCGCAATTGGTACTGGCAGCACCGCAACTACTGGAATCCGGGCTGGCACGGCCGTCCGTGGCACAACCACCACGAACGCTGGTAGCCGTCAGCTGAATCGAGTTTCGGCGGTGCACGTAACGGCGCTCCGCCGAAGTTCTTTTGAGGCCTCGCCTGCCCGCCGATTCGATCAGTAACCGGACCGGTTTGGGCCAGGCTTGTCCGAGTTGCGCACCGCGCCAAGCGCCGCCGCCGCTGCTTCCATCATGAAGCCGGCATCGGACCCGAGAGTCACAAAGTTGAAACCCTCGGCCAACCTCGCCCTGGTCGCCTCCGTCCCACTGGTATGGATGCCGACGGGTACGCCGTGGCGACTGCAGGTTTCCCGGATGCGCCTGACAGTGGCGACATGCTCGGGCTCATCGGCGTCCAGGCGCGGCGGAAAGCCCAGCGCCAGGGCGAGATCCGCCGGGCCGATGTAGACCCCGCCAAGCCCCGACGTGGTGACGATCTCCTCCAGGTTCTCGATCCCCTCGCGCGTCTCGATCATGGCGACGCAGGCGATCTGATCGTTGGCCTCGGCGGCATAGCCGCGACCGCCATAGAGCGCCGCGCGGATCGGCCCGAATGATCGCTGGCCGAGTGGAGGATATCGGCAAGCGGCGACGGCGGCGTCCGCCTCGGCTCGGCTGTTGATCATCGGCACGATCACGCCCATCGCTCCGGCGTCCAGCGCCTTCATGATCGCCGCCGGTTCATGTCCGGCGACGCGAACCAGAGGCGTCGTGTCAGTCGTCGATATGGCCGGCAGCATGTGCCGCAGGTCGGCGTAGTCGAGCAGCCCATGCTGCAGGTCGACGCAAATCCAGTCGAACCCGGCATGAGCCATCAGCTCGGCGGAATGGGTGTTGGACAGCATCAGCCAGCCGCCGACGGTCTGTTCTCCGGCGCGCCACCGCGCCAGCGCCCTGTTTTGTCTCATCATTCTGATCCTTCTGGTTTCTCTGGCGATGTTGCCTATTGAAGCGCTCACAGGTCCCTGATTTCTACACCCCAGGGAGAAAACAAGAATGAGTGAAATCTGGAGTGGTGAGCGGCGCCTGGACTCCGCCGAGCTGCAACGGCGCATCGCCAAGTCCGCCAGCGGGCTGGAAAGCCTGGGTGTGAAAGCCGGCGATGGTGTCGCCCTTTATCTGCGCAACGACTTCGCCTTCTTCGAGGCCGGCATGGGAACCGGGACGCTGGGCGCCTACCCGGTCGCGGTGAACTGGCACTACACGGTCGACGAGGCGCGGTATCTGTTCGAGGATTCAGCGGCCAAGGTGCTGGTGATCCACGCCGACCTGCTGGCGCCGATCCGGTCCGCGATCCCGGGCGGCGTCACCATCCTGGTCGTGCCGACGCCTCCCGAAATCCAGGTCGCCTACGGCATCCCGGACGAGGACTGCCGGGTTCCTTACGGCATGACCGACTGGAACCAATGGCGTGAACGCTTCCCGCCGCGCGAGGACGCGCCAGCGGAGATGCCCAGCGCAATCATCTACACGTCGGGAACCACCGGGCGGCCGAAGGGCGTCAAGCGTGGCGCCCAGCCGCCGGACCGGGCCGCGGCCGTCGCGCGCATGCTTGCGCAGTCGTACGGCTTCACGGAGTATCTCGACCCCGCCAGCGACAAGTCGACGGCCGAGATCGTCACCGCGGTGGTTGGGCCGATCTATCACTCGGCGCCGAACGCTCACGCCAATTTCTCGTTCAGGAACGGCGCCAACATCACGCTGACGCCGCGTTTCGATCCGGAGGGTCTGCTGCGGCTGATCGAGAAACGGCGGATCACCCACCTGAACATGGTGCCGATCATGTTCAACCGGCTGCTGAAGCTGCCCGAGGCGGTGCGCTGCAAATACGACCTGTCGTCCCTGCGGTTTGTGGGACACGCCGCCGCGCCGGTTTCCCCGCCGATCAAGCGTGCGATGATCGAGTGGTGGGGGCCGATAATCAACGAATACTACGGCTCGACCGAGATGGGCAACGTCACCTTCTGCACCGCCGAGGAATGGCTGACGCATCCCGGCACAGTCGGTCGGGTGATGCCCGAAGCGTTGGTGCGGGTGGTCGACAAGGACGGCAATGACGTGCCGCGCGGCACGACCGGCGAGGTGATCGGCCGTCAGCCGGGGATGGGCGATTTCACCTACCAGAACGATCCCGCCAAGCGCGCGGCGATGGAAAAGCAGGGCCTGATCACGCCCGGCGACATCGGCTATTTCGACGAGGACGGGTTCCTGTACCTGTGCGACCGCGCCAACGACATGATCATCTCCGGCGGCGTAAACATCTATCCCGCCGAGATAGAAGCCGAACTGCACAAGATGCCCGACGTCGCCGACTGCGCGGTGTTCGGCATCCCCGACGAGGACTTCGGCGAGGCGATCTGCGCGGTGATACAGCCGCAGCCGGGAGCTGAGATGACCGAACCGGGCGTGAAGACCTACCTCCGCCAGCACGTCGCCGGCTACAAGATCCCCAAGCGCATCGAGTTCGCCAGCGAGCTGCCCCGCGAGGATTCCGGGAAGATCTTCAAGCGGAAGCTGAGGGCGCCCTATTGGGAGGGGCAGGGGCGGTCGATCTGAGGGGAAGTCCTCACATCCACACTCCCCGCGGAGCCGCGCTTCATCGAGGATTTCGCCTAGCGAAAGATCTGGGCCCCGCCTTTCGGCGGGGAGCGCGGAGTGGGGTGGTGGACGCTTCAGCTGCTAATCGCTCTTGCCTGCCGCTGGGTTCAACATACGATCATTGCGGAAACGCCAGGAAGAAACGCCATGGACATACACCCCGAGATCGCCGCGCTGGTCGGGGAGATCGATTTTGATCCGGACGCGTTGCACGCCAGATACATGGCCGAACGGGACAGGCGGATCAGGCCGGATGGGACGGGGCAGTATGTCGAGGTGACGGCGGAGTTCTCGCGGTATGTCGAGGACCCGTATGTCGAAGCGGGGTTCACTCGCGCGCCGGTGTCGGACACGGTGGAGTTCACCATCATCGGCGGTGGTTTCGGCGGACTGCTGATGGGCGCGCGGCTGCGTGAGGCCGGGTTCGAGAGCATCCGCGTGGTCGAGGCGGCGGGCGACTTTGGCGGCACCTGGTACTGGAACCGCTATCCCGGCGCGATGTGCGACGTGGAGTCCTATGTCTATCTGCCGCTGCTCGAAGAGCTCGGCTATATGCCGAAGCACAAGTATTCATTCGCGCCGGAAATTCTGGAGCACAGCCGAAACATCGCGCGGCGGTTCCGGCTGTATGACGACGCCCTGTTCCAGACCAGCATCACCCGGCTGACCTGGGACGAGGCCGACGGGCACTGGATCATCGAGACCAATCGCGGCGACCGTTTCCGCACGCGGTATGTGGCGATGGCCAATGGCCCGTTGAGTCGGCCGAAGCTGCCGGGCATTCCCGGCATCAATGAGTTCAAGGGCCACACTTTCCATACCAGCCGCTGGGACTACGCCTACACGGGCGGCGACAGCTATGGGAACCTTGCCAACCTGAAGGACAAGCGGGTCGGCATCATCGGTACGGGGGCGACGGCCGTACAGTGCATCCCCCACCTGGGCGAGGCCGCTCAGCAATTGTACGTCTTCCAGCGCACGCCATCCTCGATCGATGTGCGCAACAACGCGCCGACGGATCCGGCCTGGGCGGCGTCACTGCAGCCCGGCTGGCACAAGCATCGGATGGAGAACTTCAACATCATGGTCAGCGGCAGCGACGCCGACGAGGACCTGGTGCATGACGGCTGGACCGATATCTTCCGTAATCTGACGGGTGTCGCCGCGCGAAAGGCATCGGAAAAGCTGGGTCGTCCGATAACGTCGCAAGAGCGGGCTGAACTGACCACGCTGGCCGACTACAAGAAGATGAGCCAGGTCCGCGCGCGGGTCGACGCCATCGTCAAGGACCCGGCCACCGCGGCGGCGCTGAAACCCTGGTACCGGCAGTTCTGCAAGCGGCCGTGTTTCCACGACGAATATCTGCAGACCTACAATCGCCCGAATGTCACCCTGGTCGATACCCAGGGCCATGGCGTAGAGCGTCTGACCGAGCGCGGCGTAGTGGCCAACGGTCAGGAGTATGAGGTCGACTGCCTGATCTTCGCCACCGGCTTCGAGGTGGGCACTTCGTTTACCCGGCGCGCCGGCTATGACATCGTCGGAGTGGACGGAAAGACCCTGTCGGATCACTGGTCCGACGGCCTGCGCACGCTGCATGGTCTGACCAGTCACGGCTTCCCGAACTGTTTCTTCCTTGGTTTTACCCAGAGCGCGGTAACCGTCAGCGTGCCGATGGCGCTCGACAAGCAGGCGCGGCAGGTGACCTACATGGTCGGTGAGGCCCGGGCGCGCGGCCATGAGGTGCTGGAAGTCGAGGCAGCAGCCGAAGGCGCCTATGTCGAGGAAGTCCGCCGCCTGTCGCTCGCCGGTCGGCGCTTCTACATCGAGTGCACGCCCGGCTACTACAACAGCGAGGGCGAGGTCGGGAACAAGAACGGCTTCTTCTCCGATATGTACGGCGGCGGCGCGGTGCGGTTCTTCGAGATCCTCGATGACTGGCGCGCGACCGGGACCATGCCCGGCGTGAAGCTGCGTTAACGCCATGCCCCTCGCCTTCACTCGCGCGGTCAGCCCAAGGCTGGTCGATTGCCAGCTGACCCACCTCGAGCGGGCGCCGATCGACATCGCCAGGGCTGTCGCCCAGCATGCGCTCTATGAACGGGCGCTGGCGGATGCCGGGTTCGAGGTGATCAGGTTGCCGGATCTGGACGATGCACCAGACGGCGTCTTCGTCGAGGATACCGCCCTGTTGCTCGGCGGTCAGGCGATCATCACACGGCCGGGGGCGCCTTCGCGGCGGGGCGAGACGGTTTCGACGGCCGAAGTTCTGGCGAGGTACATGCAGGTTCACGCGTTGCCGGCGGGTAACCTCGATGGCGGCGACGTGTTGAGGATCGGCGACACGCTGTACGTTGGCGCATCATTGCGCACTGACGCCGCGGGGATCGAGGCCTTGAGGGTAACGGCCGCGCCGCTGGGATTCGAGACGGTCGCGGTCGAACTGCATGATTGCCTGCACCTGAAGACCTGCGCCACCTTTGCGGGCCTGGATGGCGCGGGAAAGCCGGTGCTGATCGTTGATCCGCGTCACGTCGATCCTGGGGTATTCGCGGGCGTTGATCGTCTGCATGTCTCGCACGATGAGTCGGCGGCGGCCAATGCGGTGCGGGCCGGTGGCGCCCTGCTGATCGCGGCCGGTTATCCGCGTTTGCGCGAGGCACTGGCCGGACGTGGTTTTTTGCTGGTTGAAGTGGACACCTCCGAGTTCCGCAAGGCTGAAGCCGCCCTCACCTGTCTGAGCCTGATCGGGGAAGGTTGAGGAGGGGCCTTGCGATACATTCCTTGGCCGGTGCACGGCCCGTGCCCCCTCCACCCCTTCGGGGTCCCCCTCCCCCGCTTCGCGGAGGAGGATCAGTAAATCCTCCTCCATGCCCTTGCATGGGGGAGGGG
>JANXTX010000150.1 GCA_025352165.1 Caulobacteraceae bacterium | reverse complement strand
CGAGGGCGCGGTGCTCTCGATGGGCGTGTTCATCAGCGCTTCGACCCGCATCATAGACCGCAAGACCGGCGAGGTGCATCGCGGCTATGTGCCGCCGTATTCGGTGGTCGTGCCGGGCACGATGCCCGATCCGCACGGCGTGGGGCCGAGTCTTGCGTGCGCGGTGATCGTCAAGACGGTGGATGCGCGGACGCGGTCGAAGACGAGCATCAATGAGTTGTTGCGGGACTGAGGGCGCCGACAAATCGGCCGGCGCCCGGCGGTGGTTGGGGGCAAGGCAACAACCGGGCAACCCACCGGCAGCGGAACGGCAACCGGATGGCAACATCCGGGCAACAATTGGCAACTCCGGGGCAACTGGCTTTCCGTTCGGAACGTTGTTTTAATTATTGTTTTTCATAGCTTCCGGCTCCCCGCGAAATTTGCGCCGCCACCGTCGATGCAATCGACCTTCGCGACAATTACATATTGCAAATATTCTTTATTTTGTCAAGTCCATGGCGGCGAACGGAATGAAGGGTGAGGCGGACGCGTCCACCGCGGGCTGCGTCGCGACCGAACACCTCAAAGCGAATATGGAAGCGCCCCCCGATCAATCGGAACGCGTGTGTGGGCGTGTGTCAACTATTAGGAGGGCTGGTATTGGCGCTTGTGCCGCCGATCGTCACTCAAGACGAACCGGACTCCGGGTTGCTGTTCGGGCATTGCCAGATTCGGCAACTCACGGAAAGTTTCTACGCCAACATTCAACGGCGTCGGCTCCCCAACCGGCTGCCGGGCGATCTGCCGCGCGGAAATGTCCGCCCGGAATGGGACGTTCTTTAGGACAATGAGTCCTGGGCGCGGGTTCGTATATTTCAGGCCGACCCGTTCCGCGGTTCACAGTCTTAGCCAACGGGATTGGCGGTGGTTTCCGTAGCCGGCCGCGGAGAACCCGCGAATCCAGCGAGCAGTCCGGCATTCTCGCGCAGGAATATGAGAAAGGTTCTCGCTACCACGGAAAGCTGCTTGCCTCCGGGCCATACTACATACCAGTATCGCCGAATGGGAAAGCCCTGGACGTCCAGCTCAACCAATTCGGGCTCGGTTGTGTCCAGGCGGACCATACTGCGGGAAAGTATGGACAGGCCAAGTCCGCCGGCGACGGCCTGCTTGATGGCCTCGTTGCTTCCAAGCTCGAGTTTCACACGCAGCGGGAGTCCCCGTTCCTGAAACTCCCGCTCGACAGCCATGCGTGTTCCCGAGCCTTGCTCTCGCATCACGAAGGCAACATCGGCAAGTTCCGCGAATGGAATACAACGACGGTTCGTCCAAGGGTGCAATGCGGGCGCCAGCACCACGAGCGGGTTCTCCATCAGTCGCTCGCTCTCTATCTCCAAACCGTCCGGTGGCGCTCCCATAATGTATAGGTCGTCACTGTTCCTGGTAAGGCGCTCGACCAGGCGATCGCGGTTCAAGACCTGCATGGAGATGTCGATCCCGGGGTACAAATCGCAGAACGACCCAAGCACTCGCGGCATGAAGTATTTGCCGGTGGTCACCACGGCGAGACCCAGGCGACCCTTCTTGAGCCCCTTCAGATCGGCGATGGACTGCTCGAAGCGACTCCAGGTCTCAAGCCAGTCGCCGCAGGTGGTCAGAAGTTCGCGCCCCGCGGCGGTGAGATAAAGACGCTTGCCGACGTGCTCGACCACGGTCAGGCCAACTTCTTCTTGAAGCAAGCGGACCTTCTTCGACACGGCCGGCTGCGTCACATGCAGTTCCTCGGCCGCCCGGGAAAAGCTGCCCAACCGCGCGACCGCCTCGAAGGCCTTCAGCTGTCCCAATGTGATCCGCATGCCCGACACCGCGATCGTCACTCATAACTAAAAGGTTATCCTCAGCCCAACTATAAGTCATTTCAATTTTGGTTTGTGATGCCCCACTCTCCCCCGAACCAGCGCAATGCCCCGGAGAGATCGGCGATGAAGACTGACCCAGGCGCCCTTACTGCGCTCCCCCGGCATTGCTCTTGCACGCGTGAGGTTGTTCTCCGGAAGCCGGACGGGCTCCCATCGCGGGCGGTTTGATGGCCAGGATCGGATTGGCTCACCAACTCGTCGGGCCGGGCGAAACGCGGCGACTTCTAGCGACCGGGATCCTTACCGGCTTATCCCCGCACCCTTTCCCGCGGCTCCACCGCAGGCGGCGAGACGACCCGACGGGTGGCCAGTACGCAGAGAGTTGGAAGGCGCCGCAGACCCGTCCTCGGCGTTGTGAACCACATCGGCCAAACGGCCGGAGCATTGTCACGAGTGGGAAGGCGCCTTGACTCTTCAACAGACCGCCATCCGAAACAGCATCCGTTCCCGCGATGAGTGGGAAACGATGCGTGCGGCCTGCGAGGCGTCGCCGGGCCGGTTTCATGGCGCCCGCGCCAAGCGCGCGGTGCACTGGCTAGTCGAACACGGCGGCGCCCGGGCCTGGGTGCGGTACGACGACGCCTCGGGCCTGTGGCAAGGGTGGGACGCCAGCGACGGACGCCCGGTCGACCTGGACTTAACGGAAGCCTTCGAGCCCTGGGCGCGCGCCTTTAACGACGACGATCCTCCCCACTGGCGATGGTTCGAGGGCGGGCTGACCAACGCCGCCTTCAATGAGGTCGATCGTCACGTCCTCGCCGGCGGCGGCGCGGAGACCGCGCTCATTTTTGAAGGCGATCGCTGGGACATGTCCGCGGACGGGGGCCGCGGCGGCCCGGTGGACGCCTACCCCATCTCCCGCAAGCGACTGCTGTTGGAAAGCGCCAAATGCGCTCTGGCCCTGCAAGCGCTGGGCCTGCGGCCTGGCGACCGCATCGCCCTGAACATGCCCAACATTCCAGAGCAGATCTACTGGACCGAAGGGGCGAAGCGCGCGGGCGTCGTCTATACGCCGGTGTTCGGCGGGTTCAGCGACAAGACGCTGTCGGACCGGATACACGACGCCGGCGCGCGCATCGTCATCACCTCCGATGGCGGCTATCGCAACGCGCAGGTGACGCCCTTCAAGACCGCCTTCACCGACCCGGCGCTCGACAACTATGTGCCGGCGAGCGTCGCCCTCGCCACGGTCGTCGCCGAGCTTGGGAAGCCGGCGCTCGCCCTTTCCGCGGACACTGTGACCGCTATCGGCGAAGCGCTCGCCGCGTCCCTGGCCGGCGCGATGACCGTCGAGCGCAGCGACGTCATGCGGGAGGTCGGCCGCGCCCTGGACACCCTGTCGGGCCGTATCGATCCGGGAACCGTCGCCCGCATCCGGATCGCGGTGGCGGGGGCCCTCGTCGCGACCCCGCCGCGGGTCGAGGCCGTGATCGTGGTTCGCCACGTCGCCCAGCCCGACCTGATCTGGCGCGCGGACCGCGACCGCTGGAGCCACGACCTCACCGACGCCGCGGCCCTGACGCTGATTGAGGCGGCCCGGGAAAAGGGATTCGATGTCGCCGGCGAAGCCGATCTACTGGCCCTGCCGGACGAGGATTTCGTCCGCGCCATCTGGGCGAGCAGCGCGCCCCTGCCGGTGGATGCGGAATTTCCACTGTTCTTCATCTACACGTCCGGCTCGACGGGAAAGCCGAAGGGCGTCGTCCACGTCCACGGGGGCTATGTCGCCGGCGTCGCCGACACCATGGCGACGGCCTTCGACGCCAGGCCAGGCGATGTTCTCTATGTCGTCGCCGATCCGGGCTGGATCACCGGCCAGAGCTACATGATCTGCGCCGCCCTCGCCGCCGGGGTCACCTCCGTGATCACGGAGGGCGCGCCGGTCTTTCCGCACTCGGGCCGGTTCGCCTCGATCATCGAGCGCTATCGCGTCACCATCTTCAAGGCGGGGGTGACCTTCCTCAAGTCGATCATGCAGGACCCGCAGAACCTGCGCGACGTGAAGACCTACGACCTCTCGTCACTTCGCGTGGCGACCTTCTGCGCCGAGCCGGCCTCGCCCTCGGTGCAGGCCTTCGGTATGGCCGAGATCACCGCCAACTATATCAACAGCTATTGGGCTACCGAACACGGCGGCATCGTCTGGACTCACTTCTTCGGCAACGCCGATTTCCCGCTGCGGCCTGACGCTCACACCTGGCCGCTGCCCTGGATCGGTGGCGATGTCTGGGTCGAGGACCCCGACGCCCCACCGCCGCCGGCCGAAGGCCCCTTCGCCCGCGCGGGTGAGGATGGTGCGGCCTGGCGGCGCGCCGAGGACGGCGAGCGCGGCGAGATCGTTATCGCCACCCCCTATCCCTATCTGGCCCGCACCGTGTGGGGCGACAACGCCGGCTTCCAGGTGGTGGGCAACCGCCCCGACCCGGCATGGAAGGGCGACCGGGAGCGGTGGGCCGGCGGCTATTGGCGCCGGTGGCGGGGCCGCTGGGCCTACACCCAGGGCGACTTCGCCGTGCGCCATGGCGACGGCTCCTTCTCGCTGCATGGCCGCAGCGACGACGTGATCAATGTCTCGGGCCACCGCATGGGGACCGAAGAGATCGAGGGCGCGATTCTGCGCGACAAGGCGCTCAATCCCGCCTCGCCGGTCGGCAACGTCCTGGTGGTGGGCGCGCCGCATCGGGAAAAGGGCCTCACGCCGGTCGCCTTCATCACCCCCGTGCCCGGCCGGCGCCTTGGTCAGGACGATCGCCGGCGGCTGATCGAACTGGTGCGACAGGAGAAGGGCGCGGTTGCAGTCCCGTCCGACTTCCTGGAGGTTCCGGAGTTTCCGGAAACGCGAAGCGGGAAGTACATGCGCCGGATGATCCGCGCCCTGGTCGAGGGCCGCGATCTTGGCGACACCACCACCCTGCGCAATCCCGAAAGCCTGGAGCCGATGCGCGAGGCGGTCACCGCGTGGCGGCGGCGCCAACAGCGCAGCGAAGACCAGCAACTGTTCGAGCGATATCGCTATTTCCTCATTCAATACAACCTCGTGGCGCCGGGCAAGCGCGTCGCCACGGTAACCGTCGACAACCCGCCAGTGAATGCGCTCAATGAGCGGTCGATCGATGAGCTGGTCATCGTGGTCGACCATCTGGCCCATCGCAACGACGTCGTCGCGGTGGTGTTCACCGGCGCGGGGAAGGCCTCGTTCGTCGCCGGCGCGGACATCCGGCAATTCCTGGACGAGGTTCACACCCTGGACGACGCCAGGGTGCTCCCCAACAACGCCCAACTTGCGTTCCGCAAGATCGAGACCATGGGGAAACCCTGCATCGCCGCCATCCAGGGCGTCGCCCTGGGCGGGGGCATGGAGTTCGCGCTGGCCTGTCACTACCGGGTCGCCGAAACCTTCTCGCGGTTCGGCCAACCGGAGATCCGCCTGCGCCTGCTGCCGGGCTACGGGGGAACGCAGCGGCTTCCGCGACTTCTGGCGGCGCGGCGCGGCCAGACCGGTCTGCGCGATTCACTCGACCTGATCCTCGGCGGACGGAGTATCGACGGGCCGGCGGCGCACGACATCGGCCTCGTGGATGCCCTGGCAGGAGAGGGCGAGGACGTCCTGTCGCTGGCGCACGCCGCGGTGCGCGACTTCGTCCGGGACGGCGAGGCCAGCGCGCTGAGCCGCGCCTTCGCCGAGCGTCGCGCCATGACCTCGGCGTGGGAGACGCCGGGCCGGGAGGATCTGGAGGCGGCGCTGAACGATGACTTCGTGCAGGCGATCCGAGGTCAGCTGGACTGGGCCGGCAGGGGCGGCGCCGGCGCCCTGTCCGTCGACGCGATCAGGACCGGCTGGTCGGGGGGTCTCACCATCGGCCTGGCGCGGGAGGCGGAACTCTTCGCCCACGCCGTCATCGATCCGGACGGCGGCAAGGCCGGGATTCGCCAGTACCTCGACAAGACCAGCCCGCCGCTGCCGATCAGGCGCTCAAGCGCCGCCACCGTCGGCGATCCCAGCGCCCGGGCGGCGGAACTGGAGGCCCGCGGCGAACTGCTTCCGGTCGGCGCACCGTTCTACCCCTGCGTCACGGCGATCCCGCCCTGGCAGTACGCCTTCGGTGTCGCGCGGGATGCGCAAACGGGCGTGCCCCGGTTCGGACCGCCCGTGACAAGCGAGCGCGAGCTGATCGTGCCGGTCGATCCGCCCGGGCCGAACGACGCACTGCTGTACATGCTGACCTCGGAAGTGAACTTCAACGACATCTGGGCCCTGACCGGTATTCCGGTCTCACCCTTCGAAAACCACGAAGAGGATTTCCAGACCACTGGATCGGGCGGCGTGGCCCTGGTGGTGGCGCTGGGCGGCGAGGTTAAACGCGAGGGACGCCTGAAAGTGGGCGATCTGGTCTGCGTTTATTCGGGGACCAGCGATCTGCTGTCGCCGAAAGCCGGGGACGACCCGATGTTCGCGGACTTCGCGATTCAGGGCTACGAGACGCCGACAGGAAGCCATGCTCAGTTCATGGTCGCGCAGGCGCCGCAGCTTCACCCCGTGCCGGGCGACCTCACCCTGGAACAGGCCGGTTCATACGTCCTCAATCTCGGCACGGTTTTCCGTGCGCTGTTCACCACCCTGAGGATCGCTCCCGGGCGCACCCTGTTCGTCGAGGGGTCGGCGACCGGCACGGGCCTGGACGCGCTCAAAAGCGCCCGGAGCGCCGGTCTGGCGGTTACGGGCCTTGTCTCGAGTCAGGCCCGGGCCGAATTCATCGCCACCATGGGCGCGGTCGGCGCGATCGACAGGACCGACCCGCGCTTCGACGGGCTTTACACCGCCGTGCCGGAAGACGCAGGTGGAGCCCTGGCCTGGGAGGCCGCCGGCCAGCCGATCCTCGAATCTTTCAAACAGCTGAACAACAGCCGCCTGGCGGACTATGTCGTCAGTCACGCGGGCGAAACCGCGTTTCCGCGCAGCTTTCAGCTGTTGGCCGAGAACGGATCACTGGCGTTCTACGGCGCCTCGTCGGGCTACCATTTCAGCTTCATGGGCAAGCCAGGCGCGGTCGACCCCAAGGCGATGCTGAGGCGCGCGGGACTTCAAGGCGGAGAGGCGGTCCTGGTCTACTACGGCGCCGGATCGAAGTCCCTGCTCGACGAGGTCGGTCTGGAAATGATCGAGTGTCTTCGCGAATTTGGCGCCCGCGTCGTTGTGACGACGACAACCGACGGCCAGCGCGAATTCCTTCAGTCGCTGGGATTCCAGGACGCGATCGCGGGCATCGTCAGCCTGGAGGATGTGGCGCGACGCGAAGGCCACAACTTCCACTGGCCGCATACGATGCCGCGACTGCCGATGGCGCGAGACAATATCGAGGCGTTCAAGGCGGGCGTCCGCGATTATCAGGACCGGACGCTGAAGCCGTTCGGGACAGCCATCGGCCGGTTTCTGCGGTCGGGCGCCAACCCGCGTGGAAACCCCGACCTGATCCTGGAACGGTCCGCGCAGGACACCCTGGGTGTGTCGACATCCCTGGTGAAGCCATTCACCGGCCGGGTCGTCTACGCCGAGGAGATGGCCGGTCATCGTTACACCTTCTATGCGCCGCAGGTCTGGACCCGGCAGCGCCGGATTCTGATGCCGACGGCGAATATCCTGGGCACCCATCTCTGCAACGCCTTCGAGGTGTCGCGGATGAACGACATGATCGCCGCTGGCCTGCTCTCGGTCACCGACCCGATCGTTGTCGATTGGGCCGGCCTGCCACGGGCGCATCAGGCGATGTGGGAGAACCGCCATTCGGGGGCGACCTATGTCGTCAACCACGCGCTTCCGTCCGAGGGCCTGCGCGGGCGCGAAGCCCTGCTGGAGCAGTGGGCGTCGAACGATCAATCTGGAGCTTCCAACCATGCCTAAGGCCACGGCGCCCGCCTCCGTCACCCAGTCCGAGAGTCCCGGCCGGCTGGCTGGAAAGATCGCTGTCATCACCGGCGCGGCGGGCAATATCGGCGGCTACATCGTTCGCCGGTACCTGCGCGAGGGTGCGACCGTGGTCATGACCGGGCGCACGGCGCCCCGGCTCGACGCGGCGGCGCGAGCGGCGCGCGAGGATGCGGGCGTCGACGACTCGCGCGTGGCGACGGTGATTCTGGACGGCGCCGACGCCGCGTCGGTCCGCGCCGGGATAGCGCAGGTGATCGAGCGCTTTGGCCGCATCGACATCCTTGTCAACAATGCCGGCTCCGCCGGTCCCAAGCAGCCCCTCGACGAACTGCCGCTCGACGCGGGAGAACTGGAAGCCCTGCGCGCGGGGGGGGCGAGCGACACCGAGACGGTGCGGGATGCGCTCTACAACATCCTGGGCGTGGCGTGGAATGTCGCGCGCGCGGCGGCGCCGGTGATGAGCGAGGGCGGCTCGATCATCAACATATCCACGATCTTCTCGCGTACGCCCTACTACGCGCGCACGGCCTATGTGGTCCCGAAGGCGGCGATGAACGCGTGGTCGCGCGAGCTTTCACTACAACTGGGGCCGCGCGGCGTGCGGGTCAACCTGGTGTTTCCCGGCCCGATCGAGAGCGAGCGGATCCGCACGGTGTTCGCGGCGATGGACAAAATGCGCGGCGACGAAGCGGGCACGACCGCTCGGCAGTTCTTCGACATGATGTCGCTCGAGCGTAGCGTGGGCGGCGCGGTCAAAACCAAGACATTCCCGACTCCCGATGATGTCGCCGCCACCTGTGTCTTCCTCGGCAGCGACGATTCGGCCGCCTATAATGGGCATGATTTCGAGGTGACGCACGGGATGACGGTGCGGAAGGAGCAGCGCTCCACCTATCCGTCGCGACCCGCCATGCGGTCGATGGACGGCGCGGGCCTGTGCGTGCTGATCGCCGCCGGGGAGGAATGGGAAGACGGGCTGGAGATAGCCAAGGTCCAGATTGCCTGCGGCGCGCACGTCCTGCTTGGACTGTCGCGGCAGGCGGACGTGGCGATCGCGACCGCTCGCGCCGTCTCCGAACGTTTGGGCGACCGCCTCTCCATCGTTCGTCTGAACCGGAAGGAGCCGGCGGCGATGGAGGCGGCGCTCGAAGAATACACCCGGTCCAATCCGCCGATCACGGGCGCCGTCATCATGCCGGTGCATGGCCACGCGCGGCACACGATGCCTCTGATGGACATCAAGGACGCCGACCTCGAGGATTTCCTGGTCGTCGAGATGCACGGCGCGATCGCCATGGCCCGTACGCTCAACCGCTATTGGCGGCGCCACGATACCTTGCTGCAGGAACCACGGTTCGTTTTCGTTTCCAACCGGACGGATGGCGCTGGCGACGTGCACGGCAACATCCTGCGGGCGGCCACCGAACAGCTCGTGCGAATCTGGCGTGACGAGGCGGAGATAGATCTGGCTCACGGCCGTCGGCGCCAGGGCGTCTGGGGAAACCAGATCGTCCGATTCGGCAACGATGAGGCGGAAAACACGCCTTTCGTCGCGGGCCATGCGACGCGAATCCTGTTCAAGGAGAGCAAGATCCGCGAAGTGACGCTGTATATCCCCCAAAATATCGGCGAGGCGACCGGCGCAACCAAGGCGATGCCGGGCTTTTCGGAAAACATCACCGGACTGCATCGGGGCAAGGTCGCGCTGATCACCGGCGGATCAGCGGGGATAGGCGGCCAGGTCGCGCGTCTGCTGGCGCTGGCCGGCGCCAAGGTGATGATGGTCGCCCGGCGCGAGAGCGAGTTGCTCGCGGCACGGGCGCGCATCATCAGCGAACTTGAGGACATCGGATTTGCCGGCGTTGAGCAGCGGATCAAGATCATGTTCGGGGTGGACGTGGCCGACTTCCTGTCACTCAACAAAGCCGTCGACGCGACGACCCAGGCCTTCGGCCGCATCGACTATCTGATCAACAACGCCGGTGTCGCCGGCGCCGAGGACATGGTCGTCGACATGAGCGTCGAGGCCTGGAACTACACGCTGTCGGCCAATCTGATCTCGAACTATGCGCTGATCCACCGGGTCATTCCGCTGATGAAGGCGCAGGGCTCGGGATACATCCTCAACGTTTCGTCGTATTTCGGCGGCGAGAAATATCTGGCGGTCTCCTATCCGAACCGCGCCGATTACGCGGTGTCCAAGGCCGGACAGCGCGCCATGGTGGAGTCGCTTGCGCGCTACCTCGGCCCCGAGGTGCAGTTCAACGCCATCGCGCCGGGTCCGGTGGACGGCGATCGTCTGGCCGGAGTCGGCGGCCGCCCCGGCCTGTTCGAACGCCGGGGAAAACTGATTCTGGAAAACAAGCGCTTGAACGCCATCCACGCAGCGGTGGTGAAGGCTCTGCGGCGAGGCGAACGGGTCGAGACCCTCCTGGCCCGGCTGGCGCGCAACGACACGGCGGGGATGTCCCACGATACACACACACCGCACGAGATCAGGGAACTGGCCCTGGCCTGCGCGCGCGAGGGCGATGGGGTTTGCACCTGGGACCGCTACCTGCTGACACCGGCGATCGCCGGGCGGCTGATCAGGCGGCTGCGTCTCGCCGGCTATTTCCTGGATGCGCCGGACTGGGCGGACAAGCCGGACACCGAGGCGGCCAACAGCGACTGGCTGTTGCGCACGCCACCCGGCGAGGTGGCCTTCCTGCCTGCCGGCAGGATCGCGAACGAAGCTAAGAAAGTGGGCAGCGGCGTACTATCGCAGCTTCACCTCGGAAAGATGCCGACCGAAAACGACGTGGCCCAGGCGACGGTCTTCTATCTGGCCGACCGGGTGGTCAGCGGCGAGACCTTCATGCCCTCGGGTGGTCTGACCGTGGAACGTTCGACCACGGAGCGCGAACTGTTCGGAGGGCCAAAGCAGGAACGGCTCGACCGCATGCGCGGACGCATCGTGTGGCTCATCGGCGATGAACTGCAGGACTATCTGGTTGAGGCGGCCAGGCAACTCGTCGTCGATTGCCATGTGGGAAAGGTGGTGTTGCTGACCCGGACGCGCTTTGGCGCCCAGGACATGCGAAAGGCGTGCGGCGACCTTCCGCCGGAACGCATCGAGACCATGGTTTGCGAGGATGGGGTCGAGACGGCGATGGACAAGGCTATCGCGCGCTGGGGTCGACCGACGACGGTGGTCTCAACGCCGTTCGAGGGCCTGCCGCCCCGCCTGTTCGACGCCATGTCGCCGCTGACGCCGCAAGACTTCCACGAGCTGATCGACAAGAACCTGACGAACCACTTCCGCGTAGCGCGGCGGGCGTCGCTTTATGACGACTGCCAGCTCGTACTGGTCTCGCCAGATGTGTCGATGGGCGACACCAGCCCGGCCTTCGCACTGGCCAATTTCATCAAGACGACCCTGCACGCTTTCACGGCGACGCTCGCGGTGGAAAACGAACGCCTGGTCCACGACGTGCCGGTCAACCAGATCAACCTTACCCGGCGGGTGCGCTCAGAGGAACCTCGCGATCTGGCCGAGCACCTTGAGGAGGTGAAGCGCTTCGCGCGCGC